>NZ_JAOVUA010000002.1:0-302429 GCF_027737785.1 Campylobacter sp. JMF_06 NA1
CCTCCCCCTTACCAACCCCCACCCCTGTAAAACCTTAGAAGTGGCTAAATTTAAAGCTTCGCTTTAAATTTAGCTGGTTTTATTTTAACTGAAATGCTTCGCATTTCTCGCAATGACACAAAATTTTACGCTCATAGCTTGCGCTACATTTTTTACAATGACAGATTTGGTGTCAAATTTAGCTGTTTTTACCCAAAAATTCTAAAATTTCTCTCTCTAAAATTTTGCTTGGGGCGTGTATTTTGCCCTCAAACTGCGATTTATTAAATGTGCGCTGGCGTTTGGCGAGCTGGCGCGTGTGTATTGTGATGAGTTCCTCGCAACTAGCCCTTGAAATTTCGCCCCGCAAATACTCCCCGCACTCCTTCAAACCCACGCAGGATAGGGATTTGCACTCATATCCATATCGCTCAAACAAAAATTTCGCCTCGTCTAAAATTCCCGCTTCAAACATTTTTTTGGTTCGAAGCGCGATTCGCTCGTTGATTTCGTCCTTTTCGCGCAAAATTTCAAAAATTTTGAGATTTTTTATCACGGGCTGGGCAGTATTTTTATGCAAAAATTCGCTTGGAATTTCGCCAGTAGCGACATAAATGCTATACCATTTGCGCAGTCTAAATGTATCAAATGCGCTAAATTTGGCGCAAAACTCACTATCAATTTTTTGCGCAAGCGCGAAAATTTCGCTATTTTGCGGGAAAATTTGAGCGTCTGGGATTTTGGGCGCAAGGCCTGAGAGCATGGATTTTAGGTAAAATCCGCTTCCGCCTGTGATGATGAGTGGAATTTGCGATTGCGCGGCAAATTCGCGCGCTTTTTCGTATTCTTTGATAAACTCGCCCACGCTAAAATATTCGTTTGGTTCTATCAAATTTATCCCAAAATACGGCACCTGCGCTAGCTCGTCTTTGCTAGGTTTTGCGCTAGCGATGTCGATTAGCTTATAGACACAAAGTGCGTCGAGGCTTAAAATCACAGCGCCTGTTTTTAGGGCGATTTTGTGCGCTAAATCCGTCTTTCCGCTGGCTGTCGTGCCAATGAGTGCAAGTTGTAAAATTTCGCTCAAATTTTGCCTTTTATTAAATTTTGGGGCTAATTTTAGCAAATTTAAGATAGAAAAATTTAATTATAAATAGATTTTTTGCCAAATTTTTGCTAAAATACCGCCCGAAATAAGGGAATTTATGGAAAAATTTAAACAAATTTTAAAAGATATCAACGAATTAATAGTTTTCAAACACTCGGTTTTTGCCCTGCCGTTTATTTTCGTGGCGATGATAACAGCCTCAAAGGCGCAAAATGGCTCAATGTGGTTTGGCTTTGGACTTTTTGTTTTGGGTATTTTGTGCGCCGTGAGTGCTAGAAGCTTCGCAATGGCCGTAAATCGCTATTTGGACGAAGAAATCGACCGAAACAACCCCCGTTGTGCTTCAAGACCTAGTGTCGATGGGCGAATAGGTCGCAAAAATTTGCTTGCATTTATTATAGCAAACGCCGTGATTTTCGTGTTTGTGGCGTATTTGATAAACAGTCTTGCTTTTGCGCTTAGCGTGCCGATTTTGCTCGCACTTGGCTCGTATTCGTATTTCAAGCGATTTAGCGAAACTGCGCATTTAATGCTAGGTCTTTGCCTAGGCCTTGCGCCGATTGCCGGAAATATCGCAGTAACAGGCGCGATTTCGATTTGGTCTGTGGTGCTGTGCCTGGGCGTGGTGTTTTGGGTAGGTGGATTTGATGTGCTCTACTCGCTCCAAGATATGGAGTATGACAGGCAAAATGGGCTATTTAGCATACCTTCGCGTTATGGCAAAGAGGCTTCGATGTTCATTTCGAAGCTTTTTCACGCAATTTGTGTGATTTTTTGGTTTTTATACTGCGCGCTGGCAAATTTAGGCACATTTGCCTATATCGGAGTGGCTGTGTGTGCGCTGATTTTATACAAAGAGCATAAAATCGTCGAAAAAGATTTTAGCAAAATCGATAGAGCGTTTTTTACTTTAAACGGATATTTGGGTATTATATTCTTTATATTTGTTTGGATAAGTTTGTTTTAAGGAGATAAAGTGGATTTAAATATGCTTATTATTTTGGGACTTTGTGTAGTTATAGTTTTGATTTTAATCGTTATGTTTATCAAGGACAAACAGACAGATAAAAAATTCGAACGCTTCGATCAGGTCATCACCGATAGCATGCAAGAAAACTATATGTTAAAGAAAAAGCTCGAAGAACTTCACGCTATAATTGAGGGTGAGGGCAAAGGCGTAGCCAGCCTAGATATCAACGCAGTCGCTGATGTCATCGATGAGGTGATCGAGCAAAGACTAAGCGGGGTTTCAGCTTTGGTCGATACTAGGGTCGAGGCGCAAATCCGCCCGCTTTTAGAGCAGTTAAAAGAGCTACTTGTAAGCGTGAAAAAATAAACCAATCAATATAAAAATAAAATTTTGCAAAAAGAATTTTATTTATATATAATCGCTGAAATTTAGAAATTTAAGGTTTATAATGCTAATCGACAAATTTGGTAGAAATATTAATTATTTGCGAATTTCAGTTACCCAAAAGTGTAATTTCAGGTGCCGTTATTGCATGCCAAACACCCCATTTGAGTGGGTGCCTAGGGAAAATCTTCTAAGCTTTGAGGAGATGTTTAGCTTCGTCAAGGTTGCAATTGATAAAGGCATAGAAAAGATCCGTATCACAGGCGGTGAGCCACTAATCAGGCGCGATATAGCAAAATTTGTCAAAATGATAAGCGATTATGCGCCAAGTATCGATTTGGCCCTTACCACAAACGGATATTATCTCAAAAATTACGCCAAAGATTTAGCGGATGCTGGGCTAAAACGCATAAATATGTCGCTTGACTCACTTCGCCCAGAGCGCGCCAAATACATCGCTCAAAAGGGCGTTTTATACAATGTCTTAGAAGGGCTTGAAGCAGCACTGGAAGTGGGGCTGAAAGTCAAACTAAACACCGTCGTTTTGCGTGGGATTAATGACGATGAAATTTGCCATTTAATCGAATTTGCCAGAGAAAAAGGGGTGCAAATTCGCTTTATAGAGTTTATGGAAAACACTCACGCGCAAAATTTAAAAGGCGTGAAATCAAATGAAATTTTAAAAATTATCGGCGAAAAATACCAAATTTCACCACTTCAAAAGCAAGCCACCTCCCCAGCTTCGCTTTATGCGTTAGATGACGGCTACACTTTTGGCATAATTGATCCGCACAAACACGATTTTTGCGCTAGTTGCAATAGGCTAAGACTGAGCGCAGAGGGGCATTTGATACCGTGTTTGTATTTCGAGGACGCCCTAAGCATAAAAGAGGCTGTGCGCGCCGGCGACATCGCAAAAGCTAGCGAAATTTTAGCGCAGGTCTTAGAAAACAAACCAGAAAAAAATCGCTGGGAAATCGGCGCTCAAAACGAAATTTCAAGCCGTGCATTTTACCAAACCGGTGGTTGAGATTGCGCCTAGTAGAGAGCTTTTTAAGTATCCAAGGCGAGGGCAAATACTCAGGCAGGCTTGCGCTGTTTATGCGCTTTGCGGGGTGTAATCTAAAATGCGCTGGATTTGGCGCGAGCGCGCGCTCAATTAAAACTGGCGAAATTTTGGTTGGGTGTGATACGATTCGCGCGGTGCAGACGGGGCATTTTGAGAGTGAAGAAATCACTAGCGCAAACCAACTTTTTTTAAAATTTTATGAGCAATTGCCAGAGAAAAAATATAAAAATGCTATCGTCGTCATAACTGGTGGCGAGCCACTTTTGCACCACAAAAACGAAATTTTTATCGAATTTATCCAAAATTTACAAAGGTTAAATTTCGAGGTGCATTTTGAAACAAACGGCACGATTTTAATCGATTTTGAAAAATTCCCGTTTTATAAAGATTGCGTTTTTGCTATCTCGCCGAAGCTTTCAAACTCGCTTGAACCGCGCGAAAAACGGCTAAATTTCGAGGCTTTAAAAGCGATTAAAAAAAATGCAAAAGATAGCTTTTATAAATTTGTAATTTCGCCTGAATTTGACGCCGAGGCCGAAATTTGCGAAATTTTAGCAGAATGCGATAACGAGGTTTTTTGTATGCCTCTTGGCGCAAACAAGGCGGAGTTGGAGCAAAACGCAGAATTTGTCGCTAAATTTTGCATAAAAAATGGTTATAATTACTCCGATAGAGCGCATATTAGAATTTGGAACGATAAGGAAAGTGTATGATAATCAGAAAAATGTATGAGTTCGAAAACGCTCATATAGTGCGCTTTTGCGGGTCGCAAAGGTGCAGACAGAGTATCCATGGGCACTCGTATAAATGCGAGGTTTTATTAAGCTCAAATTACCTTGATAATGCCGGCATGGTCTATGATTTTGGCTATATGAAGCTTGGGATTAGGGATATAATCGATAGTTTCGACCATGCTACGACGATATTTTCTGGCGAGAGCGACGAATACAAAAACGATTTGAAAAAATACAGCGCGCGCTGGATAGAGATCCCGCAAAATGCGAGCGCGGAGCAGTTTGCGAGAATATTTTTTATATTAATTCGCAGACTTTTAGAACTAAGCGAAATGAAAAACGGCGAGCGCGGAGTAAGGCTTCATAGCGTCATCGTGCATGAGACTTCCACGGGCTATGCGCAGTGCTTCGAAGAAGACGCTGATAACGAAAATATGGGCAAAATCGAGCTAGAAGATATTAAATTTTCCCCTGGCGTAATGGCTGAGTGGAGGGATAAAAAAATGTTTGAAAAGCTCGTAAATGGCGTGAATTTTAGCTACGAAAAGGATTGCTAATGAGAGCGAAAATTTTGGGTATTTTTGCGGTTTTAGCACTTTTTACGGGGTGCAAAGAAGAGGAAGAAAAGGTGCTAGAAAAGCCGCCTGTATCTAGCGAGGTGCCTAGTGATGTGAGCATCGCAAACCCTGACCCGCTCCCGCAAATCAACCCGCAACTCCCGCCAGAACCAGTGGTAGAGTAATGGAGTATATGTTTGCTAGCGCGCTAGGCTTTCATAAATTTTTCGCCTTTGTCTTTGGCGTGCTTACGATTGTGTATTTTGCTCTAACGCGCCTTAAAATCGATAAAAACATTAAATTTTACACTTTAAATTCAGCCGAGAAAAACGGCGTCGTGAAATTTCCTGCTTTGCGAAATTTAAGGGGGATAAAAGCGCGCAAAAAGCTTTTTAATGGGCGAAAATATTTAGCTAGAATTCGCAAATTTTTGCCCGTGTATTACGCTGTTTTGGCAGCGATTGTAACAACTGGGGCTGTAATGTTGCCAGTAATGGCTAGCGTGAGCGTGAGCGTGGGGCTAATGTGCGTGGGCGCAGTGTGCATAATGGGGCTGTGCGCGGTGGGATACAAACGCCTTAAACGCGCATTTTTGGGGCAAAAATTTGAAATTTACCGCGCGCAAATAGGTAAAATTTTGGGCGCAATTTTTGCGATAATTTTGATAGTGAGTTTTATATAATGGTATTTTTTTATGATAAAAACGCAGGAAGCGAAATTTTAGAAATTTCGGGTGAAAATTTTTCTCATTTGCGCGCTAGACGCCTTAGCGTGGGCGATAGAGTGGATTTTAGAAATTTGCGCGATGAGAGCAATTATATCTATGAAATTACCGAGATTTCGCGCAAAACCGCGGTAGCGAATTTGGTTTTTAAAAACTCCGTTATCGCGCCAAAGCACGAATTTTGCCTTGCTTGGGCGGTGGTCGAGCCAAGCGTAATCGAAAAAACACTTCCTAGCTTAAATGAAATGGGCGTGGCAAAAATCATTTTCGTTTATAGCGATTTTTCGCAAAAAAATATTAGGCTGGATTTGGAGCGCATGGGGCGAATTTTGATAAATTCGTCGTGTCAGTGCGGGCGAAATTCTATCATAGAGCTTGAAATTTTATCTAGCTCGGACGAGCTTTTGGCTAAATATCCAAATTCGGTTTTGATTGACTTTGAGGGCAAAAGTTTGGAGATTTTTGATAAAAACGAGATTCCTTTTATAGGCCCAGAGGGTGGATTTTCCGAAAATGAACGCAAAAAATTTAGCAAATCTTACGAGCTAAATTTACCATATATTTTGCGCTCAAATACCGCGATAATGACTGCTTGCGCAAGGCTTATTTTCTAAAAAAGTCAAATTTGATTTTTTAAAAATTTTATTGTATAATCGCGACCTTTTAAAATTTGCAAGGAGTTAAAATGAAAAAAGATATTCACCCAAATTATGTTGAAACAACCGTAACTTGCGCTTGTGGCAACACTTTTAAAACACGCTCAAACAAAGAAGAAATCCGTGTAGATATCTGCTCAAACTGCCACCCATTTTTCACAGGTAGCGAAAAAATCGTAGATAGCGCGGGTCGTGTTGAGAAATTCAAACAAAAATACGGAATGAAATAATTGCTTTATTTCGTTCCTACGCCGATAGGAAATCTCGCTGACATTTCAACCCATGCCCTTGAAATACTCACCAAATGCGAGATTTTTATCTGCGAGGACACAAGATTTAGTAAAAAACTTCTAAACTTACTTAGCGAAAAATATCAAATAAATTTCGGTCAAAAAGAATTTTATTCGCTTCACACGCACAACGAAAGCGAATTTTTCGCCAAATTTGACACCTCAAATTTCACCCAAAAAAATTGCGCATTTTTAAGCGACGCTGGCATGCCTTGCATTAGCGATCCAGGGATTGCGCTTGTGAAATTTGCCCAAAATAACGGCATTGAATACGAAATTTTAAGCGGGGCAAACGCGCTTTTGCTAGCAGTCGCGGCTAGCGGGATAGTGGAAAAGGAATTTTGCTTTTTAGGCTTTTTGCCAAATACTGGCAAAGAGCGCAAAATCGCCATAGAAAACATGCTCAAAAACCCCTATCCATGCGTGATTTACGAATCGCCAAAGCGAATTTTAAGCCTTGTTTGCGGTATCGAAAATTTAGACGAAAATCGCCAAATTTTCGCCATAAAAGAGGCGAGTAAAAAGTTTGAAACCAAATTTTTTGGCAGCGCAAAAGAGTTAGCCCTCGCCCTAAAAACCGCGAATTTAAACGGCGAGTGGGCTGTGGTGGTAGCTGGTGCAAAAGAGGCAAATTTCGAAAAAATCACCGAAAACGACATTAAAAGCCTTGAAATTTCACCCAAAATCAAGGCAAAATTGCTTGCCAAAATCACTGGAAAATCTGTCAAAGAAATCTACAACGATTTGATAAAATAAGGCATCTCTTAACCATTTTTTGCTAAAATCGCAAAATGATTATTTACGGAAAACAATTATTTTTACATATTTTAGAACACCATAGCGAAAAATTTGTTCGCATTATGCTTGCTAAGGAGTGCGAGAGCGATATTTTTCGCCGTATTGCGCGCACTGGCGTCAAAGTCGAGCGCGTAGATAGCAAAAAAGCCCAAGCTTTGGCGCATGGTGGCAATCATCAAGGTTTTTTAGCCGAGGTTAGCGAGTTTGAATTCGCTGAGTTTGCGAGTGTGAAAAACGATGAATTTTTGGTCGTTTTATATGGGCTGACCGATGTAGGAAACATCGGCGCGATTATGCGCACGGCTTACGCTTTGGGCGCAAATAGCGTGATAATTGTCGCAAATAATCTAAACATCGAAGGCATTTTAAGGGCTAGTTCGGGTGCTGCGTATGAGCTAAATGTAGTTAGGCTCGCTGACGGGCTTAGTGCGCTAAACGAGCTAAAACAATCTGGGTTTGAAATCTGCGCTGCTAGTGCGGACGGAGAGAATTTCAAAGAGCTTAAATTTGCCAAAAAAAGGGCGCTTGTCATGGGTAACGAGGGGTTTGGAATCCCTGCAAAAGTGCTTAAAAAATGCGATAAAAAAGTATCGATCAAAATGCGCGAGGGCTGGGATTCGTTAAATGTAAGCGCCGCTTTTGCGATACTTTGTGATAGGATTTTAAATGGATGAGAAGGAAAAAAAAGATCTAGATTTAGAGCGTTTGCGAGGCATGGATTTAGGCGAGGTCGCCAATGTAACGCATATCGAAGTGGAAAATTTAAAAGCGATTTTAGATAAAGATTTTCAAAAACTTGCGAATTTCAATGTCGCTGGATATATCAAAATTTTAGAGCGCGAATTTGGACTGGATTTGAGCGAGTGGTTGAGCGAGTTTAGGGCTGCAAAGGCTAGTTTCGAACCAAACAAAAGAGCTCATGTCGAAAAGGTCTATGCGCGTGCAAGCGGTAGCAAAAGAGAGGGTGGAGGCTGGATAATATGGCTAGTGGCGATATTTTTGATAATCGCTGCGATTTTTTATTTCGAGCTTCATAAGAAATTTAACGAATTTTTAGGCTCTGCGCTAAATGAAGAGAGCAGTACCACATACTCCGATAATAGCGTGGTTAGCGATACGCAAAAACAGCTAGAAAATGTAGGCATCAAGCCTTATGAATCGCCGCGCGCGTTGGAATTTAACGCTAGTGCTTATAGCGCCAGCGATTACAACGCAAGTGCGCCAAATGCGCTAGATCGAAGCATACAAATCATCAAAGCAGAGGCTAATGCAAGCGACGCAAACGCAAGTGATAGCAATGCTAGCGATAATAACACAAGCGCGAAATTTAGCCCAAGCGACGAGCTTAAACTCACACCGCATGTTAAAATTTGGCTAGGAATAATAAATTTAACTACCGGCAAAAAACGAGAATTTGTCACAACCGAAAGCTATACGCTAAGTGCTAGCGACGAGCTTTTGATCGCTACTGGGCATGGTATGTTTGACATAGGAAAGCCAGGCGATCCAGTGAAATTTAGCGAGAAAAACACAATCAAACTCCACATCAAAAACGGCGAAATAAACAAAATTTCAAACGAAGAGTTTATTCGGCTAAATAAGGGTAAAAAGTGGTAAAAATCGTTTTCGCGCTCGCGTTTTGTTTGGGGCTGGCTTTTTGTGCGAGCCCTAGCGAAATTTTGGCGCGTTACGATATCAACGCAAGTGAAGATTTGAGCGATAAAAACGGCTTTGCCGACCTTGCAAAGATAAGCAAAATTTTAGAAAAAAACCAAATTTTAAATTTTACTCCAAGCGATAGGGCGCGCGGGATTGAGATAAAATTTCTTACGAAGCAAAATTCAAAATTTCTTTTAAAACCGCTAAATTTGGTCTTTGACAGGCTAAATTTAGAGAATTACAAAAATTTAGCTTTTCTAAATTTAGACGAGGGCGAAAAGCTAAGAAGCATACTTTTGCGCACAAACCGTATGATCGATCCAGGCGCGATTTATACTGAGCTTAAAAAGCATAAAATTTATGTCGAGGATTTTATGATTTTAGGCGATGTAATGCTGTTTCGTCTGAATTTTGAGAGTATGAATTTACTCACAAACAAAGAACAAAACGAGCTAAAAAGTAGCTATTTTATAAATATCGCAAACACCAAAAAAGCAGTTGTTAAAACCAAAGGCGCGCAGGTTTGGTATCCAAACATAGCCTTTTATGACAAAAATTTAGACGAAATTTCAAATAAAATCAGTGAGGCAAAAGTAAAAGAGTTGGAGATTAAATTCCCGCCAAATGCGCATTATATGCACCTTTGCGACGCATTTGCTGGGGAAAATATCAAACAAGGCTTAGAAATCAAACTTATAGGAGGATGAGATGTTTGACGAGATTAGATTTGGCAAAATCGAGCGATTGCCTAATTATGTTTTTGCTGAGGTCAATGCGATTAAAATGGCAGCACGCCACAAGGGCGATGATATAATCGATTTTTCTATGGGTAACCCAGACGGCCGCACGCCACAGCACATCATCGACAAGCTTTGCGAAAGCGCGCAAAAGGACAAAACTCACGGATATAGCGTAAGTCAGGGCATTTACAAACTTCGCTTGGCATGTGCTAACTGGTATAAGCGCAAATACGGCGTCATGCTTGATCCAGATAGCGAAATCGTCGCGACAATGGGCTCGAAAGAGGGTTTTGTGCATTTAACAAGCGCGATAATCAACCCTGGAGATGTAGCCGTAGTCCCAGATCCTGCCTATCCGATCCACACCCAAGCCTTCATTATCGCAGGCGGAAATGTGGTGAAAATCCCTTTGCCCTATGATACGCAAACTTTGGAATTTGACGAGAATAAATTTTTCATAGAGCTTCAAAAAACATTTGACGAGAGTATTCCTAGACCAAAATATGTCGTGGTAAATTTCCCACACAATCCAACAACCGTAACCGTCGAAAAGAGCTTTTATGAGCGTCTTGTAGCAATGGCAAAAAAAGAGAGATTTTATATCATCAGCGATATAGCTTACGCTGAGATTAGCTTCGATGGATACAAAACTCCAAGTATCTTTGAAGTCGATGGTGCCAAAGATGTCGCAGTTGAGGCATACACACTATCGAAAACTTACAATATGGCTGGCTGGCGCGTGGGTTTTGTATGCGGAAACAAACGCCTAGTTGCCGCGCTTAAAAAGATAAAATCGTGGTTTGATTATGGTATGTTTACCCCAGTCCAAGTCGCCGCTACAATCGCGCTTGATGGCCCGCAAGAGTGCATTGACGAGATAAGGGCTACTTATCAAAAACGAAGAGATGTCTTGCTAGAAGCCTTTGGCAACGCAGGCTGGGAGATTGCGACCCCACAAGCTAGCATGTTTGCATGGGCAAAACTGCCTCCACAATGCGCTGGATTAAAGAGCATGGAGTTTTCAAAACAGCTTCTAACACAGGCTTGCGTGGCTGTTAGCCCTGGAATTGGCTTTGGAAGTGCGGGAGATGATTATGTGCGAATCGCCTTTATCGAAAACGAAAATAGAATCCGCCAAGCAGCGCGAAATATCAAAAAATATCTTAAAGAGGTCAAATGAGAGTAGCGATTTTAGGCGTCGGAACCGTCGGTAACGAGGTAGCAAACATACTCATCGAAAACGAAAAGTTAATCACTGCGCGCGCTGGGGTTAAAATCGAGCCAGTTATCGGCGTGGTGCGAGATCTAAGCAAAAAGCGCAGTGCCAAAATCTCGCTAAGCGATGATTTAAATTCAGTCATAAACCGCGATGATATCGATGTTTTTGTCGAACTCATGGGCGGGGTCGAAAAGCCTTATGAGATAGTTAGTGAAATTTTAAAACGCAAAAAGGCTGTCGTTACCGCAAATAAGGCACTTTTGGCTTATCATAGATATGAGCTTGAAAATTTAGCCGGCTCCACGCCTTTTGGTTACGAAGCTAGCGTAGCTGGTGGAATTCCGATAATCAAGGCTTTGCGTGAGGGTTTAAGTGCGAATAAAATCGAAAAAATCATTGGTATATTAAACGGCACTAGCAATTATATTCTCACAAATATGATGCAAAAAAACGAAAATTTTGAAGACGCGCTAAAAAAGGCGCAAGAGCTAGGTTATGCTGAGGCTGATCCGACCTTCGATATAGGCGGATTTGACGCAGCACACAAACTGCTAATCCTAGCTAGCATTGCTTATGGGGCGCAAGGTAGGCCTGAGGATATTTTGATTAAAGGTATTGATAGGATTAGCAAAGAAGATATATATTTCGCGCACGAATTTGAGTATGTAATCAAGCTTTTGGCGATTGCAAAACGCATTGACGAAAGCCGTGTCGAGCTTCGTGTCCATCCAGCCCTAATCCCGCAAAACGCAATGCTTTCTAAGGTCGGTGGGGCGATGAACGGCGTGAGCGTTTTTGGGGATTGTATGAGCGAGAGTATGTTTTATGGCCCAGGAGCTGGTGGCAGGGCTACGGCAAGTGCAGTTATAAGCGATTTAATCGATATAGCTCGCGGTAACAAAAGCCCGATTTTAGGCTATAAAAAAGAGCTTGAAAATGATTTTGTGATTTCGCCTATGAGTGAAATTCGCACGAAGTATTATTTGCGAATTCGTGTTAAAGACGAAAAGGGCGTTTTGGCTAAAATCACAAATATATTAAGCGAAAACAACCTCTCAATTGATAGCTTTTTGCAAAAACCAAAGCAAAAAACCGAAGAGTGCGTTACGCTGTTTTTCACCACTCACACGAGCTTAGAGGCCGATGTCAAGCGCGCTATGGGCGAGTTAGACGCGCAGGAGTTTATCATACAGCGACCATTTATGATTAGAATCGAAGAGTAATGGGGCTAAAAAATTATCTCTTTGGATTTTCTGCCGAGGATAGGGCTGCTGGGTGGTTAGAGCAGAATAAATTTAAGATAATCGCGCGAAATTTTCACTCACGATTTGGCGAGATTGATATCATCGCGAGCAAAGATGAAATTTTGCATTTTATCGAGGTTAAGGCGACTAGTGGCGATTACTGCGCTGCTAGCCGTGTAACGCCTGCGAAGATGAGCAAAATTTTAAAGGCGATTGATTATTACATTTTGACAAATGAAATTTGCGATGATTGGCAGATTGATTTAATTGAAATTTATCCGCAACGGATAAATTTTATCAATAATATTTCATTATAACCCAAATTTTTACCTTTCATTAATATTGTAAAACTATAATAGTCCGATTTTCAACCAAATTTATTTAAAGGAGAATTTATGGGAAAATATATCGAACTTACATCTGCAAATTTCAAAGATGTAGTAGGCGAGGGTGTTGCGTTAGTTGATTTCTGGGCTCCATGGTGCGGACCATGCCGTATGATTGCCCCTGTCATCGACGAGCTAGCAAACGAGTTTGAGGGTAAAGCTAAAATTTGCAAGGTAAATACCGATGAGGCGCAAGATTTGGCAGTAGAATTTGGCGTTCGCTCGATCCCAACTATGCTATTTTTCAAAAACGGCGAAGTTGCAGCTCAACTAATCGGCGCGCAATCAAAACAAGTAATCACTGATAAAATCAACTCATTACTTTAAAATTTAAGGGCGAAAGCCCTTTTTATTTTTCACTGAAATTTAGCCCTAAATTTGATTAAAAAATAAAACAAAGGAGAAAAAATGTTAGATTTAGCAATCATCGGTGGCGGTCCAGCTGGGCTAAGTGCGGGACTTTACGCCACAAGGGGCGGACTTAAAAATGTCGTAATGTATGAAATGGGTATGCCAGGTGGGCAAATCACAAGTAGCTCTGAAATGGAAAACTACCCTGGCGTAGCGACCGTGATGGACGGCATGAGCTTTATGGCGCCATGGCAGGAGCAGTGCTTTCGCTTCGGGCTCAAACACGAAATGATAAGCGTCGAGCGTATCAAAAAGGACGAAGACGGCGCATTTAGCATATTTTTAGAGGGTGGCAAAACCGCTCGTGCCAAGGCTGTAATCGTAGCCACTGGCTCGAAACCTCGCAGAGCAGGGGTCAAGGGCGAGGACGAGTTTTTCGGACGCGGGGTTAGCACATGCGCTACTTGCGACGGATTTTTCTATAAAAACAAAGAAGTAGCGGTCCTTGGCGGTGGAAATACTGCGCTCGAAGAGGCGCTGTATCTAGCAAATATCTGCTCGAAAGTCTATCTAATCCACAGAAGAGACGGCTTCCGCGCTACGCCAAACACTATCGAAAAGGTCAAAAATAACGAAAAAATCGAGCTTATCACAAATGCAATCGTCGATGAGATCAAAGGCGATAATAGCGGAGTAACGGGTATCGTCGTTAGCGATAAAAACACAGGCGCAAAAAGAGAATTGAGCCTGCCCGGGATTTTTACCTTCGTGGGGCTTGATGTGCGAAACAGCGTGTTAAGGGACGAAAACGGCGATTTTATCTGCAATATGAACGACGAGGGCAAGGTTGTGGTAAATCTAAAAATGCAAACAAGCCTGCCAGGTCTTTTTGCGGCGGGTGATTTGCGCATAGATGCGCCAAAACAGGTCGTTTGTGCAGCCGCAGACGGCGCGACAGCCGCCCTTGGCGTGATTTCATACTTAGAACACTCAAATTAATCAAATTTTAAATTCTTAAATTTCAAATCCCAGCCACACCTTGTGGTTGGGGTTTATGTAAATTTAAAATTTTTCAAAAATACTAAGTTTAAATTTTAAATTCGTATAAAATTTGCAGAATTGTGAATTTTGGAAAATTTTGCGCTAAGAATTTGAAATTTTGAAATTTAAATTTTGGCGAGAGAGTGAGGGAATCGAACCCCCCAGAAAGCGGTCAACCGCCCTCTTATCGGATTTGAAGTCCGCAGACGCCACCAGGTCATCATCCTCTCCAAAACTCGCCATTATAGCAGGCTAAATTTGATTTTAGATTAAATTTTTAACCTAGATTTGCTCATTAAGAGTGAAGGCAGGATTATGAGCGCGCCAAGCAACAAAAGCGCCATTACAAGGCAGATCAAAAGCCCAAAATAAATCGTCGGCCAAAAATTGCTTATCATCATAACGCTAAATCCCAGAATTATCGCAAACGAAGTGTAATACATCGCATACCCGATACTAGCATGGCTTGCGCGGATTGCTTCTGCACTATCTTGCGTGCGCGCGAACTCGCGTCGGAAGCGAAATAGATAGTGTATGACATCATCTACGCCGATACCGATACTAATCGCGGCAATCGTAATACTCATAATATCTAGCGGAATGCCCAAAATCCCCATTATCCCAAAGCATACGCAAAGCGGGATTAGATTTACCACAATCGCGATAAATGCGTAGCTTAGCGAGCGGAAAATCAAGCAAAACAGCACAAACAAAACCCCAACCGTAATGCCAAGCGTGCCGATTTGCGAGCTCATTAGGGTTTGGAGCATGTTGTTATAAAGCACCATTATACCGCTTACCTGCGCGCTTACGCCGTCATTTGCGAGCAATTTATTTAAATCATTTTGCAAATTTTGCAAAAATTCATTTCTGCGCAAATTTGGATCGCTATCAATCGTGCGAACGCTAAAATGCGCCTCATTTTCTTCTATGCTGACATAGGGCGAAAGCACCATTTCTCGGTAGTTTTCAGGCAGTTCGGAGTAAATTAGCGCTAGCATTAAATCATCTAGCTCCTCGCCCGAGTTTATCTCGCGCCCGACTTGCAAAAGCGAGCTTAGAGAGCTTACTTGCCCGATAAATTTGTGATCGCTAATGTTTTGGTCTTTTAAAAATGCGTGAGTTTTATTGATAATGCGCATTTTTTGGGAGCTAAACCAGTATTTTGGGTCGTTTTCGTTCGCGGCGTATTCAGCCTCGAATTCGTCCATTTCCTCGCTTGGCGCGCTCTGCGATTTTGGGAATTTTATCACGATATCGAGTGGAATCGTGCCACCGAGCTTGGTGTCGATGACCTCCATACCGGCATAAATCGGGGTATTTTCCTTAAAATATCCGATAAAGCTGTTTTCCACACGCAATTTGCTAATCCCAAAAATCCCAGCCAAAACAGCTAGCGCGCAAACTGCGTAAATTTTGCCTCTGTGATTTAGGGCTAAATTCGCACAAAAATGGGTGAAGCGAAACTGCTTCTCAAAACTGCGATTATTGTGTGTGCGCTTAGATATGCTCATCACCGCGCCAAAGAGGCAAAACACCACGACTAGCGAGCACGCAATTCCCACGCTCATCATAATTCCTAGCGAAATTACAGGCTTAATATCGCAAAAGATTAGCGACATAAATCCCACAATCGTGGTAAAAATCGCAAAAAAGCATGGCATAGCCCGCTCGCGCAAGACCGCATATACTAGCTGGCGTTGCGAAAAGCTAGGAAATCTGGCGCTGTATTCGCGGTAAGCTACGATTAGGTGGATACACACAGAAACCGTGATGATTAGCACAAGGGCAATGAAATTCGAGCTAATTACGGTGATTTCAAAGCCCAAAAGCCCAAAAAGCCCGCTACTAATCATTACCGAGTAAGCGCAAATGATAAGTGGAAGCACGATGAATTTCGCCTGCCTAAAAAAGAGCCAAAAGCACGCTAGCAAGAGCACCAGCGCGCCCACGCCATAAGTGCTAAGATCATTTCTTACATAGCTTATCATATCATCGGCTATCATATTTATACCGCCCAAAAACAGCCGCTCGCTAGGGTGCGCGCTAGAAAATTCGGTGATTATGGCTCGAAGGTTTTGTAAATTTTCGTGGTCTTTGATACGAAGTTCATCTCTGTAAGCTTTGAAATTTTGCTCGGCAAGTTTTAAATTTTGCTTTAAATTTGAAATTTCGGAATTCGCCAAATTTGATTTTTTTGCCAAATTTAGGGCGTTTTTCGCACTATCTCGCGCACGAAGTAGCTCTTCGTATTTTTTCTCTGGCTTTAAATTTATCAAAATTCCAGTCGTGCCAAAATCCGCGCTGACTAAATTTGAAGCGTAAAATGGGCTAGTTAGTAGCTCTTTTTTAGCAGCGGCTAGGTCGATATCTGCGTCTTTTAGCGTGGGGATATGTTTTAAAAGCTCGCTCAAATCGCCCTTTTTGTTTAACAAAAGTGGCACATTTCCCAAATCCACCACGCTATCAACGAAATCTAGCGCGCTAAATTTGGCGTTAAGCTCTGCTATGTTTGATAGCGTCTGTTTGCTTAGCAAGTCTTGCGAGGGCGTGTATGCCACGACGAAAAAATTCGGCGTAGCATACCTCGCGCTAACTTCGCGCCAAATCTCTAAATCCTTGTCGTTTTCTAAAAGCAGGGTTTGGCTAGAAGCGTCGATTTGCAGGTGCGTGCAAAAATAACCAAAAAAGAGCGCAAGAGCGCTAAACAGCGCTAAAACACTCTTTGGAAATTTGACAATTAAGCGAAAAATGCGTTTCAAGCGTTATTTGCCACTTTCGATTACGGTCGCATTAAGGCGTTTTAATAGCTCGTCAAAGCCCAAATTTTGCGCGACATCGCCAAATTGTGAGCGATATGTTTGGATTAGGCTAACGCCCACGATATCGACATCGTAAATGCGCCAATCGCCGTTATTTGGGAAAAATTTAAAATCTATTGCGTAGTTTTTATCCTCGCCGATGATTTGCGTTTTTAGCACCCGTCTTTTTTCGCTTGGAGCTTCTTTGCTTAAAATTTTCATATCTTGGTCGGTATAAAGCGAGAGTTTATCAATAAATGAGCGTTTCAAATGCGCCTCATAAGCTTTGTTAAACTCGGCGATTTGGGCGTCTGAAAGGTTCGCATAATGCTTGGCAAGGGATAGTTTTGCCATTTGTTTATAGTCGAAATACTCATCAAATAGGGCGAAAATTTTGGCTGGTTTAGCGTCCTTTGCGAGCGCGCCGTCCCTCATAATCGAAACTGCTGTGGCGACCTTTTGGCTCATTACTGGCTCGATATCAGCGTCGCTAATAGCGTGTGAAAAACTAAAAAGCAAAAACGCCAAAGTTAAAATTTTAAAAAATTTCATTTTTATTCCTTTATTTTTTGTTCTCTGCTTTGCTCATAAGCATCGCGTAAAAATGGATATAAATCCACAGCCCCGCTTGTCATTTTCTCGTAAAATTTAGGATCGCGAGAGTAATCGTTAAAAATCCTAAACGCATTTACCGACATACTCACGGTGCTATCGTCGATATAATTTATCGGATTGGTGAAAAAATCGCCCACAAGCCCGAAAGTATCGCGCAGGTTGCTAGACCCTAGTATCGGCCACACGATATGCGGTCCTGCTGGCACGCCCCAGTATCCTAGTGTCTGCCCGAAATCCTCATCGTGGCGCGGTATGTTAAAATGCAAAGTCGCTGCGTCGCTAAGCCCAGCAAAACCGATTGTGGTGTTTATCAAAAATCTCTTTGTCTCGTCCCAAGAATTTTCCCATTTGCCCTGTAAAAGGTTGTTTGTCAGGCGCATTGGATACATTAGATTGTGGAAAAAGTTCGCAAACGCCCCTTGTATGGGATCTGGCATGACATAATCATAGCCTGTGGCCACAGGTGTCACCAAATAGCGGTAAAACACATCGTTAAAGCCCGTCATTACGCGGTTATAGCCACTTAGCGGATCGAAAACTTCCTTTTGACTATACTCGGCGTCAAACTCATCAATCTCGGCGCTAGTATCGGTGGCATACAGCGCACAGCTACACGCAACAGCGCATAAAAAAGCTCTATGAAATTTCAACCATTATCCTTTTAAATTTAATCGAAAGGGCGATTTTACAAAATTTAAGTAAATTTTTGTCTATGTGTGAAATTAAAATTAAAATAATAAAATAAAATCCCATAAAAAGGTATTTTTAAGCTTTTTAAATATATTATTTTATACAGACAAAATCATAAAAAGTAAATGAAATAAAAAGGAAAATTTATGAACGCTAAATTTGCGCTAGAACTTTATCTTAGCAAGGATACGACGCTGATTTCACGCCATATCGCCTTGCTAAAAGCTGTGGGTGAAACTAAATCAATCACCAAAGCCGCCCAAAAAATCGGCATTAGCTATAAAAACTGCTGGGATAGCCTAAATTTGATAAACAACGCCAGCAAAAAGCCTCTGATTTCTCGCGCGCAAGGCTCGAAAAAAAATAGTGGCTCGGAGCTCACTGACTATGCTAAAAGCCTAATTCGCTCCTATGATATCATCAGCAGGGTTGGTGATAGCTTTTTGGAGCAAATTTTAAAGGCTGATGATATCAGCGATGAAAATTTAATCGGACTTGAAAGAATCGGCATAAAACTCTCAGCCAGAAATCAATTAAACGCCGTTATTAGCGAGATTAGCAGAGGCGCAGTCGATAGCATAATCACACTCACGCTTTCAGGTGGCGAGAAGCTAGACGCGCAAATCACAATAGAAAGTGAAAAAAACCTAGAATTAAGGCCTGGCAAAGAGGTTTTGCTAATTTTCAAAGCCCCAAGTGTGAAAATTTTAAAAGGCGAAAATTTGGGCGAGTGTAACGGCGTGAAATGCAAAATCAGTGATGTCAAAATCGGCATTAAAAACGCTCAAATTTGCCTTGATACCGCAGGTCATCAAAACATAATCGCCATAATCGCGCGCAAAAGCGCAAATGAGCTAAATTTGGGCGTGGGCGATGAGGTGATGGCGTGCATAGAGCCTGATGATATCATTATCGGCGTGTGATTTGAGCGATAAATTTTAAAATTTAAAATCCATTTTTTTTAAGGAGAATTTATGAAACACAAATTTTTACTTTGCGCTCTTGCGCTATGTGGTGCGTTAAATGCGGGCGAGGTATCTATCGCAGCGGCTGCGAATACGACTTACGCTTTTGACGAGATTAAGTCTGAGTTTGAAAAGCTAAACCCAGATACTAAGCTAAATGTGAGCCTTGGTGCAAGTGGCGCGCTAAATACGCAGATTAAAAACGGCGCGCCATTTGATATTTTTATGGCGGCTGATATGAAGTTTGCCGATGATTTGTTTGAGGCTGGTTTTGCTACGGCAAAAGCGCAAACTTACGCCAAGGGCAAGGTTGCAATGCTAAGCGTGCGTGGCGTGGATTTAGGGAAAGGGCTTGACGCGCTAAAAGACGAAAAGGTAAAAACGATTTCTATCGCAAACCCAAAAACAGCCCCTTACGGCACAGCCAGCGTAAATGCTATGCAAAAAGCTGAAATTTATGATAGCGTAAAAGGAAAAATCGTCGAGGCTAAATCAATCGGCGAAGCCCTAACACAGACGCTAAGTGCGGCTGATGTGGGATTTATCGCAGCCAGTGCGATGTATGCGCCAAAAATGAAAGAGAGTGGCTGCAATGAAAGTGCATGCGAGGAGGGCAAACATTTCGTGCTTGTGCCTAGCTCGCTTTACGAGCCAATCGCGCAAGGTATGGTAATACTCAAAAAAGCCGAAAATAACGCCGAAGCAAAGGCATTTTATGACTTTATTTTAAGCGATAAGGGTAGAGAAATTTTCGCCAAATACGGATATGAGTTTTGAGAGTTAGGGTAGAGCAAATTTTAGCGAGCGAGGGAATTTATAAAATTCTTTTCTCGCACGGGCTTTGTGGAGTTTTTTTAGAACTCCCAAAGCCCCTTAGCGTGGGATTGGGCGTAGAAATTGGCTTTAAAGCGACGCAGGCAGTATTAGCTCGCAAAAAATGCGAAATTTCGGCAGAAAATGAAATTTGTGCCGAGATTTTAGATATTAAATTTGGCGAAATTTTATCAAATTTAAGCTTTTGCAAAAGCGGGCAAAATTTAGAATTTGACATTATCGCAACCACGCAGAGCGTGCGAAATTTAGGGCTTTGCGTGGGCGATGAAATTTACATTTATGCAAATGCAAGCGCGATTTTTATAGAGAAAATTTATGATTAAGATTGATTGCGAAAAACGGCTAAACGAAAATTTTAAAATCAGTGTGAATTTAAAGATAAAAAAGGGCTCCTTTGTCTGTCTGTATGGGGCTAGTGGATCTGGCAAAACCACGATTTTAAGGCTACTTGCTGGCTTTATGAAAATAGATAGTGGGGCGATTACAAACGGCGAAATCACGCTAGATAATGGGCGAAAATTTATGCACGCTAAGCAGCGAAAAATTGGCTTTTTGTTCCAAGATTACGCGCTTTTTGAGAATATGAGCGTGATAGAAAATCTGCTTTTTGCCAAAAAAGATTTGCAAAAAGCAGGTGAAATGCTAAAATTTTTAGAGCTTGAAAAATACGCAAATTTCGCTATTTCGCAGCTCTCTGGCGGACAAAAACAGCGCGTGGCACTAGCCCGCGCTCTAATGCAAAGCCCAGAAATTTTGCTACTTGATGAGCCATTATCGGCGCTAGATTATAAAATTCGTGAAAAAATCCAAGACTATCTCAAAAAAATCCATGAGAAATTTCGCCCTACAATTATCCTTGTCAGCCACGATATCAGCGAGATTTACAGGCTGTGCGAGCGTGTGTATGAGCTAAAAAACGGAAGCCTTGTGCGCGAGGGCTCGCCAAGTGAAATTTTCTTGCAAACTAGCGGTTCGCAAAAATTTAGCTTTCGTGGCAAGGTGGTTGCTTTGCGCGAAGCAGGTGGCGTAAATATCGCTATAATCGCTGTTGGGGCGCAACTTTGCGAAGTGGTTTTAAGCGTGAGCGAGGCTAGGGATTTGCGCGTGGGCGATAGCGTGAGCGTGGGCGCAAAGGCCTTTAATATAAATTTGAAAAAAATCGAGGAAAACAGTGATTGAAGCTTTACAAAATTTAGACCTCACGCCGTTTTTGATTTCGCTTAAACTCTCGGTGGTGACGACATTTACTCTGTTTTGGATTTGCCTGTTTTTGGCATATTTTATGGCGTATAGGGAGTTTCGCGCCAAAAGCGTGATTGAAAGCGTCATTTCGCTTCCACTCGTGCTTCCACCAAGCGTGCTGGGATTTTATCTGCTTGTGTTTTTATCGCCGTATTCGACGCTTGGCAAATTTTTCGATGAAAATTTTGGTCTGCGATTTGTCTTTAATTTCAGCGGTTTGGTGATTGCAAGCTGTATTTACTCTCTACCATTTATGTTTTCGCCCATGCTTAGCGGGTTTCGTTCGCTTCCAGCCTCGCTTCGCCACGCTTCGTGGTCGCTAGGTAAGGGGTTTTTTGCTACGCTTTTTAGGGTGCTACTACCAGCGATGAAACCGTCCTTGATAAGCGCTGTGGTGATATGCTTCGCGCACACTATGGGAGAGTTTGGCGTGGTGCTGATGATAGGAGGCTCTGTGAGCGAGCAGACCAAGGTAGCTTCGATTGCGATTTATGAGGCGACTGAAATTTTGGATTTTACCAGCGCGCATTTATACTCGGCGATTATGCTGATTTTTAGCTTTTTGGTGCTTTTGGCTATGCATTTTTTGGGAGAAAGGTCAAATAAAATAAGACTTTAATCACTTTTTTGCTAAAATGGCGCGAAAAATTTAAATTTTTGGCATAAAAATGGAAGATAAAAGAGTAATAACCAAACGATTTTTTATAGCTTTGATTCTTGGAATTTTGGCTATTTTCGCGCTTGTTTTTTGCATTTTTGGCTTTGTGGGCTCAAATATCCAAGCCGAGCTTTCTACCAAATTAAGCGTAGCAAAAAACGCTGTAAAAGACCGCAACGACGAGCTTTTTAGCGAACTTCAAATTTTATCTGAAAACCTTAAAACCTATCAAGGTTTAAAAACCGAAAACGAGTATGCAAGAAGAACCTTGTATTTCCGTCTCATCGAGCATACAGCCTCGCAAAAGCAAAATTTCGACGCGATTTTTTATGTCAGGGCTGTGGGTAATCAAGACGAGGTTATAGCCTCGTATTTTAATGATTCGGCTATGGCAAATTTGGGCGAACTCAGGCTTGATAATTTTATCTCAAAAATCAAAGACAACCGCTATATCTCGCGCTTCATGCGGATTAATGGCGCAAATAGATATTTTTTGATCCAAAAGGTCGAGGCAAATACATTTTTGATAGCCTTTGCAAACACAACCTCGCTAAATGACAAATTTACCGGCCTTGGCGAAATTTTGATTTTTAACAAAGAGGGCGAAATTTTTAATATCACAAACGATATTTTCGCACTTTATACAAATAGATTTGATTTTGAAGGCGAGAAAAAACTCAAAATTTTAAAAAGCCTTGGCGAGCGCAAATTTGTCTATTTTGAGAAATTTGATGATTCGAACAATTTCATAATGATAAGCAAAAATTTAAAAGAATATCTAAGCCTAAAAAACCTTTTGGTTTTGCTAGCACTTGGGTTTTTGTTTTTGTATTTGCTAATCACTTTGGTAAATTACAAATTTTTAAAACGCCGAATTTTCGATCCTTTGCACCTGCTTCACAGCTCTGTTTCAGGTGGCGTTTATAAGGCCACGGCGACTAAGATCGAAACCATGGGCGCGCTAGATCAAATTTTAGAAATCGCGCAAAAACTCGATGAAAGCGTGCAGTATTCTGGCAGGGCTAGCAAGGTGGATTTTACATTTATCGACGCGCTGAAAAAAAGCTCGCTAATGATTTTTAGCGTAGAAAACACAAATGGCATGATAAACAACGCTAGCCTCAGAGCCAAGGAGCTTTACGGCGATGATATCGTGGGCAAAAATATCTTTACGCTAGAAGCGACTTCACTGTATGAAAACGCCCGCCAAAGCCAAATTTCACTTTACACCAAAGAAAATTATGTTATCCACACGCACGATACCCCAAACGGCAAAAAGGATATGTATATCAAAAAGACCTTTGTGCGCAATGGCGAGGATATTTTGGTGCTTTATGTCTTGCTGGACGCCTCAAAATACCGCAAATTTTACACCGATACCAAAGAGAAGTATAAATATCTAAATGACGCTCCAATCGTAACCGTAGTCATCAAAGGTGGCGAAATAATCGATGTCAGCGCTAGTTCGCGTGAAATTTGGGGATATGAAAATACTCAAATTTTAGAGGGCAAAACATATTTTTGGAGCCTATTTCAAAAAAGCGACGCTGATTCTTTGCAAAACGAGCTAAGAAACCTTATGAGCGATACTAGGCAAAATAACGAGGTTACAAAGCGGGTTTATCCGATTTTGCATAGAAATTCGATTAGGGCGTTTTATGAGATTACGATTTGTCTGTATAAAAAAGAGCGCAAAGTCGTTATGTATTTTACCAACATACACGATAAGCTCATGGAAATCAACAAACTCAAATCAGATATGAAAAGCAACGAAGAGCTTTTAAAAACCAGATCGTATAGCCCATGCACGATTGATTTGCTAGCCAAAAAAATCATGCTTAGCAAAGAGTATATGGAGATTTTAGGTAGTAAGGAAGCTAGCGTCGATACAGAGATGAGTATAGGCGATTTCGTAGCGAAAATTTACTATGTGGATTTAAAGAAATTTAACGACGAACTTAACAAATGCAAGCTAGGCATAAGTGATGAAATTTCATGCGAAATCAGAATCAAGCTAAACGACGAGCTAAGCGATAACGACGAGCTAAAATACGCGTGGATTAGCCTACAAGGATATGCTAGCAAAAAAGAAAAAAGAAGTGGCGGTGCCGAAGAAATCGTCGCTACTATCGAGGATATCACTGCTAAAAAAGACATTGAAGCTGAGTTAAATCTAAATTCAAATGTATTTTTAAGGTCGTTAGAAGCGATTGTCATCACAGATGATATCGGTAGGATTATCCGCGCAAATAGGGCATTTTATACGATTATGCAATTTAGCGAAACCGATGTCGTGGGCGAGGTGCCAGAGTATTTCAGAGTCGATCATGACGGCGGTATAATGGGCGAAATCAAGGAAAAGCTTGACAAAGAGAGCCTAAGCTATACAGATGAAATTTACTGCGTCAAGAAAAACGGCGATGATTTCCCTGCGCTGTTTTCGGCTATCGCGATAAAAGATGAATTTGGCGTGGTAAGCAACTATATTTTAATGTTTAACGAAATTTCTGAGATTAAGAAAAAAGAGAGCGAGCTTGTCAAAATCGCTCACCACGACGCGCTTACAGGCTTGCCAAATAGAATCTACATTATGAACGCAGCGGGCGAGTATCTAAGCGCGGCAAAGGAACAAAACAGGCTTGCGGCTGTGCTATTTATAGATTTTGACGGATTTAAGGCAATTAATGATAATTTCGGCCACGATGTGGGGGATTTGTTTTTGCAAGAGGTCAGCAAGACTATGAATAACCTACTTCGCAAGGGCGATATTTTAGCTAGACTTGGCGGAGATGAGTTTGGCGCGATTATCGGGGATTTGAAAGACGAAAAAGCAGCGCACGCGCTATTAGAGCGACTTTTAGGAATTGCGAATAAAAAATTTAATCTTGATGGCAACGAGGTAAGCGCGAGCGTGAGCGTGGGCGCGGCGTTTTACGACGGAAGCGAGGAAATCGATTTCAACGAGCTTTTAAGCAGGGCAGATCGGGCGATGTATCGCGCTAAAACGAGCGGAAAAAATAGATATTGTATCTTTGATAAAGAGAATTTCGACGATTTGCAAATCAGCGAGGAAAGGCTGAAAAAATCTATCGAAAACAATGAATTTTTCATGCTTTATCAGCCTATCATCGATGATAAAGACAAAATTTACGGCTATGAGCTTTTGCTTCGTTGGCGACGCGAAAATTTGGGCGTTTTGTTGCCTAGCGACTTTTTATTTGATATCAGAGAGCCAAAACTTGAAATTTTAATCTCTAAATTTTCATTTACGCAAATGTTGAAATTTAACAAAGAGACAAATTCTCTTTGCTCGATAAATATCAGCCTAGAAGTGCTAAAAAGCGATGAATTTTACCATTTTGCTTCGCGCGCGATAGAAAAATACGCGCCAAAGACCGAGCTATTTATGTTTGAAATCACCGATTTTAACGACAGAACCGCGGCTGATTTTAAACTCATTAGACAAAGATACGCTGATTTTGGTATTAAATTTGCTCTAAATAATGCAAATCACCAAAATTCAAAATACCTAAAAGGTATGCCTTTTGATATCATTAAAATCGATATGAGGCTCTGCCTAGATGTCGCCAAAAAGCGTGAAGGTATAAAAAATCTGCTAGATTTGGTGAAATACTTGCGCGGCGAGCTGAAATTTGAAAAACTAGGCGCGCAGGGTATCGAAAATGCGCTCTCACGCCGTTTGCTTAAAAATTTCAAATTTAATTTTATGCAAGGAAATTTCCTCGGAAAAGCCGTAGATAGAAGGGAAATCACCGCTATCATCGCCAAGCTAAAAGAGGCCAAGGGCGCTAAGCCAATCACAAAAGATGAGTTTGAAAACTTTTTGATTGCCCTTGATTACAAAAATATCGCGCTTGAATTTTTAGAAAACGCAGAACACGGCGATATCACCGATCTTCGCTTTGAAGTTTTCCAAGAAGAAATCAAAGAGATCAAAACCAGAATCGAAAAATCCACAAGCCATAAATTTATGCTAAATACAGAAATTAATAAGCAAATTTTGGATATTCTTGCGCTTGAATTTGAAGATTTACAAAACTTCATTACAAAATACAAAGCGCGAGTAGATAAGTTTATACTAAATTTGGAGGAATCATGATAAATAGCGTCAGTGCGGACTTCGATCACGAAATACCAAATGGTTCGCGCCTATATTTTGGCACAAGCGCAAAACTAAAAAGAGAACTCGAAAACAAAGCTAGCAAAATTTTAGAAAATCACGGTTTTAGCGAAATTCTCACGCCGTATTTTTCGTATCATCAGCATTTGAGCGTGGCTGGGGCGAAGCTTTTGAAATTTTCCGATCCTAGCAACCACGAAATCGCACTCCGTGCCGATAGCACGGTCGATGTCGTGCGAATCGTGCGCCGAAGATTAAAAGATGAAAGCTTAAAAAGACTTTTTTATATCCAGCCTACATTTAAATACCCTAGCGAGGAATTTTACCAAATCGGCGCAGAGTTAATAGATGAGAGCAATCTAGCCTTGGCGATAAAAATCGCAATACAAATTTTTAGAGAATTTAGCTTAGAACCTGTTTTGCAACTAAGCAATATCGAAATTCCAAAGCGAATTTGCGAAATACTAAATTTGCCAATTAGCGTTTTTGAAAAGGGTGAGATCGAGACGATTTTGGCTCAAAACTGCGACTGGCTAGCTAAAACAGCGCGCGCGACAAATTTGGACGATGTGGAAAATTTACGAAAAATCGTGCCAGAGGAGATCAGGCCTTGTTTAGATGAAATTTTAAATTTAGGCGTAGAGTATAAAAATATCAGAGTTTCACTTTTGTATTATTCAAAAATGCGCTATTACAAGGCGCTATTTTTTAGATTTTTAGACGAAAATAGCGTGCTTTGCAATGGCGGAAATTATGAGATTGACGGATTGAAGTCGAGTGGTTTTGCACTTTTGGTTGATGCATTGATAGAAAAATTAATGATAAAGGATTAAACATGAGTAAGGTTGATGTAATCGTAGGCGCTCAATGGGGCGATGAGGGTAAAGGTAAAATCGTAGATATGATTAGTGCTAATTACGATTTCGTATGCAGAAGCTGTGGCGGACACAACGCCGGTCATACAATCATCGTAAATGGCGAAAAATATGCGCTTCACCTAGTCCCAAGCGGTGTTTTGCACAAAAATATCATAAATATCATCGGAAATGGCGTGGTCATTAACCCTGATGTTTTAATCACTGAAATGGCGCAATTTGGGGATTTGAAGGGTAGATTTTTTATCAGCGAAAAGGCGTTTTTAAATTTAGAGTATCACTCGCTAATCGACCAAGCTAAGGAAAAATTAAAAGGCGATAAGGCTATTGGCACCACAGGCAAGGGTATCGGACCTGCGTATGCGGATAAAATTTCGCGCACAGGACACCGCATAATCGAGCTTTTAGAGCCAGAGAAATTAACTGAGGCTTTGGTTAGGGATTTTGCGAGCAGGGCGCAACTTTTTGAGAGCTTAAATATCAAAATTCCTGATAAAATGGAAATTTACGAGGAAATCAAACGCTACAAATCTGTGCTAGAACCATATATCGCAAACACAACTAATATGATTTGGAAGGCACTTGATTATGATAAAAAAGTCCTTGTAGAGGGCGCGCAAGGAAGCTTGCTAGATATCGATCACGGCACATATCCGTATGTAACTAGCTCTTCGACTATCGCAGCTGGGGCTTGCACAGGTCTTGGCTTAGCGCCAAAAGATGTTGGCGAGGTCATCGGAATTGTCAAAGCCTATACTACGCGCGTAGGAAACGGCGCTTTCCCAACAGAGGCCAAAGATGAGTATGGCGACAGGCTTTGCGAAATCGGGCGTGAGTTTGGCACTACGACAGGTAGAAGACGCAGATGCGGGTGGTTTGACGGCGTAGCAGCGAAATACACATCTAGAATCAACGGAATTGATAAATTTGCCCTTATGAAACTCGATGTTTTAGACGGATTTGAGAGTATTAAAATTTGCAAAGCATACAAAATAAATGGCGAAGTGATTGATTATTTCCCAATCGAGCTTGGCGTGGTAGAGCCTGTATATGAGGAAATGCCGGGCTGGGATAGCGTAAAAGGAATCAAAAAATTTGAAGATTTGCCACAAAATGCGCAAAATTATATTAGAAAAATCGAGGAACTAACAGGCACAAAGGTAGGATTTATCTCTACTAGCCCTGAGCGAACAGATACAATTATATTATAAGAAAGGCGGATAATGCGAATACAACTAGCACATGTTCCATACATAGCGCAAAAAATTGCGATAGATATATTAAATTCTGGCATGGTTACACTTAGCTCTGGCGTCGAGCCCATAGCCAAGGTAGCAGCTGAGATCATCAAAACTGATTTGCAAAAAGAAAAAGCCATAGACGAGCGCGCAAATGAGCTAATGGACGAGAGAATCGATGAATTTGACGAAATGAATGTAAATAAAAAAGATATGTTTTGGCTCATCAAGCGCAAACTCGCCGCACAAGAGAATTTCGAGCTGATTTTCGAGGATAGATACTCAAATATTTCGCATGAAATTTTAGAGACGATTTGGAAGAAAAATTTAGTAGATTATCAAGTGAGCGAAAATCGCATTAAAACTATCATTTACAACTCAATCGAGGGGTATTTGAAAATTTACAAAAAAATCGAAGAAGATGTCTATGAGCTAATGCAAGGACATGGCAAAAAGCTAATCCCAGGCACTGAGGAATACGAGCTTGTGTTTGCACAAACTTACGAAAAAGAGCTTAAAAAAAGAGGTATGCTGTGAAAGCGTATGTTTATTTAGAAAACGGCGTGTTTTTGGAGGCAAAGGCGTTTGGCAAGGGTGGAAGTGCCTTTGGCGAGCTTGTATTTAACACCTCTATTACAGGATATGAAGAAATCATCTCAGATCCTAGCTATGCTGGGCAGTTTATTGTATTCACTATGCCAGAAATCGGCATTGTAGGCACGAACAGCGACGATGAGGAGAGTGGCAAAATCCACGCTAGTGGAATTTTCATCCGCGAGTTTAACAACACTCCCTCAAATTTCAGATCCGAGCAAAATTTAGAAGAGTATTTCATCAAAAACGGCAAATTTGGCGTATATGATATAGATACGAGGTATCTTACAAAAATGCTTCGCGATGAGGGAAATTTGCGGGTTTTTGTCTCGACTGAAATCAGTGACAAGGAAACCTTGAAAAAAGCTCTTCAAGACTCAGCTAGGATTGAAGAGGTTAATTATGTCAGCATTGTAAGCACCAAAACCCCATATATCCACGAAAAAGGCCATTGGGACGCGAATAAAGGCGCTTATAGCACGCCGAAAAAAAATGGCAAAAAAATCGCTGTAATGGATTATGGTGTGAAGCGAAATATCCTAAATGAGCTTTGTGATTTGGGCCTTAGCGTGGAGGTTTTCCCGTATAATACTAAGGCAAAAACGCTGATTGACAAATTTAACTCTGGCGAAATTCACGGCGTATTTTTATCAAACGGCCCTGGCGAGCCAAAAATGCTAAAAGACGAAATCGCACAAATCAAAGAGATAATCGAGGCTAGGATTCCGATTTTTGGCATTTGCCTTGGTCATCAGCTTCTCTCAAACGCTATGGGCTATGAGACATACAAACTCAAATTTGGCCAGCACGGCGCAAACCACCCTGTGCAAAATTTGTTTAACAAATCTATCGAAATCACAGCGCAAAACCACAACTACAATGTGCCAGAATCCATAGCTGAGATTTGCGATATCACGCACAGAAATCTATTTGACGGCACGATTGAGGGCGTGAGATACAAAAACTACCCTGTTTTTTCGGTCCAACACCACCCAGAAGCGAGTGCCGGACCAAACGAAAGCAAATACATTTTCAAAGAATTTTTAGAAATTTTATGATTAGTTTTTTTGCTATCATACCCGCCACGCTAATGCTGAGCTTGACGCACTGCATCGGCATGTGCGGGGGCTTTGTGATAGCATACAATGCCAAACTAGCTAGCCTTAGCCCTGCTAGGGCGTTTTTTTTCTCGCTTGTTTATCAAATTTGTAGAATTTGCGCTTATATCATGCTTGGCGCACTTGGTGGGGCATTTGGCTCGGTCATAGTTTTTGGCGATAAAACAGCTGGTTTTATGCAGTTTTGCGCGGGAATTTTGCTAATTATCTTTGGCGTTTCTTTGCTAAAACGGGGCGCACTTTTAAAATTTATCGAAAATCAAAAAATTTATAATCTTTTTTTAGCCAAACCTATGAAATTCGCCCTTGGCAGGGAGGATATTTTGGGGTTTTGTCTGCTTGGGTTTTTAAACGGACTTTTGCCATGCGGGCTAGTTTATACCTACCTAGCCATGGCGATAATGAGCCACGATGCCCTGCAAGGCGCGCTTGTAATGGCGGTTTTTGGATTATCTACCTTGCCTGCGCTATTAGTTTTTGGTGGCGTGGCGAATTTCATCAGCGCAAAATTTTCGCGCGCTATGCTTTATATCTCTTCATTTATCATAATTATCTTTGGAATTTATTGGGCTTATTGTGGATTTATTCTCACAAGATAAATTTTTTAAGTCTTATATAAGTTAAATTTTGAAAAAATGATAAATTACATTTTAAGGGGCGTTTTATGAGTGATATTTTAAAAAATTTAAGCATATTGTTGGTCGAAGATGAGAGTAAGATGAGAAACTCTCTAAGAAATACATTTGAAGGGATTTTTAAAAATGTCTATGAGGCCAAAGACGGCGTAGAGGGACTTAAAAAATTTAAAAAATACAATCCAAATTTGGTCGTTACAGATATTTTGATGCCTATCGAAGACGGGCTTGAAATGACACGCCAAATCAAACAAATCTCCCCAGACACCCCAGTTGTCGTCCTTAGCGGATTTAGCGAGAAAGCTCAGCTTCTAGGGGCAATCGAGGCAGGTGTAGCCAAATACTTCATAAAACCTGTTGATATGGAAGAATTTAAAGAAGCGATAAAAAGCCTAATGAGCGCGAAACTTAGCGTCAGTAGCGTGGTAGAAATTTCAGGCGGATATAGTTTTGATCCGCTAAAAAGGGTCTTGACTCACGGCGAAGAGGAAATTTCACTTACAAAAAAAGAGCTTGCTTTTATTTCTTTACTAGTTTCTAGGATTGATACTTTGGTCTTGCACGAAGAGATTAAACGATATGTCTGGGCGAACGACAACTCAGTCTCAGATGTGGCAATCAGAACTTTTATCAAACGAATTCGAGATAAAATCGGCGCAGATGTTATCAAAAATATCCCAAGTTTGGGCTATAAAATCGAATCTAAAAAAGAGTAAAATTTTCGTTGATAAAAATGTCACAAGTTTAAAACTTTTGCAAACAAAAAGTTAATAAAAAGTCAAATTTAAGCTTTTTAAAACTTATTAACTCTTATAATCCTCCATAAAGTTTCTCGACTTTTAACCAAATTTTTAAGGAGGGTTTTATGAATCCTGAACAGGCATTACGCAGTGGCAAGATGCTAAGCTACGATTATACAGTGGCGAAATTGTTTTTGTATTCTACTCTGGCATTTGGTATCATCGGTATGCTTATAGGCACGCTTATAGCATTTCAGCTAGCATATCCAGATCTTAACTACTTGCTTGGAGAGTATGGTACATTTGGCAGACTTAGACCATTACACACAAATGGTGTCATTTATGGTTTTATGCTATCTGGAATTTGGGCTACATGGTATTATGTAGGACAGAGAGTTTTAAAAGCATCGATGAGCGAATCAAAATTTTTGATGTGCGTGGGTAAATTGCACTTTGTGATTTATATCCTAATCATCTTACTCGCTGTGGTTTCACTTTTGGCTGGTGTTACGACATCAAAAGAGTATTCTGAGTTAGAGTGGCCTATCGATATTTTGGTTGTTGTCGTGTGGGTTTTGTGGGGAATTAGCATTTTTGGTCTAATCGGTATCAGACGCGAAAAAACGCTTTATATCTCTGTTTGGTATTATATCGCTACCTTCCTTGGCGTTGCTATGCTATATTTGTTTAACAACATGGAGATCCCAACTAGATTGCTTACTGGTATGGGTAGCTGGATACACTCTGTATCAATGTATGCTGGCACAAATGACGCTATGGTTCAATGGTGGTTCGGTCACAACGCCGTTGCGTTTGTATTTACCGTAGCGATTATCGCTGAAATTTATTATTTCTTGCCAAAAGAGAGTGGTCAGCCGATTTTCTCATATAAACTATCTTTGTTCTCATTTTGGGGATTGATGTTTATCTACCTATGGGCTGGCGGTCACCACCTTATCCATGGACCAGTTCCTGATTGGGTTCAGACAATGGGTTCGGTTTTCTCTGTTGTTTTGATTTTGCCATCTTGGGGAACAGGTATTAATATGCTCCTTACAATGAGAGGCGAGTGGAATCAACTAAGAGAAAGTCCATTAATCAAATTTATGATTTTGGCTTCTACTTTCTATCTATTCTCTACTTTGGAAGGTCCAATCCTTTCTGTCAAATCAGTAAATGCCCTAGCGCACTTTACAGACTGGATCCCAGGACATGTCCATGACGGCACACTTGGCTGGGTTGGATTTATGACAATCGCTGCTATGTATCACATGGTGCCTAGAATGTTTAAAAGAGAACTTTATTCAAAATCTTTGATGACAGCTCAGTTTTGGATCCAAACAACAGGCGTTGTGCTATTTTTCAGCTCAATGTGGATTGCTGGTATCACACAAGGTATGATGTGGAGAGCAACTGATGATTATGGCAACTTGCTATACTCATTTATAGATACAGTTAGCGCGCTAGTTCCTTATTACTGGATTAGAGCGATTGGTGGTTTATTATACTTCATAGGTTTGTGTATGTTTGTATATAATATCTTGATGTCTATTCGCGCAGGCAGAAGCTTAGACCAAGAGCCTAGAAGCGCTTCACCTATGGCTGCGTAAGGAGAGAAAGATGTTTAGTTGGTTAGAAAAAAATCCGTTCTTTTTTGCGGTTGGTGTTTTTGTAGTCATCGCTTATGCTGGTATCGTTACAATTTTGCCAGATTTTGCTAATAGCGCTCGTCCAATCGAGGGCAAACAACCATATACTGTTTTGCAACTCGCTGGTCGCCATGTCTATATCCAAGAGAGCTGTAATGCCTGCCATTCACAACTTATTCGTCCGTTCAAATCAGAAACTGACAGATATGGCGATTATTCAAAAAGTGGTGAATTTGCTTATGATAGACCATTTTTGTGGGGTTCTAAAAGAACTGGCCCGGATCTTGCTAGGGTCGGACGCAACAGAACCACAGGCTGGCACGAAACTCACATGAAAGATCCAAAAGTCTTAGTCGGCAAATCAATCATGCCTGCATACAAATCTATGTTTAAGAAAAACGCAGATATGCAAACAGCCTATGCTGAGGCTTTGACGATTAAAAAAGCCTTCAATGTCCCTTATGATACAGCTGGCGCACCAAAGCTCGAAGCTGATCCTAGCAAGGACGCTATGTCAAATTTTGAAAGCTATAAAGCTGAAATGATGGCAGAGGCTGAGGCAATCGTAAATGATATGCGCGACGAAGATGTCAAAGCGGCATTTAAAAACGGCGAAATACGCGAAATCGTTGCGTTAATAGCATATTTAAATAGCTTAAAATAGGGGGTTTGTGATGAGCGTTGATTTCATAAGGCAGCTACAAGCTTACGGCTTTATAGCTTTTGTCATATTGGCCTGCCTTGGAGTTTATGGATACTGGTTTCATTTAAAACACTCTGAAAAAACAGGGCGCAGAAACTACGAAAAGTATGCAAATTTGGCGCTTGATGATGAGCTTGGCAGTGAAATCATAGAGTCTCGCACACCTACGAAAGAAGAAAAAGGAAAATGATATGAAATGGCTAAATTTAAGCGATAATGTTAATGTTGCGGCGCTGATAGCGTCGTTTATACTTGTCGCAGTTACGGCTTTTATCGTTAAAAAATATGCTGGTCAAAGTAAGAGCTTAAACGAAACTACCGAGACAACTGGCGAAGATTTTGACGGAATTGCCGAGCTAAAAAATGGCTTGCCAAAAGGCTGGGCTATATGTTTTGTTTTGATGTTTGTCTATGCGTTAGTGTATTTTTTCATCGCTTATCCGCTAAATTCTTACTCACAAATCGGCGAGTATAACGATGAGGTAAAGGCACACAACGCTAAATTTGAAAAAACCTATGCAAACGCTGATAGCACTACGCTAAAAGCTATGGGCGAGTCGGTGTATTTGGTGCAATGCTCACAATGCCACGGACTTGACGGAGATGGAATCGATGGCGAGTCTGCTGACCTTACTAAATGGGGCAAAGAAGCTGGCATAATTGACGCTATCAACAAAGGCTCAAAAGGTCTAAATTATCCACTTGGCGAAATGCCAGCAGGTATGGTTAGCCCTGAGGACGCAAAAGCGGTAGCTGCATTTATGGCAAAAGAAATTTCTAGCCTAAAAGCTACAAAAAATGAAAATTTGGTTGAAAAAGGTAGAGAGCTATGGCCTACTTGCGCTGCTTGCCATGGTGATGACGGCAAGGGTATGGACGGCTCAGCGCCAGATCTTAGCAAATACGGCTCGGCTGAATTTAGCGTCGATGTGCTAAATCGTGGCAAAAAAGGCTTTATCGGCACAATGCCAGCCTTTGATGACGGGCGTTTAAACGATGTGCAAAAACGCGCCGTTGGCGAGTATATCAACTCTATCAAATAAAGGGGCGATTATGGAAAATGTAAAAAGATCGGTTTTTGCGCTAAATGGCGTAACTGGAATGCTAATCGCAACTGCGCTTTTGCTGGCGATTCTTGCATGCCTTACCTGCCTTGGCATTAAGACACAGCAAGCTGTCATGGATAAGCCTTATGAGCTAAAAGACATTAGCTCTGTAAGCGAAAAAAGCTCAGTCGATACGCAAAAAAAAGTATTTGTGATAAAGGATAAGTGATGAGTGATGCATTGATTGAAAAATTGATTTTACTTGGTTGTATCGCTTTGGCTGTGGCAACTGCTGCCTCTGTTTTGACTAGAAATATCCTATTTATCGGTTAATGAGAGCAATTTTTGCGATTTTTTGCCTGTGCATTTTAGCGCAGGCAAAATTTGTTTTAAACATGGGCGAGATTATCACGCCTATGCTTGCAGAAAAAATCGAAATTCTAGGCGCTGAAACGCAGGATAAAACCGGCGTGGGTGTCTATGTCCTAGCCACGAAGAGCCTTGGTGGCGCAAGTTTAGAAAATTATGCCCTAAATTTCGCCTCAAATTTAAGCTCGCCTTATGCGCTTTTAGTCTTTGCTGAGGCTGAGCATAAGGTCGAAATTTACGGCTCGCCTGAGGCGTTAGCGCTTTTTGATAGAGAGCAAATTTTAAGCGTAGGAAGCCGTGGCCGAATAATCCCAATCATCGCTTCGCAAAAAAAAGATCTAAACCAAACCCAAAAAATTGGCGTTTATAACGCTGCGCTTTTAAACGGATATGCCGAGATTTGCGACCAAATCGCCGCTTCAAAGGGGGTTGGGTTGGAGAATTCTATCGGCAATACAAACAACAATTTCATAAATTTCTTGCGCTATATTTTTTACGCGACGCTGATTTTCGCGCTAGGCTCATATCTATACAAAAAAGGCAGAAAAAATGGCGCAAAATAAAAAAACTCTGTGGCCCTATGGTATCGCATTTAGCATAGTAGCAATCATCGCAGCGTGCGTAGCGACGATAATTTTCTCGCTAGATTATCCGGTGCATAGCGATAATTTTTACTTCGATAAATACCAAAAAGTCGATGAGAATTACAATGAGATCCAGCTAAAACAGCAAAATTTCGAAAAAAAATATGAGGTAAATTTTGAAATTTCAAATCCGCAAAATACAGAAAAATTTAGCCTAAATTTGCCGATAAAAGCGAAAAATAATGCCAAATTTGATAAAATCTCAGCCGAAATTTTACTTACTAGACCAGATAGCACGACTTATGATAAAAGGCTTAATACGCAGTTTTTAGATGGTGTGTTACGAAGCGAAAATTTTAGTATCGAAAAGCTTGGCAGGTGGCAGGTAATGGCAAAAATTTCAGATTCCATAGATACAGGATTTTACAAATTTGAATTCAACGCAACCAAAACAACTTCGGGTATTTACGACTTACAGATCCTTGAAGGAGGCCGTAAATAGGGCAGAGTGCGGAATAGTTTTCGCTGAGAGTTTAAGCGAATTTTACAAAAAGGCGGTTTTTGTAAATGGCTTTGATGAGTGCGGACAGATCGAGCGCACACTTTTTATGCAAGAGGCCGTCAAAAATACCAAAAATGCAAACGAAAAACTCCATTTCCCAAGCGAATTTTTCGAATTTATGCAACACAAAGATTATCTGTTTAAATTTTTCAAAGAGCTTGCTAGCGAAAAGGTGAGCCTGCAAACTCTCGATTTTAGCGATACTTACGCGCAATACAGCGAACATTTCGAAATCTTAAAAGAGCTTTTGCAAAATTACCAAAATTTTTTGCAAAACGCTAAAAGCTACGATGAAATCACGCTTCCGCAAATTTATGAATTAAACGAAAATTATCTCAAAAGATTTGATAGCATTGAGATTGATATCGACGGAAATCCGAGTAAATTTGAGTTTGAGATTTTAAAGCGAGCTTCGCAGGTTACGCAAATTTATCTAAATTTTAAGGCAAGTAAATTTAATCAAAAAACGCTCCGTAGTATTAGCGAGCTTTGCGGGCTTAACTTTGAGAGCGGATTTAGCTACAAGCTAAATTTAAGCGAGAATAAAATTTTAGAGCCTTACACTGCGCCAATCCCACAAAATAGCGAAATCGTGCTAAAAGGATTTGAGCTTAGGGCTTTGCAGGCTTGCTATATTTTTGAGAAAATTTCAAAATTTATTAGTCTTGGAATTAATCCGGAAAAAATCGCAGTGATTTTGCCTGATGAGAAATTTGCTAAAACCCTTAAAGCTTTGGACGAAAAAATTAACAAAAACGCTCCAATGCTGAATTTCGCCATGGGTGAAAGTGTCAGAGATAGCCTATTTGGTGTGAGTTTGGCTAAAATTTCAGAGTGCATTAAAGAAAACATAAGACCAAATTTCAACCCACAATATCTAAATTTAGGCAAAGATACGCCGCGGGATTTGCCAAATGAGTATGATTTGTTTTTTAAAGAGGCTGGGATTAGTGAAGAAATTTTTGATAAATTTAGAGAAAATTTCAACAAAAGCGTAGAATTTGAGGTTTTTGATGCTTGTATAAATGAGCTTTTGCGCGCAGTCAAAACCAAAAACGATGCCCTAGCAAACAAGCTAAAATCGCCAAAATTTTTAATCAAAATTCTAAACGAAAAATTTGGCGAAAACCTTACGCTATCAAATTTGATTGATCTTTTCCTTGGCGAGCTAAAAAATGTCAAACTCGATGATATTAATGGCGGAAAGGTCACTGTAATGGGGCTTTTGGAGAGTCGTGGTGCAAACTTTGAGGCTGTGATAATCCCTGATTTCAACGATGATTTTGTGCCAAAGCGAAGCGAGGGCGAGATGTTTTTAAACAGCACTCTTCGGGCCAAGGCTGGGCTAATTAGCCACAAAGACAGGGAGGATTTGCAGAGGTTTTATTACTCTTGTTTGATTTTTGGCGCGAAAAAAGTGGCGATTTGCTACCATGATACAGCGGAAAAATCGCCGTCTAGGTTTTTGAAAAATTTTAACACGCAAGAAGATATGGACGAGTTTAGTATGCAAGATTATTTGCGCATTTTTAATGGCAAAATCTATGAAAAGCCGGAATTTAGCGATTTTACGCCAAATATGAAGCATGATTTTTTTGCTCAGCCTGTTTCGCACGCTAGATTTGATACATTTAGCACATGCAAAAGAAAGTATTATTACTCATATATTTTAAATATCAAAGAGGGGCTGAAATTTGGCGAGGATAACGCTTCTATGGGAAATATCTTGCATGAGGCATTTGAGGAGTATTACGCTAAATACCCTAAATTTGACTATGCAAAATTTGAGGAAATTTACCTTAAAAAGGCTATGAAAAAAAATGCCGATTTTTACAGCATTTATTATGATTTATGCAGGGTTAAATTTTTGGCTAAAACCATAGTTGAACATGAACAAAAGTGGAATTTTGCGCAAAGTGAGGCGAATTTTGACGGCGTTAAATTTAACGAATTTGCCACAATTAACGGAAAAATCGATCGCATAGACACAAACGAAAGTGGCGATAGATTTATCATTGATTACAAAAGAGGCGATTACAACGCCAAATCAATGCAGCTAAAATTCTACAAAGCCCTTTTGGGTGATGATGAAATGGAGGCTGCGTATCTCTCGCTAAGGGATAAAAAATTCGTTTTCGATGAAAACGAAAAAGATGATGCCACAAAAAGCGCATTTGAAATTTTATCTGAAAAATTTGAAGAAATCAGAGCGCTTTGCGAAAGCGAAATCAGCTTTGAGCGCGCGAGCAAGAGCGGTGCATGCAAATATTGCGCGTATAAAATAATCTGTAAAGGCGAAATCAATGATTAAGATGAAGACAAATGAAGGCAAGGACGCAAGATATCTAGCGCTTGAAGCTAGCGCAGGTAGCGGAAAGACATTTTCTTTGGCGGTTAGGTTCGTAGGGCTCGTGCTTTTGGGCGAGAATATAAATGAAATTTTGGCCTTGACCTTTACTAAAAAAGCGGCCGCTGAGATGAAGGTGCGTATAATCGATACATTTTCGCTGCTTCACACTCCACAAAAAGAGGCTGAGCTTGACGCGCTTTGCGTGCTTTTGAGCAAGGAAAAAGAGGAAATTTTGCGCCTTAGAGATGAGCATTTGGCGAAATTTATGGATTGCGCTTTGAATATTTCGACCTTTGATGCGTTTTTTGGCAAAATACTGCGCGCGTTCGCCCTAAATGCGGGGATTAATCCAAATTTTCAAAACGACGATAATATACTAAAAGCCCAAAATGACGCTTTTATCAAAGAAGCTTTCAAAAACGATGAATTATCGGGCAAAATGTATGGATACATAAACGATGCAAATTTAAACAAACAAGCGTTTTTTGAGGGCATTAGCGAGCTGTGGGAAAATGGAATAAGCGCAGATATTAGCCAAAGCAAAGCCCCGAATTTAGACGAAATCAATGAAATTTTAGCCCGTATGCACGAAATTTTAGTGCGCAATAAAGCGAGCGATAAACAACTAAACTTTATGACGCAAACTAACAATATTAGCGAATTAAGTGGCAGATCGTGGTTTGATAAACCAAGTTTAGATTACAGAACTTTTGCTAAGGCTTTTTCGCCTGATTTAGATGATGAATTTGCAAATTTAAAGCGCGCAATGCTTGAATATGCGATAAAATTTGAAAATTATCAAATTTCATCTTTGGCAAAATTTCTAAATTTCTACTCACAAAACAAAAAAGAACTTAGCAAAAAAAGCGCTAAGATGACATTTTCTGATGTTAGCGTGGGCGTGCATGAGCTGTTTTGCAAAACTGGCGAGATTGGAGAGCACAATGATTTGCTCTATTTTAGGCTCGATTCGAAAATCAAGCACCTTTTAATCGATGAGTTTCAAGACACCAGCGTTTTGCAGTATGAAATCATGCTTCCTTTGATTGATGAAATCGTCGCAGGGCTCGGTCAAAGTGGGCTAGGAAGCCTTTTTTATGTGGGCGATAAAAAGCAAAGTATTTATAAATTTCGCGGGGCAAAAAAGGAGCTTTTCGATTCGCTCAAAGATAGACATAATCAAATAGTTTTGGAAACTATGCCAAAAAATTATCGCAGTTTAAAGCTTTTGGTTCGATTTGTAAATGCGATTTTTGGGGATTTGGTGGCAAATGAAGAAACGGGCGAAAAATACGATTACAAACCGCAAGAAGCAAATAAATTTAATGAGAGCAAATTTAGTGCAGAGGTTTTAGATAAAATTTTAAAATTCCCAAAAGAAAATAAAAATTTATCGTTTTTTACGCCAGATGACGACGATTTTGGCTATATTTGCGCTAAGACATACGAAGATGTTTGCGAGGGCGCTGTAAGCGAGGCTATACGCTTGATTAAAGAGCATAGCGTAAGCCCTAGCGACATAGCGATTTTGTGCTGGACAAATAAAGATGTAGCAAAGATACAAGAGCTTTTGTCGCTAAAAAATATTCCATCTTCGACTGGCGCTACGAAAAAACTAATTGCTACGCCCCAAGTTAAGGCGATTAGCGAGTATGCGAAGTATCTAATTAGCAAAGATGAAATTCGCGCTTTAAATATAAAATCGCTTTTAAATTTAAGCGACAAGCCAGAATTTAGCCCAGTTTCGCTAAGTGATGAGCCTGTGAGCGTAGCTAAGACAATCGCTGAAAATTTAGGGCTAAATTTTGGTGATGAAAATTTACTCATATTTTTTGAAATTTTGCAAAAGTATGATAGCTTCGCGCAGTATCTTTTCGCAGATGATAACAGCGACGCCTATGCCAAGGAGCTTAGTGGGGTCAAGATTATGACCGTGCATAAGTCAAAGGGGCTAGAATTTGCGCATGTGATTTTGTGCGATTTACTTAGCAAAGGAGGCGGTGATAGGGATAAATTTATGCTAGGCTACGACGGGCAGTGGCGCATAAAATACCGCATGACAAATAGAGAAATTTACGATGCAGAGTATGCAAAATTTAAAAAAGATAGCGAAAATTTGGAACGAGCTGAGGTTTTCAACAAGCTATATGTGGGCTTTACAAGAGCCGAAAAATCGCTGATAATCGTAAAAAAAGGCGGTGTTTTAAACGGAAACAACCCTAGCTATTTTACGCCTTATACTTCGAATAAAGTTGATAAGAAATTTTTAGTTATCGAGGATTTTGAGTATGGCTACATCATACCAAGTAGCGTTACGCCAGCGTTAGTGCAAAAACCAAAAAAGATAAATCTACAACCAGTCGCGAAACAAAATATCACAGAGTATGAAAGAGCCAGCGATAGGGCTGTCGTGGCGGAATTTAGCAAGGTTTATAAGGGCGAGGCGCTGCACTACACGCTTGAAATGCTCGATGATTTTGAGATTTCTAGCTTGGAGAGTGCGCTAAATTTGGCAAAAAATCGCTATGCGAAATATTTGGATTCGAGCGATTTTGATGAGATTAGGCAAAAGGTCGAAAGCTTGTGCGCTAATGAGGAGTTTTTATCATACATATCAGGGTGCGAAATTTACAAAGAAATTTCGATAAAACGGGAAAATGGCGGAGTTTCTAGGGTGGATTTGATGTGCGTTAGAGATGATGAGGTTTTGCTTTTTGACTACAAAAGCTCTCCATATTTTTTAGAAAAAAACAAAAAACAGATTAAATCATACAAAAAAGATTTAATCCTATCAAGCAAAAATCCAAATTTGAGTGTTCGCACATTTATCGTGGTTTTAGAAAATTCTGTAAAAATCGAAGAGGTAAAAGAATAAATTTAACTCCCAAAATGGGAGTTAAATTTTAGTATAGCACTACATGGACATTTCGTGGTCCATGCACGCCAAGAACTGTGATAAGCTCGATATCTGCGGTGCGAGATGGTCCCATGATAAAGTTGATATTTGTAGGCAACTCATCTTTTGTAACCTCTGCTAAGGCTTTATCTAAGCTTTCTACAAGGGCATTTTTTCTAAGCAAAATAATGCAGTTTGTCGGAAGCAAGCTAAGAAGTCTTGGTTGTGCTTTTGAGCTAACTACGCAGCATACGCCAAAGTTTGAAACGCCAAGTTTTGCTTGAATAATCGAAGTATCCGCATCAAAAAGCGCTTCTCTTATCTCATTTACTGGTTTGTCAAACGGCAATTTTTCTGCTTGCAATTTGTCTGTTTTGATTGGCAAATCTGAACCAAACATAACTGTTTTTGCGCCGACTGTTTTGACGATCTCTTCTACTAGCGCTTGAAGTCCTTTTTCGTCTGTCTCATGAACAATGGCTTTATTATTTGTCAAATTTGTCTTAAAGTTTTCATATTTATCGCCTTCGTTTTCGACAAATTTAGTTATATCTAGTGGTTCGATTTCTGTTCTTTTAGCTACTCTGTTTGACCTAATTTTAGCTAAAATTGTCTCTTTGCTACTCATAGATTACTCCTTCGATTTTTTGGATATCTGCGTGTAGATTTCCTTTTAAGACAGGTGCTGAGCGATGTCTTGTCCATAGTTTTACCACAGGGATTGAATCTGCCTTTTTAACTACGAAATTTGAGAATTTAGAAGCTATGGAAATTCCAGTTCTCCACATAAATCCATTTGTAGCAACTGTTCTAAATCCAGCAAATCCCATTGCTTCGATTTTGCTGTGTTCTAGCAAATCAGAGCCTTTTGCTTTTTTCTTACCTTCACCGACTTTATTGCTTCTTAGCTTTCTGATTGTCTCTGCTAACGGAATTTTAACAGGGCAAACTTCGCTACATCTACCACAAAGTGAGCAGAAATTAAGAATATCTGCATTTTTTTCCATACCAAAAATTTGTGGGCTGATTACTTCGCCGATTGGTCCTGGATATACAGCGTGGTATGTGTGACCGCCGATTTTCTCATAAACAGGGCAGTAGTTCATACAAGCACCGCATCTAACGCATCTTAGAGCTTCGAAGTATTCTTCATTTGTTAGCATATCGGTTCTACCGTTATCTAGTAAGACAACATGGACTTCTTTTGGACCGTCTAACTCGCCCTCTTTTCTAGGGCCTGTGATGATGTTGTTATAGCAAGTAATAGGCGCACCTACGGCTGATGGAGTAACAGGCGAGTGAGCGCTTACCACATCTTCAAATGTCTCTAAAACTTTTTCTATACCACAGATTACGATATGCACATCAGGGGCTGTGGTACACATTCTACCGTTACCTTCGTTTTCTAGCAACCAAATGGCTCCTGCCTTGCTAATACCAAAATTTGCGCCTGAAATTCCGATTTTCATCGTTCTAAATTCGTTTCTTAGGTGGTTTCTAGCGATTGCATTTAGTTTTTCAGGTTCGCTCTCTAATGGCGCACCTAAGCGCTCTTGGAAAATTTTACCGACTTCATTGCGGTTTTTGTGAATCGCAGGGACGACGATATGAACAGGCGGATCTTGGATTAATTGGATAATCAACTCACCAAGGTCGGTTTCTTGGGCTTTGATGCCTCTTTCTTCTAAATAGTGGTTTAGGTGAATTTCTTCACTAGCCATTGTTTTTTGTTTTAGAACTTTATCTCCGTTGTGAGATTTTATAATTCGATAAATTATCTCGTTTGCTTCCTCGCCATTTACTGCCCAATGCACTTTCATGCCGTTTTTTGTAGCATTTGCTTCAAATTCGAGTAGTCTTTCATCAAGTGTCGCAAGAGAGTTATTTTTAACGGTTCTTGCTCTGCTTCTTAACTCATCAAAATTTTTAAATTTTGTAGTGCTAAGTCTATTTCTGTTACCTTGAAGAGTGTGCATAGCAGAATCAAGGTTTGCTCTTAGTTGTTTGTCAGCAAGCTTTTGATTTACTAGATTTTCATGATTCATCATAGCGCTGCTCCTTCAATTCTTTTGATTATGAAATCATATAGATGAATACCTTTTACTCTTGAACCATTTTTTTCCATAGTTCCTGCGATATTCATCAAACAGCCGCCATCACCTGAAACGATATAATCAGCTCCGCTTTCTTCTATGAATTTAATCTTTTGTTGAACCATAGCGTTAGAAATTTCAGGCTCTTTTACAGCGAAAGTTCCGCCAAATCCGCAACATTCCTCTTCTCTTTCAAGCTCGATTAATTCTACATTTTTGAATTGAGCTAGCAAATTTTTAGCGTTTTGGATTGATTTTTGGACGCGCAAAGCGTGGCAGTTCGAGTGCCAAGTGATTTTTACTTTTTCGCCTTTGTCTTCGTATTTGACATGCAAAACCTTGTCTAAATACTCGCACAAATCATAAACCCTAGAACTAAATTCTTTGACTTTTCCTTCGTATTCTGTGCCTTTGAAAAGCTCGACATAATCGTGCTTCATCATGCCAGCACACGAACCAGATGGAACGATAACAGGATAATTTTCGCTAAAAAGATTGATATTGTGTAGGGCTATTTTTTTAGTGTCTTCGAAATAACCTGTATTGTAGCTTGGTTGGCCACAGCAAGTTTGATCTTTTTTGAAAATAACCTCTACACCCTCTCTTCTTAAAAGCTTAACTGCATTTAAAGCGGTATCGGTAAAAACCGCGTTGCCAAGACAGGTTGCAAAAAAATAAACCTTATTCACCTTTATTCTCCTTTCTCGAATAAATTTAAATTTAAACTAGTTATTTTATCACGCTTTTGGAATATTTTGTATTAAATTTGGATTAAAATAACATTAAATTATAATTAAAATGAAATGTAATTTTTTTATTACAATATTTTTTAAGTTTAAAAAAAGAAAAATTTGAAAATTTTAAAATTTAAGCGCAAAAACAGGATAAAAAATAGTGAAATTCTATCCGCAAAGATAGAATTTCACTCATAAAATTTATAGCAATATCACACCGATTATAACGGCTATTATTGCATAAAATACTGCTGGGGCTATATTGTAAGTAAGACATCTAGCCTCACCCTTACCTAGCAAGCCAACAGTCGCACACACAGCAACGATATTGTTGATACAAACCATGTTACCGATAGCACCACCAACATTTTGGAGTGCAACAATAACTTCGGTTTTTAAGCCAACAAGCGTAGCTGTTTCGTATTGAAGACCTGAGAAGAGCATATTTGATACGGTATTTGAACCAGAGAAAAATGCTCCAAGAATACCAACTAGTGGCGCAACAGCAACATAAGCTTGACCTGAAATATCAGCAAAGAATTTCGCCATAAGTTTAATCATAGAGTAGTTAGTTCCATCAACTGTTGTGCCGACATTTAACATGATTTGAACCAAAGCCAAACCAGCTGCTAGTGGAATTGCCGCTGCTGCAACTTGTTTGAAAGTTTTGCTCCAAGCCTCTTTTACATCATTGCCACTCATTCTGTGCAAGAATATAGTAAGGATAGCAACCAAAATAAATGGAATAATACCTGGTAAATAGCCGTAGTTGAAGCTATATGCAGTGCCAGGGACACCAAACATCAAGTTATCAGGAGCAGTAAATAGATTTATTTTCCAGCTTTGTAGAATTGGTTTTAATCCGATTGCAGGAATACGAGTAACAACTAGTATAAATGAAATAAGGATGTATGGTAACCAAGCCATAAACAATGGCATCTCTTTTTTGCTACTCTCTTCTTGTTTAGGTGCATTTTCAGAAGCCTGAGTTGAACCTATCCAAAATTCTTGCCATTGTGCGCGAGGAACGAAATCCCAGTTCTCTTTTGGAGTCATAAATCCAGCTTTTGCAGATGCGATAAGGATACCAAGAGATATAAGACCAGCAAGAAGTGATGGTAACTCAATACCCAAGAATTTTGCGCCTATCAAATAAGGAACGATGAAGCTAACTGAGGCAAGCATAGCAAATGGCAATGCAGGAAGAGCGTCTTTGAAGCTTCTGTTTTTACCGAATAGTTTTACCATTATCATAACAACGATAAAAGGAATAAAAATAGCGCCTACTGAGTGGATGATAGCAGTATTTGTGCTAACGGTAGTGATATATGAATCTATGTTTCCGCCACTTCCTTCTACAAGACTTTGAACGGTAGTTTTAACACCAAATGTTGGAGTTCCAACCGCACCGTAGCTAACAGGCGAGCTGTTTAGCACAAGACATGCAAGAGCTGCACTAAGAGCAGGAAAGCCAAGACCTACTAGAAGTGGAGCAGCCAAAGCAGCAGGTGTTCCAAAACCAGCCGCACCCTCAATAAATGCACCAAACGCCCAACCGATAATCAATACTTGAACACGGCGGTCGGTTGAAATTTTGGTAAAGCCGTTGTTGATTGATTGCATAGCGCCTGAGTATTTCATAGTGTTTAATATCAAAATAGCACCAAAAATGATGACTAAGATATCAAACGCCTTCATAAAGCCCAAAAGCACATACGCCAAAACGCTGGTGCCATCAGCATTTACACTAAACGCAGACAGAGCTATACCAATCGCTAAAAACATGGCAACACTAAGCGAGAGCTTAGAACTAAGTTTAAACCCTATCATCATAACCAAAATGACGACAATAGGTAAAAAGGCTAGCAAGGTATGCATCGTTAGATCTCCTTTGCAAGATAAATTTAGATTATCTTTTGATAATTCTTAAATTGAAAGTCTATACAAAAATAAATAAATAATAAATAAAAAAGAATACTTTAATTATTTTTTAAAAAAATTTTAAAGAAAATGTATTTAAGGTATCAAAATTTCCAAAATTTTGCCCCAAAAAAACTTAAATTCTTTAAATTTTACTTAAATTCAGTTTTTTATAAGGTTATTTATGTAAAATCCCATTTTTCAAAATTTTTAAGAAGGCGGAAATCATGACAGAAATTACAAAGCCTAGCGAAGTCAAACGCGACTGGGTTGTTATTGATGCAACTGACAAAAGATTCGGTAGAATGCTAACCGAAGTCGCAGTTTTATTGCGCGGCAAACACAAACCATGCTACACACCAAATGTTGATTGTGGCGATTATGTCATTATCGTAAATGCTTCAAAAGCAGTTTTTACAGGTGCAAACAAAGGCGAGGATAAGCTATATCACAGCTATTCAGGGTATTTTGGAAGTCTAAAAAGCGTTAAATTTGAGGATATGTTGAAAAACAATCCTGCTAAATTATACAAACTTGCAGTTCGCGGTATGCTTCCTAAAACAAAACTAGGTAAAGCAATGATTAAAAAGCTTTTCGTTTATGAGGGTAGCGAGCACCCACATACAGCGCAAACAACAAGTAAAGGAAAATAATTATGGCAACAATTTACGCAACAGGCAAAAGAAAAACAGCCGTAGCTAAGGTATGGTTAAAACCAGGTAGCGGTAAAATGGTTGTAAATGGTATGGACCTAAATACTTGGCTTGGCGGTCACGAGGCTATTAAATTAAAGGTTATTCAACCGCTTTTAGTTACAAAACAAGAGACATCTATGGATATCACTGCTCAAACACTAGGCGGTGGCTATTCAGCTCAGGCAGAGGCGTTGCGCCACGGTATTTCACGCGCACTAGCAGCTATGGATAAGGATTTCAGAGCGGCTCTAAAACCAAAAGGTCTTTTAACTCGCGATTCTCGCTCAGTCGAAAGAAAGAAATTTGGTCGCAGAAAAGCGCGCAGAAGCCCGCAATTCTCAAAAAGATAATAGGGTTTTGGCTGTTATTTTTCAAGGTTTTTTTAAACTTAATTGGAAAATTTTAAAAAATTTTAAAAAAAGATTTACTATAATTAAAAGTTTTAAATTCATTTCGAAAGGATGTTTAATGAAAAAAGTTTTACTTGCACTAAGCTTGTGTGCATCAAGTGCACTACTTGCAACAGATGCGGATTATCACTGGGAGATTACTCCTACAATCGGTGGTATGACTCACGAAGGTAACATGGATTTGGATTCAAATTTCATGGCAGGTCTTCGCCTAGCTAAAAACCTTCAAGATTCATTTATCGATCAAATCGAGTTAGGTTTTGACTATTCTCGCGATATCGGTTTAGAGGATCTTGCTCACAGAAATGGTGGCAAAGAGCCAAACGCTAAATACTACCACATCAATTTGGTAAAAGATTTAGTAAATTTCACTGACAACTTCAAACTATATGGCTTAACTGGTGTTGGTTATATGGATTATAGCAAAGATGTATATAATGACGGCGACCAAGACAGCGGTTTCTGGCAATATGGTCTAGGTATGAAATACTACATCACAAGAAACTTTGCTACAAAACTTGAAGCAAGAGACGCTATCAGATTCGAAGACGGCAACCATGTTCTATTCTACACACTTGGCTTCGCTGTTGATTTCGGTAAAAGATTCGCTGACGCTGCTGCAACTGGCTGCGTAGATTCAGACAATGACGGCGTATGCGATGATATGGATAGATGCCCAGGCACAGCTGCTGGTGTAGTTGTAGATGAATACGGCTGCGAAAAAGTAATCAGACTAAACCTAGGCGTAAATTTTGCTACTGATAGCTCAAAAATTTCAGACGAATACATGAGCGAAATCAAAAATGTAAGCGACTACCTAAATGAGCACTCAGATTACAGCGTAATCCTAGAAGGCCACACAGATAGCACTGGTTCAGACGCTTACAACCAAAAACTATCTGAGAGAAGAGCAGCTGCTGTTGCTGGCGCATTGCAAAACTTCGGCGTTGATGCTGCTAGAATTTCTAGCGTAGGCTATGGCGAGTCTCAACCAATCGCTACAAACGCTACAAAAGAAGGCCGCGCTCAAAACAGACGCGTTGATGCTAAATTTAGAAAATAATCTTTCTAAAAATTTTAAGCGGGGCTTAGGCTCCGCTTTTTTTATTTACAAAAATGCAGAAATTTAACACTACAATTTTATTTGATTTAGACGGGACTTTGATAGATTCGACCTCTGCGATTTTGGAGGGTTTTGCTTATGCTTTTTCTAAAATGGGCGAGGCTTGCCCAGATGATGAAGCAATAAAAAAACTAATCGGCTATCCACTCGATGAAATTTTTGCTGGACTTGGCGTAGTGGGCGATACGAGCGAATATGTAAGGCTCTATAAAGAGAAATATGTCAAAATTTATCTAGATCAAACCACGCTTTTGCAGAGTGCTTACGAAGCTGTGGAATTTGGTGCTAAATTTGCAAATTTAGGCGTGGTTACCACGAAAACATCGAAATTCTCTAAACTCTTGCTAGACAAACTTGGCGTTGGCGAGTTTTTCAGCGTGATAATCGGCAGAGAAGATGTAGAGCATGTCAAACCGCACGCCGAACCTATCATAAACGCGATGAAGGGATTAGGCTTACCTGTGGATAAAAGCGTTTTTATGGTGGGCGATACGAAGCTCGACGCACTAGCAGCGAGCAACGCCGGAGTGCGTAGCGTGGGTGTAATGTGTGGGTATGGCGATGAGGCGCAGCTTAGAAAGCACTGCGAGTTTGTCTGCGAAAACGCTTATGCGGCAGTGAGTTTAATCAAACAAAATTTATAATTCCCCTTGGGCTATCGTCTAATGGCAGGACAACGAACTCTGGATTCGTGAATATAGGTTCGACCCCTATTAGCCCATCCAAAATTTTAAATTTTTTCAAAATTCACAAAAAACTAAAAATTCACTTTTTTGCTATAATCTATCTTATTAAATTTTTTAAATTCGGAGATTTTATGAAAAAAATAATTTTGACGCTATGTATAATAGGACAAATTTTTCTAAATGCCAATCAAAGCGATAAAGAGTTGATAAATTCGCCAGAACTTGATAGTAAAACAAACGAGCAAATGCAAAATTTATTTAAACTTGCATATTATCGCACTGCTTACAATGTCGCTAAAATGGATAAATTTAGACAAAAACTCGACAATAAGGAAATAACTTTTGCCGAATTTGACGAAGCTACGAAAGATTTAAGCATAAAAACTACAAAAGATTATTATGACAATCTTGGCATTTTTAGAGAAATCAAACTTTCAAAACACGCCAATTTTATGGTTAGCTCTGCCGTTAGACAAGATGATATAAAAGAACTTCCAAGCGAAATTTGCATGCTTGAAAATTTAGAAGAAATCGATGTAGAAGGCACAGGTATTACCGACCTGCCACCTTGCGTGATAAATTTAACCAAGCTTGAAAGGCTAAATTTCGGTAAAACTTACATAAAAGAAATCCCTGAAACCATAAGCAAAATTCCAAATCTAAAACGCCTATCTTTGCGAACTTCTAAGCTAGAAAGATTAGGAGAACACATATCAAATTTAAAAAATTTAGAAGAACTAGACATTTCGCAAACAGCGATTTCTGAGATACCACCGCAAATCGAAAATCTTGTAAATTTAAAAGAGCTTCGCTGCTACAACTGCGACAATCTAAATTCACTGCCAAAAGAACTTGCAAATTTGCAAAATTTGGAAGTATTGGACTTGATGAATTTAACTATAAAGGACTTTCCAGATGAAATTTTAAATTCAAAAAGCCTAAAATTACTAGATTTAAGTTTTGAAAATTTCCCGTCGAATTTTGCAAATCTTCAAAGTTTGGAAGTATTGAAAATCGGAAAAATAAATATGGAAAATTTGAGCGAAATTTTGAAATTAAAAAATTTAAAATGCTTAACGATTAGAAGCGGAAACGTTACTGCCCTACCCGATGAGATAGAAAATTTAATGGATTTAGAAGAGCTTTATTGCACGAACGGGGATTTGGAAACAATCTCACCAAAAATCGCAAATTTAAAAAATCTAAAAGAGCTTTGGATTGACGGCAACAAAAAACTATCGCAGTTGCCAGAAAATTTGGGCGATTTAGAAAGCTTAGAAACCTTGCTTATATATGATACGAATATAACCAAACTACCGCAAAGCATGGCAAATTTAAAAAAATTAGATGAATTATGGATTTCAAATACGGGGATTAACGAACTTCCAAGCAGATTTGGGAATTTAGAAAATTTAAGAGAACTAGGTATAAATAACACCAAAATAACCGAATTTCCAAGCGGTTTTGAAAATTTAAAAAATTTAGAACAGCTGTATTTCAAAAACACACCGATTAAAAACCAAGAAATTTTATCAAAAATGCCGAATTTAAGGATTATTGAGAAATAAATCAATTTCTGTGATTTATTTCTCATATACAAATTCAATCAAAACTTCTTGTAACCTTGAAATTTGGCGAATTTGCGTTCGCCAAATTTTGCTAAATTTTATATTTTCGCAAACACTGCCTCGAATTTGTCTGATTTGTCATTGCGAGAAAACGAAGTTTTCGAAGCAATCCAGAAAAATTTAAAGCAAAATTCAACCTAAATTTAGCATTGAACGATTTTTTAAATTTTAGATTGCACCGTGCTTTTCTCGTAAGGGGGAAGGGGGCTTGAATTGCGAGGTCGCGCCCCTTCCCCCTTACAATCCCCCAACCCCCGACGACGCTTTACAAGGTGGCTAAATTTAAAGCTTCGCTTTAAATTTAGCTAATTTTATTTAACTGAAATGCTTCGCATTTCTTTGCAAAGATAGATTGAGTAAATTTTTGCCTTAAATTTCGCCAAATTTTATTTGATTTTTTCCTTGCCTTTGTATGTGGCGACGACCTTTGTGGTGCCGTCTTTTTTGATTGCGATGACATCGTAAATCTCAGGCTCGGCGCCAACTTCCATGCCTGGGCTTTCTAATGGCATGGCAGGAACTGCGATTCCTACAATATCGCTTGGTTTTTGATTTAGGATTATGCGGATTTCGCCTGCTGGGACATGGCCTTCGACGACATAGCCATCAATCAGCGCAGTGTGGCAGCTAGCAAGCTCCAATGGGACTTTTTCGTCGTATTTTTTTTGGATAAAAGCTTCATCGTCTAGGTAGATGTGTTTGGTCTCAAAGCCATTTTCGCGCAGATAAGCCGACCATTTGTGGCAGCACTCGCAGGTTAAGCCCTGATAAATTTCGATGAAATTACCAGCGTGCAAATTCGCGCAAAATACGCCGAAAAGCGCTGTGGAGAGTAAAATTTTATTCATTATAAATCCTTTGATTACAAAAATTGTGGCGATTATATGACAAAAGATTAAATTTTAAAAATTCCTTGCCAAATTTGGCAAGGAAGGTGGATTATAAGCATTTTGAGATTGCTGATGAGATCGCAGATTTAGGGACATAACCCTCAGAATCGCTAGTCAAAGAGACATCGCAACCTGGTTTGTAGTTTTTCCAAGTGTAGATATTGCCGTTGTTTGCGGTAGTGCGGATAGAATCTGGCTGTTTATTCCACGCTGAAATTACTTGGTTGATATGAAAAGCATCGCTTTTATTGACTACGGCATCGGTTGTGCTTGCATCTGGTAGGTTCTCTTCGACCATTTCTACGGTGTCGTTTGAGACCTCTTGGACTTTGTCTGTCACGCCACTTATGCTTGGCTCATTTGCTGGGGCAGTGGTTTGAGAAGCGCTTTGAGTGCGTGCGCCGGTTGGTTGGTTGGCTATATTCCAGTTAGAACAGCCTGTGAAAATAGCGGATAAAAGGATTATCGCAGCTAATTTTTTCATCTAAATTCTCCTAAAATAAATTCACGCTGATAGTATCACATTTATGTTTAGTTTAAAATTAAAACTGCAAATATCTTAAATTTTATTATGCGTTTCAGTAGGAATTTATGAAATTTAAGATAAAATCCCAAGTTTATTACCAAATCGGGCTATTAAATTTTGCAATGCAAATGCCCTTTTGGCTACCAAATTTTTAAGGAGCTTTGATGTATGCAATCATCAAACACGGCGGCAAGCAATATAGAGTAGAAGAGGGAAACTACCTAAATCTAGATCATTTTGCAGCAGAGCCAAAAAGTAAAGTCGAACTTAGCGAAGTTTTAGCGCTAAATGACGGCGAGTTAAAGGTAGGTGCGCCATTTGTTAAGGGTGCAAAGGTGGTTTTAGAGGTCGTTACAGAGGGTAAAGACAAAAAAGTCGTAATCTACAAAAAACGCAGAAGAAAAGACTCAAAATTAAAACGCGGTTTCAGACGCCAATACACTCGCGTCAAAGTTGTCGCAATCAACGCATAAAGGATAGCTAATGGCACACAAAAAAGGTCAAGGTTCAACCCAAAATAACCGTGATAGTATCGGACGCCGCTTAGGTGTGAAAAAATTTGGTGGCGAGTTTGTTAGAGCTGGCAATATCATCATCCGCCAAAGAGGCACTGCAACTCACCCAGGTAGCAATGTAGGTCTTGGCAACGATCACACAATCTTCGCTCTAATCGACGGCGTAGTAAAATTCGAGCGCAAAGACAAAAATCGCAAACAAGTATCAGTTTATCCTGTTGCGTAATTTTAGGGGCTTTTCGCCCCTTTTCTTCTTAAAATTTCCACTTTAAAAAGTATTTTTAACCGATTTGGCTATAATTGCCGTTTTTAAATTTAAGGATTGTTATGTTTATAGATAGTGTAAAATTTAGTGTAACTTCCGGCAAGGGCGGAGCAGGGTGCGTAAGTTTCAGACGCGAAAAATTTGTCATTTTAGGCGGACCTGACGGCGGAGACGGCGGAGCAGGCGGCGATGTATTTTTTAAAGTAGATAAAAACTCTCACACTCTCTCATTTTACAAAGGCAAACGCGCTTTCAAAGCCCAAAATGGCGCGCCTGGCGAGGGTCGCAAAAAAACCGGCAAAAGTGGCGAAGATCTATATCTCATAGTGCCACCTGGAACGGCGGTGTATGACGATGATAGTGGCGAGCTTTTGCTTGATTTGACGATTGATGGGCAAACGGAGCTGTTTTTAAAGGGTGGCAAAGGGGGCCTTGGAAATGTGCATTTCAAAAACTCCGTAAATCAGCGCCCTGAATACGCTCAACCAGGGCTTCCTGGCGAGGCAAAAAATGTGCGATTAGAGCTAAAACTCATCGCAGATGTAGGACTTGTGGGCTTCCCAAATGTCGGCAAATCCACTCTAATCTCTGTTGTTTCAAACGCCAAACCCGAAATCGCAAACTACGAATTCACTACAATCACGCCAAAGCTTGGCATGGTTAGCGTAGATGAGTTTAGCAATTTCGTCATCGCTGATATCCCTGGTATCATCGAGGGGGCGAGCGACGGCAAGGGGCTTGGGCTAAAATTTTTGCGCCATATCGAGCGCACTAAAATTTTGCTTTTTATGCTTGATCTTGCAAATTATCGAAGCCTAGGCGAGCAATACCGCGCACTTCGCGCCGAGCTTGAAAAATTCTCGCCAGATCTCGCAAAGCGCGCCTTTGCGATTGCGCTTACGAAATTTGACGCATGCGAAAATTTTGAGGAAAAATGCGATGAATTTTTGCGCGAATTTGGTTTTGAAAAAAGGCAAGATTACGAAATGTTTGGCAAGCTCGATGAGAGCAAACCAGCCTTTGTTATGGGGATTTCAAGCGTTGTGGGCGCAGGTATAAACGAGCTAAAATTTGAGCTATTTAAACTTGTGAAAAAAGAGGAAAAATGAAAATAGTTTTTATGGGCACGCCAGAGTATGCGACGACGATTTTAAGGGCATTGGCGGCTAAATTTGAGATTGTGGGGATATTTTGTCAGCCAGATCGCCCTGTGGGTAGAAAACAAATTTTAACCCCGCCAAGCGTGAAAATCTGGGCGCAGGAAAATTTAAAAAGCGTGCCGATTTTTCAGCCAAATAGATTGCGCGAGGGTGATAATGAGCGCATTATCAGGGAGCTTGCACCCGATTTTATCGTCGTGGCAGCGTATGGTCAAATTTTGCCAAAAGGGATTTTAGAAATTGCGCCGTGTATAAATTTGCACGCTTCTATTTTGCCAAAATTTCGTGGCGCTAGCCCTATCCAAAGCGCGATTTTAGCGGGAGAGGCGCAAACTGGCGTAACGGCAATGCTCATGGACGAGGGGTTGGATACTGGCGATATGCTGGATTTTGCCCGCACTTCGTGCGAGGGCAAAATGGCTAGTGAGCTTTTTAGCGAGCTTGGCGAGTTAGCGGCGGGGCTGATTGTCAAAGTTTTGCAAAATTTCACCCAAATTTCGCCGATTAAACAAAATTCCGCCCTTGCTTCGCATTGCAAAAAAATCCTTAAATCCGACGGCCTTGTGGATTTTAGTGAGAGTGCAAGCGAGATTTATAACAAATTTCGCGCTCTAACTCCGTGGCCTGGAATTTACACTGCCTCGGGGCTTAAAATTTTAAATTTAGAGTTAGCGCAGGATTTCAAAGAGAGAGAATTTGATAAATTTGGCCAAATTTTAAGTATCCAAAAAGACGGATTTTGCCTTTCTTGCAAAAGAGGCGCGATTAAAATCACAGCTTTGCAAGAACCAAGCAAAAAGCCCATAAGTGCGAGTGATTTTATAAATGGCAAACGACTGGGCGTGGGTGAGTTTTTATGCAGATAGAATTTGCTGGGATTTTGCCCTCGACGCAAAGCGAATTAATCGAAAGATTGAAAAACGGAAGCGCCACTGCGCCTTTTTGTTTAGTGGCGCAGGCGCAAAGTAGCGGTCTGGGCTCGCGCGGAAATAGCTGGGAGAGTGCAAGCGGAAATTTGGCGTTTTCGTTTTGCGTGGAGATTAGCGATTTGCCCCAGGGCGTGCCACTGCAATCAAGCAGCATTTATTTTGCGATGATAATGAGAGAATTTCTCGCTTCGTGCGGTTCTGAAATTTGGCTCAAATGGCCAAATGATTTTTACATAAATGATCGCAAAATTGGCGGAATTTTGACTAACAAAATCAAAAACACCCTAGTTTGTGGCATAGGTATAAACCTAGTTAGCGCGCCCGAATTTGCGGGTATATTAGACATAGAAATCACTCCAAAAGACGCTGTGGAGGGGTTTTTAAATTTATACAAAAATAAAATCTCGTGGAAGCAAATTTTTAGTAAATTTTCGTTACAATTTCGCCTGTCTCAAAATTTTTGCGCTCATATCGAGGGCGAAAAGGTCCCACTCTCGCAAGCGAGGCTTTGCGACGACGGGGCGATAATAATAAATAAAAAGAGGATTTATAGTTTAAGATGAGCGAGATAATAACGATTGCAAACCAAAAAGGCGGTGTAGGCAAGACAACCACAGCGATAAATTTAAGCGCGTCGCTTGCGATGAAAAAAAAGCGAGTGCTTCTAATCGATGTCGATCCTCAGGCAAACGCCACGACTGGGCTTGGCTTTAATAGAAGCGATTTTGAGTTTAATATCTACCATGTCTTAACTGGTCGCAAAAAACTCTCCGAAGTCATACAAAAAACACAAATGGAGTATATGGATCTAGCCCCTTCAAATATCGGTTTGGTGGGTATCGAGCGCGAAAGTGCTGACGAGGCTGATTTCAAACTAATCCTAAAAAACAAAATCGAAGAGATAAAAGATATATATGATTATATCATTATTGATTCGCCGCCTACGCTTGGCAGTATCACGGTAAATGCCCTAGCAGCTAGCAATAGCGTGATAATCCCGATTCAGTGCGAATTTTACGCATTAGAGGGTGTCGCACTCGTGCTAAATACCATAAAAATCGTCAAACAAACCATAAATAAAAATTTGCAAATCAGGGGCTTTTTGCCGACAATGTATTCTGCGCAAAACAACCTTGCCAAGGAAACTGTGGCGAATTTGCAAGAGTATTTTGGCGAAAAGCTATTTTACATCGGCAAGGATAAAAACCTTGTCGTAATCCCACGCAATGTAAAACTCGCCGAAAGCCCAAGCTTTGGCAAACCGGTAATTTTATATGATAAAAAATCGGCTGGTTCGCTAGCGTATCAGGATTTAGCAAAAGCAGTAATGGAGAAAAGATGAGCAAGGTCAAAAAAAGTGTGCTAGGACGGGGTTTAGGCAGTATTTTAGAAGATGTCGAAAAGGCATACACAAAAGAGCTAGAAGATGGACAATCTGAAAATTTAGTCATCGAAATCGATGTGGATAAAATTTCGCCAAATCCATATCAACCAAGGCTAAATTTCAACGAAGAAGCACTTCGCGAACTAAGCGAGAGTATCCTTAGACACGGCCTTATCCAACCAATCGTAGTCATCGAAAAAAATGGTGCCTATGTCCTAATCGCCGGCGAGAGAAGACTAAGAGCAACCAAGCTAGCAGGTCTAGCTAAAATCAAAGCCGTTGTAGCAGACCTTGGTTCGCAAAACATGCGCGAACTAGCCCTAATCGAAAATATCCAAAGGGAGAATTTAAACCCAATCGAGCTAGCCAAATCATACCGCGAACTAATCGAAGAGTATAAAATCACGCAAGAAGAGTTAGCCGATATCATCAAAAAATCCCGCACGCAAATCACAAACACCATGCGTTTGCTAAATTTATCAGCCCCGCTCCAAGATGCTTTGCGCACGGAAAAAATCAGCCAAGGCCATGCTAAGGTCATCGTAGGTCTTAGCGAAGATGAGCAAATTTTGGTTTTAAATACAATCACTGGGCAAAAACTCAGCGTCAGAGAGACCGAGGATTTGATCAAAAAACTAAAAAGCAAAGAAAATGTCAAAACTGCAAACAACCATAAAGAATTTCAAACCTTTAAGCCAGAACTTATGAAGCTGAAAGAAAAATTAAACAAATTTGGAAAAATCAGCGTGAAAGATAAGAAAATTCTCATAGAATTTAGCGAAATTTCACAAATTTCAGACTTTATGAAACAGATAGGTTAAAATTATATTAAATTTTAATCTTAATTATTGTAGTATCCCAAGTTTATATAAAATTTAGCCAAGGAGGTGTAATGCTAGAAATTAGTGTATCTGCAATGCTGACGACAATCATTGTGTTTTTAGCTCTAATAGCATTTTTAAATACAAAGCTTTACAAACCGCTTCTTGCGCACATGGAAGCGCGCGAAAAAGCGATTAGAGAAGATGAGGAAAATGCTAGAAAAAACGCACAAGATGTCGATTCTAACAAAGCAGAGATAGCAAAGGTTCTTGACGCTGCGAGGGTCGAGGCAAGTAAAATTAAGCAAGAAGCGGTAGATAGCGCAAAAGAGGTTGCTAGCAAGGAAATTGCTGAGCAAAAAGCTAAATTAGAGGCCGATTTTGCGAAATTTAGCGAAAGCTTAAACGAGCAAAAAGCAAGCTTAAAAAGTGATTTGAGTGCGAAAATCCCTGATTTCAAAGACGAAATCAAATCTGCACTTTCAAAAATTTAAGGAGTCGGCGTGAAAAAATATCTAATTTTCCTTATTTTGCCACTTATCTCGCTAGCTAGCGGACATGACGGCCCCAAAGACTACGATATAGTATGGAGAACGATAAATTTCGTATTGTTTTTCGGCATTTTATATTACCTTCTAAAAGGCCCTGCAAAAGACGCTTTCAAAGCCAGAATCGATAGTATCGCTAAACGCCTTGAAACAAATCAAAGAATTTTAAAAGAATCAAATGAGAAAAAAGAACAAGCAAAAAAAGATTTAGAAGAGGCAAAAGCCCAAGGCGCATCGTTAATCGAAACTGCTAAAAAAGAGGCTGTGTTTGCAGCTGATAAAGTAAAAGCAATGAGCGAGCAAGAGATTAAAAATTTAAACAAATCTTTCGCTGAGCAAAAAGATTTCGAAACGCGCCGTATCGAAAAAGAGGTCGTAAATGAAATCTTAGATGAGGTTTTTGCAAAAGATACTATGGAATTCAAGCAAGACAAGCTTCTTGATATCATTGAGAAAAAGGCTGTGTGATGATAGATAATACGGCGAAAAAATATGTAAGCGCACTGATTAAAACTTATAAAAAAGACGAATTAGGCGCTGTTTTAGGCACATTGGAGACTATCTCATCTGCGTTTAAGGTTTCAAAATTTGGCGATATTATAAAATCTCCAACAATCAAAGACGCTGATAAAGTGAATTTAATACTTTCTTTTATCAAAGATCCAAGCGATAAAATCGTAAATTTTATTAAATTTCTTGCCAAAAACAGAAGAATTGGTTTGATTCCTCAAATCACAGATGATTTGCGTAAAAATATCTCTGCTATGGATAACAAATTCCACGGCAAAATTTACTCAAATCAAGATATTAGCGAGGATAAAATCAAAGATTTGCAAGGCAAAATTTCAAAGAAATTTAACGCCGAAATTTTACTCGAACTAGTCAAATGCGACTACGAGGGTATCAAAATCGAGGTCGAGGATTTGGGATTTGAGATTAGTTTTTCAATCGATAGATTGAAACAAAAAATGAGTGAATATATTTTAAAAGCAATTTAATAAGGAGTAAAGTGTGGGTGCGAAAATTAAAGCAGACGAAATTAGTAGCATAATTAAAGAGCGAATTGAAAGCTTTGATCTTAGCGTTGATGTCGAAGAGACAGGTAAGGTTGTATCTGTTGCTGACGGTGTCGCTAATGTTTATGGCCTAAAAAATGTTATGGCTAATGAAATGGTTGAGTTTGAAAACGGCTCTCGCGGTATTGCGCTGAATTTGGAAGAAAGCAGTGTCGGTGTCGTTATTTTGGGCGATACAAGCGGTATCAATGAAGGAAGTAGCGCAAAAAGACTTGGCAAACTTTTGCGTGTTCCAGTAGGCGACGCGCTAATAGGACGCGTTGTAAATGCCCTTGGCGAGCCGATTGACGGCAAAGGCCCAATCGATACAAATACAACAAGATTCGTTGAAGAAAAAGCAAAAGGCATTATGGCTAGAAAATCAGTTCATGAGCCACTTCAAACAGGTCTTAAAGCGATCGACGCCCTTGTTCCAATCGGTAGAGGTCAAAGAGAGCTAATCATCGGCGATAGACAAACAGGTAAAACAACCGTTGCAGTTGATACTATCATCAACCAAAAAGGTCAAGATGTCGTTTGTATCTATGTCGCTATCGGTCAAAAACAATCAACCGTAGCACAAGTCGTTAAAAAACTAGAAGAATACGGCGCTATGGAATACACTATCGTAGTTTCAGCTGGTGCTAGCGAGGCCGCTGCGCTTCAATACCTAGCCCCATATTCAGGCTGCACAATGGGCGAGTATTTCAGAGATAACTCACGCCATGCTTTGATTATTTATGATGATTTAAGCAAACACGCTGTTGCATACCGCGAAATGTCATTGATTTTAAGAAGACCACCAGGTCGTGAGGCTTATCCGGGCGATGTTTTCTATCTACACTCTCGCTTACTTGAAAGAGCTAGTAAGCTAAGTGATGCGCTAGGTGCTGGTAGCTTAACAGCGCTTCCTATTATCGAAACACAAGCAGGCGATGTTTCAGCATATATCCCTACAAATGTTATTTCGATTACTGATGGTCAAATTTTCCTTGAATCAGGTCTATTTAACTCAGGTATCCGCCCTGCGATCAATGTTGGCCTCTCAGTTAGCCGTGTTGGTGGTTCAGCGCAAATCAAAGCGATTAAAAAAGTTTCAGGCACACTTCGCCTTGACCTTGCTCAATACCGCGAACTTCAAGCGTTTGCACAATTTGCAAGCGATTTGGACGAAAGCAGTAGAAAACAACTAGACCGCGGTCAAAGAATGGTTGAAATCCTAAAACAACCACCTTATAGCCCGCTTCCAGTTGAAAATCAAATCGTCATTATTTTTGCAGGTAGCAAGGGATATTTAGATGATGTCGCACCAAGCGCAATCGGCAAATTTGAAGCTGAGCTTTATCCATTTATCGAGGCTAAATACCCTGAAATTTTCGAGCAAATCAGAACCAAAAAGACTTTGGAAAAAGATTTAGAAGAAAATTTGGCAAAAGCATTAAATGACTTTAAAGCGACATTTTCGGCATAATAAGGCTAAAAAATGGCAAATTTAAAAGATATTAAGTTAAAGATAAAAAGCGTAAAAAATACAGAAAAAACAACAAAAGCTATGAAGCTTGTTTCTAATGTAAAGCTTAAAAATACCAAAGAAGCTGCTATGCGCTCTCGTGCTTATGCTGTGAAGATCAACGATGTTCTTGGCGAAATTTCAGCACGAATCAAAGACTATGTAGCTGCTAGCGTAGGTGATGATGATAAGCTAAAAATTTTTAACACAAGCAGAGAAGTCAAAGTTGTTGATTTGCTTTTTATCACAGCAGATAAGGGACTTTGCGGTGGTTTTAATATCAATACCATTAAACAAGTAAAAGCCCTAATCGAAGAGTATAAAGCGAAAAATGTAAAAGTTCGCCTAAGAGCTGTGGGCAAAAAAGGCATTGAGTATTTTAACTTCCAAGGTGTCGAGCTTTTAGAAAGATATGTTGGCGTAAGCTCATCGCCAAATCCTGAGAAGGCTAATGATATCGTAAATGCTGCGGTTGCTGATTTTAGAGAGGGCAAAACTGATAAGATCGTTCTTATCCACAATGGATATTTGAATATGATTTCGCAAGAAATGAGAGTTTCTACCCTCGTGCCTATTGGACAGCCAGAGATTGATGAGAGTGCTTTTAAAACTGGTTCTGTAATGGAAGTAGAAGTTCAGTATCCAGAAGATGAAGAAATTTTGATGATGAATTTGGTGCAAAGCTATTTGAGTTATAGTATGTATTATGCTCTGATAGATTCACTTGCAGCAGAACATTGTTCTAGAATGAATGCTATGGAAAACGCGACAAACAACGCAAAAGAGCGTGTCGCTCAGCTAAATTTGGCATATAATAAAGCTAGACAAAGTTCTATTACTACTGAGCTGATAGAGATTATCAGCGGTGTAGAATCAATGAAATAATAAATGAAAGGAGAATTAATGAAGGGAATAATTTCTCAGGTAATGGGTCCTGTCGTTGATGTTGATTTCAATGACTACTTACCTAAAATTAACGAAGCTATCGAAGTCAAATACGATGTCGAAGGCGAATCAAAAAGATTAATTTTAGAAGTTGCAGCTCACTTAGGTGATAACCGCGTAAGAACAATCGCTATGGATATGAGTGATGGTTTGCGCCGTGGTTTGGAGGCTGAGGCACTTGGTGCGCCTATTAGCGTTCCAGTTGGCGAAAAAGTTTTGGGTAGAATTTTTAATGTTACAGGCGATTTGATTGACGAAGGTGAAGAGGAAAATTTCGAAACTCGCTGGTCAATCCACAGAGATCCGCCAAGCTTTGAAAACCAAAGCACAAAAAGCGAAATTTTCGAAACTGGTATTAAAGTTGTTGATTTGCTAGCTCCTTATGCAAAAGGTGGAAAAGTTGGTCTATTTGGCGGTGCCGGTGTTGGTAAAACCGTTATTATTATGGAGCTAATTCACAATGTTGCTTTCAAACACAGCGGTTACTCTGTATTTGCGGGCGTTGGCGAGCGAACAAGAGAGGGAAACGACCTTTATAACGAAATGAAGGAATCGGGCGTTTTGGATAAAGTTGCCTTAACCTATGGTCAAATGAACGAACCACCGGGAGCAAGAAATAGAATTGCTTTGACAGGTCTTACAATGGCTGAGTATTTCCGTGATGAGCTAGGACTAGATGTTTTGATGTTTATCGATAACATTTTTAGATTTTCTCAATCAGGTTCAGAGATGTCAGCGCTTCTAGGACGAATTCCAAGTGCCGTTGGTTACCAACCGACTTTGGCAAGCGAAATGGGAAAACTTCAAGAGCGTATTACATCGACTAAAAAAGGCTCAATTACATCAGTTCAAGCTGTTTATGTTCCAGCTGATGACCTTACAGACCCTGCTCCTGCAACGGTTTTTGCTCACCTTGATGCGACAACCGTTCTAAACAGAGCGATTGCAGAAAAAGGAATTTATCCTGCGGTTGATCCACTTGATTCAACTTCAAGAATGCTTGATCCGCAAATCATCGGCGAAGAGCATTACAAGGTAGCTCGTGGCGTTCAAGCTGTGCTTCAAAAATACAAAGATTTGCAAGATATTATCGCAATTTTGGGTATGGACGAGCTTAGCGAAGAGGATAAACTTGTGGTCGATAGAGCTAGAAAGGTCGAGCGTTATCTTTCACAACCTTTCTTTGTCGCCGAAGTTTTCACAGGAAGCCCTGGTAAATATATCAGCCTTGAAGAGACTATCGCTGGATTTAAGGGAATTTTAGAGGGTAAATATGATGATTTACCTGAAAATGCTTTCTATATGGTAGGAAATATTGACGAGGTAGTGGCAAAAGCCGAAAAAATGAAGGCATAGGAATCTGCTATGAATAAATTTTTACTATTAGAAATCGTTACGCCAGAGGGTTTGGTATTCTCTGGCGAAGTTGCGTCTGTCCAACTTCCAGGTCAAACCGGCGAACTTGGTGTTTTGCCTGGACACTCTACCTTGCTGACTGGTCTGAAAAACGGCAACGAGGGTGGTATCGTTGAGATTGTAGATAAAGAGGGCAAAAAGCAATTAGTCATAGTAAATGGTGGATTTTTAAAAGTCGATGAGGAAAAAACCACTATTTTGGCAACTCAGGCTGTGGCGATAGGTGGCGATAGCGAAAATGCTGTCGCAAAATCGTTGCAAAAAGCCAAAGAATTGCTAAATTCTATCAGCACAGATACTATGGCTACCTCTGCTATCATGGCCAGAGTTGATGAATTTGCAAGGCAAAAATAAGTATGTTGGATCTTATTTTAAGTTATTTTACAAGAAGCACATTTATTACGATATTTGTGCTTTCTTGGCTTTCGATATATTTTATAGTTACATTTACCATTTTAATTTCGCGCTACGCAGGGCTTAGTGCATGGCAAGTCAAAGAAACAAAGGCGCTAGAATCGCTTTTAATGGGTGGCAAGATTGCACTTTCTGGATCGATTTTTCAAAAAATTACTCCCGAGCGAACGACCAAAGAGGCCCTAAATGTCTATAAAAGCAAGGCTGAGCGCGACGCTACTAGTGGGCTAACTTGGCTTTCTATCATCGCTTCGACATCGCCATTTATAGGGCTTTTTGGAACGGTTGTTAGTATTTTGGATACATTTTCAAAGCTAGGGGGCGGAAATTCAGGAATAGATACTATCGCACCAGCCATTAGCGAGGCTTTGGTTGCGACAGGTTGTGGAATTTTCGTCGCTATTCCTGCATATACTTTTGCTTTACTTATTAAGCGTAAAGCTTATGAGGTTACAAGCATTATAAACCGCACATCTGATATCTTGCTTCATAAAGCAGGCGCAAAGTAGAGTTGTATGTATAATTTCGATGAAAATCCTGAATTAAATATAACTCCGCTTGTCGATATTATGCTGGTTTTGCTCGCTATTTTAATGGTGGCGCAAACTGCGATTATTTATGATGAGAGAATCGAGCTTCCAAGCGGTTCGAAATCGGCTTCATCGCAAAATACAGCCGAATTTATGCTCGTGCGTGTAGATGCAGATAGTAAAATTTATATCGACACTAGCACTATGAGTTTGGCTGAATTTCCAGATAATTTGCAACTCATCAAAAGTAGCGGCAAATACGCTGTGGATAAGCCAGTTTATATCCAAGCCGATAAAAAAATCATTTATGATAATGTAATGTTTGTTTTAAAGACGCTAAAACAAGCTGGTTTTAATAAGGTTGTGCTTCAAACAAATGGCTAGATATTCAAATTTCACCGGGGTTAGATATGATAATTTTAGATCATTTCTAATCGCTTTGGCTCTATATTTTAGCTTGCTTGCTATTTTTCTTTATCAAATTTCAGAATACAAAAATAAAGCGAAAAAATATACCGATGATTTGGGCGCGATTATGGATATCGCAATCCCAATAGATTTTGACGATTCGCCGATACCAACAGCCCCAAATATCGCCGAAGAGGACAAAGAGGGCGACCAACACGAGCAAGAAGAAAAGCCAGTCGAAGAAGAAACTCTAAAAACAACCACTGAGGTTACTACCCCACCTCCACCACCTGCGCCAAAACCAGAGCCAGCAAAAGAGGAGGTAAAAAAAGAGGAGCCAAAACCAGAGCCTGAGCCAGAACCAATCCCGGAGAAAAAGCCAGAAGAGCCAAAGCCAAAAGAAGAGGCTAAAAAAGAGCCTGAGCCAAATTTGAACGATCTGTTTTCTGATACTACGAAAGATAACAAAAAGCTAAGCGAGAGTGTATCGAAAAACGACGCTGTGCAAAGTAGCAAAAAATCAGATAAACAAACCCAAACCAAGGCGAAAAATCAGGCGACTTCGCGCAACGCGCTAGTAAAATCAAATGTCGTTACTGGCAAAACTCAGCTTACTGGCGAATACGACGCATATCGTGGCAAGATAAACAAAATCCTCCAACGCCTTTGGAGCAAATACGCAACCACTGTCAATGACGATTCCACCGTCGTTGTAACCTTTGGTGGAGACGGCAGGATTAGCGATTATCAGATCAAAAGACTTGGAGCAAATACCGAATTTAACCAAAAACTAAGAGATTTCCTAGGAAATTTGGAAATGCAAAATTTCCCAAAATCGCCTGACGGGAAGCCTTTTATTTATGAGATAAATTTAAACGATGTAGTTAGAAATAAATTTTAATTTACAAATTTTTACTACAATTGCATTTTTTTAAAATTTTGCAAGGAGAGATAATGAAAAATTTAATGTTGATTTTTGCATTTTGTATGGCTGTTTTTGCGGCAGATGCGACGACTACGATTACAAACGAGGGCGTAAGCCTGCCAAGAATTGTCGTTCAAAATGCATCAAATCTTTCAAACGCTGAGTTTAATAACAAATTTTTTAAACTCATGGTAGGGGATTTAAAGGTTGGCGCTACTTTCGATGTTAGCGACGAGTATTTGGTGAGCGATTATAACGGGGACGCTAATTCAAATTTAGGCGAGCTAGGGGCTGCGCTTATCGTAAGATACGCAGTTAGCGACAAAACATCACCTATGAATTTAAAGGCCAAAGTCATCGAGGCTGGGACTGGTAGAGTAATGTATGAGAAAAGCTTTTCTCTCTCAAACGCCGAGAAATACCCATTTTTGGCTCACATGGCAGTTTCTGAAATCGTAAAAGAGCTAGGATATTCTGATGTGGATTGGATGAAAGAGATGATTTTGCTCTCTCGATATACTTCGACAAAAGAGAGTGAGATTATGGTGGCTGATTATACGCTGACATACCAAAAGGTAGTTTTGCGTGGTGGATTAAACATCTTCCCTAAATGGGCGAGTGCGGCACAAAATGAGTTTTACTATACTTACTATGTGAATCAAAATACCCCTGCGATTTATAAATACAACCTTTCAAACGGCTCAAAAAGTAAAATTTTCACAGGTAAAGGTATGACAATCGTAGGCGATGTAAGCTCTGATGGTCGCAAACTTCTAATCACAAACGCACCAAAAGACCAACCAGATATTTATTTATATGATGTAGGCTCAGGTTCAGCTAGACAGATTACAGATTACCCTGGAATCGATGTAAATGGAAATTTCATCGACGGCGATTCAAGGGTAGCTTTCGTAAGCGATAGACTTGGGTATCCAAATATTTTTGCCACTAGCATAAATGGTGGAAATGTAACACAAATGGTATATCACGGCAAAAATAACAACTCAATTAGCACAAATGGAAATTATATAGTCTATTCTAGTCGCGACGGATCTGGTAGCTTTAATATCTATATGATCTCAACTCAAACAGATATGATTCGCCAGCTAACATCTGGTGGCAAAAATATGTTCCCTAGATTTTCTAGCGACGGCGGCAGTGTTATGTATATCAAACAAGCAGGCGGTGGAAGTTCAGTAGGAATTATCCGTGTAAATGAGAATAAAAGTTTTCAATTTCCATTAAAAATCGGTCAAATTCAATCGGTTGATTGGTAATTTTAAATATTTTTATGCTATAATCTTGTAATTTTTTTTGAAAGGATAAGTATGAAACATTTAGTTTTAACTTCAGTTGCAGTTGCTGCTCTACTTTTGAGCGGTTGTTCTAAAAAGAATCCAGAGGTAGATTCAAATTTAAGCGATGCTGACAGATTGGCTGCATTAGCTGCTCAAATTCAAAGCGAAGTTGGCAATGTATATTTTGATTTCGATAGATTTAATATCCGCGCTGATCAACAAGGTACAATCAACAACAACGCAGCTTTATTCAACCAAGCTGGCGCAGAGGCTTTAACTGTTAAAGTTGAAGGTAACTGCGATGAGTGGGGCACAGATGAATACAACTACGCTCTTGGTCTAAAAAGAGCAAAAGCTGCAAAAGATGCATTGGTTGCACAAGGCGTAAATGGCGACAGACTATCAGTTGTTAGCTACGGCGAGAGCAACACAGTATGCAAAAATGGCACAAAAGAGTGCGACGCTCAAAACAGACGCGACGAATTCAAAGTAGGTTTCTAATTTGAGTTTCAAATCAAATTTAGCTGTGGCGCTTCTTGGCGTTACAGCTTTTTTACATGCAGAAGTTTCGGCATTTGATGCTGGCAATATCGGTTCAGACAGCTCTTATGGTCTGACAGAAAACGAGCAATTCTTACGCGACAATCGTAAAAAAGTAAATGATATGCAAAACAACCTAAATAGTGTTAATGAAAACATGGAGGGTTTGCGCACTGTCGTAGAAGGAGCTAATGAAAAAGTTTCAAATTTAGAAAGCAGAGTGGCTGATTTAGAGATTCGCACGACTGGTCGCAGTAACGGCAGTAGCGAGCTAGATCAGATGAAAAAAGATATCGCATGGCTAAAATCTCAAATTTCTGAAATTAATGCAAAACTTGGAAATTCAAGCGTAAAAAAAAACGCTGAAATAAGCAAAAATACTGGCGCTCAAAGTGCCAAGGGCGCTAGTGCAACTACCACAAATAAATCAAATTTTAGCGCCAAAGACAATGCTTCAATCGCAAAAGAGGCAGAGGAATTATTTAAGAAAAAAGACTATGCAGGCGCCAAAGAGCGCTACGCTTACCTTGCTAGCAAAAATTATCAACCAGCAAGATCAAATTATATGTTAGGCGAAGTGGCGTATTTTTCGGGCTCTTACGGGGACGCGATTAATTACTACAAAAAGAGCATTTCGCACAATCAAAAACAAGACTACACACCAAGACTTTTATATCACACAGCAATTAGCTTCGATAAAATCGGGGATAGCGCAAGCGGAACGAAATTTTACAACGCTCTAAAATCATCTTACCCTGATTCAAAAGAGGCCAAAGCTGCACCAACACGCTAAAATCAAAATTTGATAAATTTTAATTTAAGGAGAATTTTATGGCGCAAAACAGAGTTATAAAAATGTATTATGAGCTAAAAGACGCAAATTCAGGCGAAATTTTAGAGTCAAATTTCAACGCAAATCCGATTGCCTTCATCACTGGCAAAGAGCAAATTATCCAAAAACTAGAAGATGAAGTTCTAAGCCTAGGCGAGGGAGAGAGCAAAATTGTTAGAATTTCACCAAGTGACGGCGTTGGCGAATACAACGAAAACGCTATCCAAATTTTGCCAAAAGAGGAATTTGCAGGTATTGATTTGGTCGTAGGCATGGAGCTTTTCGGTCAGGCAGAAGACGGCGCGACAACCCGCGTAATCGTCAAAGCAATCGGCGAAGAAGATGTTACAATCGACTTTAACCACCCATTTGCAGGCAAAGAGTTAGAATTTAATGTCAAAGTCGTCGAAAACCGCGAGCCGAGCGAAGACGAGCTAATGACAGGCGTGCCTGAGGGCGAGCATACTTGTGGTTGTGGCGGACACGGACATCATCATGGCGAAGACCACGAGTGCTGCGGCGGACACGGTCATCACCACCACGGAGATCACGAGTGTTGTGGCGGGCATGGACACCACCACCATGGTGATCATGAGTGCTGCGGCGGACACGGTCATCACCACGAGGACTAAGATATGAAATACGCATTTATTTTCCCGGGTCAAGGCTCACAAAGCGTGGGTATGGGCAGAGAAATTTACGAAAATTTTGCCAGCGCAAAAGAGCTTTTGGACACTGCTAGTGCGCATACTAAAATCGATTTTGCAAATTTGCTTTTTGAGGCAAATGACAAACTTGATATTTCTGAATTTACTCAGCCAGCAATCGCGCTAAATTCGATGATGTGTGTTTTGGCGCTAAATGAGCAGATTAAAATTTCGCCTGAGTTTTTGCTAGGACACTCGCTTGGCGAGTTTAGCGCGCTTGGTGCTGCTGGCGCGATTGAGGCAAAGGAAATTTTAAGGCTTGTAAATATCCGCGGGAAATTAATGCAAAATGCTTGCGAGGGCAAAAATGCCGGTATGATGGTGGTTTTGGCCCTTAGCGATGAGGTAGTTTGCGCTATTTGCGACGAGGCTAGGGCGCAGGGCAAGCAGGTTTGGGCTGCGAATTTCAACTGCGACGGACAAATCGTCGTGGCTGGCAACCGCGATGATTTGGCGAGTTTGGAAGCTAAATTTAAAGAAGCTGGCGCAAAGCGCGCAATGTTGCTTAATATGAGCGTAGCTAGCCACTGCCCAATGCTTCAAAGCGCAAGCGACGAGCTTGTGAGCCATTTAGAGCCTGCGCTAAATGAGAGTTTCGCCCCAGTCGTAGCCAATGCAACAGCTAAAATTTATAGCACAAAAAGTGAAGCCCTAGGGCTTTTAAAAGCGCAACTAATCAGCCCAGTGCTATACAAACACAGCGTGAAAAACTACGAAAATAGCGTGGATTGCTTCGTCGAATTTGGCGCAAGCGTGCTAAAAGGGATAAACAAAAAAATCACCGACAAACCGACTTTTAGCATTTCAAATTTAAGCTCGCTAGAAGAATTTGTAAAATTCGTAAAGGAAAACGCTTGAAAATCGCAATTTTAGGCGCAATGCCAGAGGAAATAGAGCCACTTTTGGCGAATTTAGACGCCAAAAAGATTGATTATGCAAACAACGAATTCTACCTTGCGAAATTCGGCGCGCACGAGCTTATCATCGCTTACTCAAAAATCGGCAAGGTAAATTCTACCCTTACTGCCACGCTGATGATAGAAAAATTTGGCGCGGAGAAGCTTATTTTCACGGGCGTTGCAGGCGCGCTTAAAGAGGGTTTGAAAATCGGCGAAATTTTATACGCTACCCGCCTAGTCCAGCATGATTTGGATATCACTGCCTTTGGTCATCCGCACGGATTTGTGCCAGGAAGCCCGATTTTTGTGGATACTGACGCGAATCTTAACGAAATCGCACAGCGCGCGGCAAGGGAATTGGGGCTAAATTTAAAATCAGGCATTATCGCAAGTGGCGATCAATTCGTATGCGAAGAGGCGCGCAAAGCTTGGATTAAAGCCGAATTCGACGCGAGCGCGGTCGAAATGGAGGGCGCTAGCGTGGCGCAGGTTTGTCATGCGCTAGGTGTTGGCTTTTGCGTGTTAAGAGCCATTAGCGACGAGGCTGGAAACAAGGCTGAGTTTGATTTCGACGAATTTGTCGTAAAAAGCGCGAAAATCAGCGCGAATTTAGCCCTAAAAATGGTCGAACTTCTTTGATAAATATCTCCAAAAAACTTTTGCGCGTGGTCGGTCAAACCAACGCAAAATACAAAATGTTCGAAGAGGGTGATAAAATTTTGCTCGGACTTAGTGGTGGCAAAGATAGCATGTCTTTGGCACACATTTTGAAGCATTTCCAAAGTGTAAGCCCGCTAAAATGGGAGTTCGAGGCCGTAACGATAAGCTACGGCATAGGCGAAAATTTGAGCGAAATTTCAGCGCATTTTAACAAACACGAAATCCCATATCGTATCATTGAAACCAAAATTTTCGAATTTGGCAAGGAAAAAATCCGCGCAAACACCACATTTTGCAGTTTTTGCTCGCGCATGCGCAGAGGCTATCTCTACACATACGCACTCGAAAACGGATTTAACAAAATCGCCATAGCACACCATTTAGACGACGCTGCGGAGAGTTTTTTTATGAATTTCACCTACAATGGCGCACTTCGCACGCTAGCTCCTAGATATACCGCCGAAAATGGACTAATTATAATTCGCCCGTTGATTTTATGCAGGGAGCGCCAGCTAAGTGCCTGTGCGCAAAACAACGCCTTGCCCGTGATGAACGAGGAGGAGAGCTGTCCAGCCCGCCAATACGGCGGCAAGGAACCAATCGCCAGAGCTGCGACAAAGGAACTTTTAGCCCAGTATGAAAAGGCTCACCCGAAATTTTTTATCAGCTTAGAAAGCGCGTTTAACAACATCCACGACGACACATTTTTCACACCGAAATTTTAAAATTTTGAAATTTGGTAGTTAAATTTTAGTTTCATATTAATAAAATTTTAATAATAAATAATTTTTCAACCTAAATTTAGACGAATTTTGATAAATTTACATGTCAATTATCAGATTTCTTTGAAAAGGCTGTCGTGTGAGTAAAATTCATCAAATTGTAATCACAAATCCGGAGCTTTGCATAGGTTGTAAGGCGTGCGAGAAGGCTTGTGTTAAAGAATCTATAAAACGCGGCAAACTAGGAATTACACGCATTAGAGTATTCAAAGTAGAAAAAACTTCTTCTACAAACCAATGTCGCCAATGCGACGATGCTCCATGTGCCGTAGTTTGCCCAAGCGGTGCTTTGCAAAATTTAACAGATTTTGTCCATCTCAATGAGCATTTATGCGTCGGCTGTGGGCTTTGCACCGTAGCCTGTCCGTATGGCGCCGTCTCATTAGATAGCACTGGTGTTTTTGGAGTCGAAAAAGACGCGAACTATCTTAGCCAACCGGGATTTCCAAGTCTCGCTGTCAAATGCGATATTTGTGATGGTAGAGAAGAAGGTTCGGCCTGTGTCGAAGCCTGTCCAAAAGGTGCGATTATAATGCTAGATTCAAATTCAGAGCATAAAATCGGAAAAAAACTCAAAAATACGGAAAATATGCAAAATTTCATCAAGGCTATCAGCGATAGAGATGTTGATTTAAGCGAGTTCGTGGCTCCACCTGCGCCAAAACCTGCGCCAGAAGCGAGCGTGGCTGAAAAACCAGCTGAAAAAGCGGCTCCTGACACGGCGTCTGCGCCACAGAGTGCGCCAGCCCAAAAACCGGCTGAAAAACTAGCCCCACAAACAGCTCCTGCCCTAACTCCTGCACCAGATGAGAAAGTGGCCCAAAAACTGGCTTCTCAAAAGGTTGAAGCAAAAACCGAGCCAAAAGCGGAAGTCAAAGCTGAGCCAAAAACCGAGCCAAAGCCTAGCGATGAGATAAAACCGCAAAAAGTAGCCTCTAAACCGAAAAAAGAGAGCAAAGGGGCAAAAAATCCGAATTTGAAATCTAACGATAATAAGGATGACAATGCTTGAATTTATTTTTATTTCATACTTATTAATAGGCGTTATCAGCTTAGCTCTTTATAATTCGCAAAAGACTGCTTTGTATTTTGGATTTATTTCAAATGCCGCTATTTCGGTAGTGGGCGCGCTGTATTTCCTATCGCAACTGCATGGAAGTAGCGAATTTGTGCTTAGGGGATTTTTGTTTGAACCAAGCTTTTTGCTAACGCCTTTGGGTGCATTTTTTAGTTTTATAGTATGTTTTATAGGCGCGATGAGTGCAATTTATTCGCTTGGATATTTGCAAAATTTCAAGCTGAATTTCGCTGTAAAATCTGCGCTTTTTAGCTTTTTTATGCTAAGCATGCTAATGGTTATTAGTAGCAACGATGTCTTTGGATTCGTGGTTTTATGGGAGTTAATGACGCTAGTTTCTGCGCTAATGCTCAAATTCAACGACACTCCAAGTTCGAATTTCACAGTTATGCTATATCTTGGCGTGGCGCAAGTGGGCGCGTTTTGTATCGTTATAGCGTTTTTGATTATGGCGCATAGTGCTGGAAGTTTGCATTTTAGCGACTGGAATTTCAATACTTCATCTTTATTTATTTGCATTTTGCTTTTTATCGGATTTGGCACGAAGGCTGGTCTTGCGCCGTTTCATGTGTGGAGCCCACTAGCATATCCTCTTGCAAATTCAAATGTCTCAGCGTTATTTAGTTCCGCGATGAGTAAGGTCGCGATTTTTGGTTTGATTAAATTTATGTTGATTGCCAAAATTCCTGCCTCTTTTGCCTTAGCTATGATGATTTTGGGCGCATTTGGTGCTGTTTGGGGTATCATTTTTGCTGCGCTTCAAAACGAGTATAAAAAACTAATCGCATATAGTTCTGTCGAAAATATGGGAATTATTTTGCTAGCACTTGGTGCTGGACTTTATGGGCTTGCTACTGCAAATAATATTTTGGCAGCCTTTGGTTTGGCTGGTGCGATTTTACATAGCTTAAATCACAGCGTGTTTAAGGCTGTTTTGTTCTTTGCTGCTGGAAATATCTACAATGCAAGCAAAAAGCTAAAAATCAACTCTTTGGGTGGTTTGGCCAAATTTATGCCAATCACTGCGTTTTGTTCGCTAATAGCTGTGTTAAGCATAGTCGCAATTCCGCTATTTAACGGCTTTGCGAGCGAGTGGCTGATATATAAAGCGCTTTTATCAAAAACAGATCCTGGAATTTCAAGATTAGTTTTTGCGCTTTCAACTATCGGTTTGACGCTAGCTGGCGTGCTTTGTGCGTTTGCCTTTGTTAAATTTTACGGATTAATATTTAGTGGCAAAGCCAAAGGCGAGTATAGGGAGGCTTCGATTTTCTCGCTCGTGCCTATGGTGATTTTGGCACTTTTCTGCGTGATTTTGGCTCTTTCATCGCCTATGTTTGTAAGCAAAATTTGGTCATTTATGCCAGTGGCAGATAGTGGAGCGACGCTATCATTTTCGCTACTTTGGCTATGTTTGATTGCTATGTTAATCTTGCCATTTGTGATTTTGCTAGTTTTCAAATCGCCTTTTGATAAACCAAAACTAAGCGATCCGTGGGCGAACGGATTTAAATTCAGCAACGATTTCTTGCCAAATTCAAACACAGCCGTGGGTGATTTAAGGCGAGTTTTGGCTAAATTTATGTGCATAAAAATGCGCAAAAAAGGTAGCTCTTATAGTATTATCGTAAAAGATGTTTTTATGGAGTATATCTATAAGCCTATAATTGATATAAATATGAAAATAGCCGATAAAATCGCCATTATGCAAAACGGCAAGAGTGCGACTTACGCATTTTATATGGTGCTTTATCTTGGCATTTTAGGCGTGGGAATATTTTACTTTTTTGGAGGCAAACTATGATATTACAACTACTTTTAGCTCTTGCCTTGATGCCACTATTTGACGGTATTTGTCGAAGTTTGCGTGCAAAAATCCAGTCTCGCCAAGGACCGCCGATTTGGCAAACTTATTATGATTTGTTAAAACTTTTGCGCAGAAAGCGAACAGCTCCAAATTCAGCCCATTTTGTCTTTAAATGGACGCCGTATTTGCTCGTGGCAATCGGAGCATTTTTGGTAATGCTAACTGCTGCTAGGTGTGAGAGCATTTCAGATTTGATTGTTATCGTGTATCTGCTGGTCGCATTTAGGGTTATTCTAAATTTAGCGGCATTTGATAGCCTTAACCCATTTGCGGCAATCGGCGCAAACAGAGAAAATATGCTAGCCCTTTATGCTGAGCCTATTATGATTTGCGGTTTGATTGTGGTTTGTGTAATGTTTGGGACTACAAATTTAACCACTATTCATAATGCGGTCATTAACGGCGAAGTTGGATTTAAAATTTCATTTATAATAGCAGGAATCGTATTGTTATGGTCTGTTTATATCGAAATGTCAAGAAAGCCTTTTGATATAGCAGAAGCAGAACAAGAGGTTCAAGAAGGCGTCGTGGCTGAATTTAGCGGTAGAGATTTGGCGCTCATCGACATTGGAGCTATGCTAAAACAATTTGCCGTAATTTGCCTATTTGTTAAAATTTTTATCCCTTTTGGGTTTAATAATTTACTACTAGATTGCATTTTTACGGTGATTTTGGTCGAATTTGCCACAACGGCTGCTGTGTTAATCGATAACTTCGGTCCTAGGTATGCAATGCTTTCGACTTTGAAATTAAACGCTTCGTGGATGCTAGGACTTGGCGTTTTAAGCGTAATTTTGTTTGCTGCGGGGGTTTGATATGGAAGTGTTTGCAATACTTTTAATGATGATTTCTTTGGCGGTATTTTCGTTTAGGGATTATAAAATTTCAATTTCTCTTTATGCGTTAAATACCCTTTGTTTGGTGACGCTATTTTTTATCATGGCGGCCAAATTTGGAGCTGGCGAGCTGTATTCGTGGGCGATAATCGCGGTCATTACCAAGGTGATTTTGGTGCCTGCGATACTTTTCTTTACCCTTATTAGAATCGATGAAAAGCACGAAAACGACCCATACACAGGATTTTTCTTATCGCCTGTGATAGCTTTTGCTTTTTCGATTGGGCTAGCTTATCTTTTGACGCCAATCTTTATGAAATTTGCAATTATTCAAAATGAATTTGTCATTTGCGCTGCGATTTTTACATTTTGGATTGGGGTTTGCGGATTTATTTTAAGAAGGTCGTTTTTAAAACAAATTTTGGCTTATTGTTTGATAGAAAATGCGGTTCATCTAAATTTAGCCACAAACGCTTGTAATGCTAGTTCGCTAGTCGAGCTTGGAATTTTAAGCGACGCTGTGTTTGGAATTGCGATTATGGCTATTTTGGCGGTTAGATACAAAGAGGTCTTTGGTAGCCAAAATACGAATTTAGCCAGCGAGTTAAAGGGTTGAGTATGATAATATGTTTATTGCTTATTTTGCCGTTAATATTTGCGGCGTTGATTTATTTCGTGCCTGATAACAAGATAAAAGTCGCGAATTTGGTCTTTGCGCTAATTATTTGTGCGGTTATTTTTAAAGCTATTTCGCTTATAGGATATTCGCCGCTTTTCGCACTAAATAAAATGCTGTTTTTAGATAGCTTGGGTGGAATTTATCTGACAATCATCGGCATTACAGGGACTTTGGTAACGCTATATTTTCCTACTTATCTTGGTTGGAGAGATGAAAGTCCTAAAAAAATCAAAAAAATGCTAGTTTTAGCCTATATCACGACATTTGCTATGATACTATCTGCTGTGGCAAATGATATTGCTATTATGTGGGCAGCGGTCGAAGCGACAACGCTAAGTAGTGTTTTTATGGTTGTTTATAACAAGAAAAAACAAATCGTAGAAGCCGGTTATAAATATGTAATGGTCTGCTCTCTTGGTCTAGCATTTGCTATGTTGGCTACTATTTTGCTTTATTCAAGTGGCGGGATTTTATTTACAGATTTGATTGATAAAAAAATCGATCCGCTTACGATGAAAGTTATTTTTATCCTAGCTCTTGTGGGATTTGGCACAAAAGCAGGTCTTGTTCCAACCCATACTTGGCTTCCTGATGCTCACGCGCAAGGTCCATCTCCGACTTCTGCTGTGCTTAGCGGTATAGTGCTAAAAGTCGCAATGCTAGCTCTCATTAGATACTATTTTATCGCTGCAAATTCAGTCGGCATGGAATTTGTAATGGATACTATGCTTGTAAGTGGCGTGATTACACTTTATGTGGCTGGGTATTTCTTGGTAACTCAACACGATGTAAAACGCATGCTTGCTTATCACAGCGTAGTTCATATGGGCGTTATCGCATTTGCTTTGGGAGTTGGCGGGAAAATCGGCGTAGCGGCAGCACTTTTCCATTGCCTAGCTCACAGCCTTACAAAAGCCCTAGCTTTCCTTACCACGGGAAATACTTGGAGAATTTACCAAACAAACAATATGCACAAAATGGGCGGTCTAGCATACACTGCACCGCTTACTTGCGTGTTTTTTGGAATTTCGATTTGCTCACTTGTTGGAGTTCCGGCTTTTGCGATTTTCGTAAGCGAATTTATGACTTTTACACAAGCAATTTTGACAGAGCGATATGTCGTAGCGATTATTTTTGCGATTGCATTAGCAGTTATTTTCATAGCAGACTTTTCACACTTTTTCTTAGCTTCATTTGGCAAAAACCAAAGCGAGTTAAAATACGATAAAGAGATGAGTTTGTTTGAAAATTTACCGCTTATATTTTTGGGCTTTTTTGTTATCGCTTTCGGACTTTGGAAGTTTGAGTTTTTCTGGAATTTGCTTGATTTGAGCGTGAATTTAATAAAGGATTTAAGATGATAGGTGATTTATACATTAGTCAAATCGAAAGCGAATTTAACATACTTGAAACCACTAGACAAACCGATAAACAAATAACGATTTTGGTCGATAGAAACGACCTGCCTGCTGTGGTAAATAAGCTATATTATGGTATCGGCGGTTGGTTGGTGACGATGGTAGCAAATGATGAAAGGTCTATAAATAAACATTTTGCGCTTTATTATGTGCTTTCTATGGAGGGTTCTAAATTTAGCCAAGATGATGAATTAGAAGAGAAATGCTTTATAACCGTTAAAACTCTAATTCCGGCTGATGATCCTGTTTATCCCTCAGTTACGCCACTCGTTAAGGCTGCTGTTTGGTATGAAAGAGAAGCTTTTGATCTTTTTGGGCTTAGAGCGGAAGGGTTAATCGATCCAAGAAGACTTGCTATGAGTGATGATTGGCCACTAGATTTATATCCGCTTAGAAAAGATGAGATGAATTATAAATTTCGTCCAGATCCACTAAGCATAGAGCCTGATTATGAATTTAAAAAGCCAAAGGGAGTAAATACCCAAGCTATCCCGCTTGGACCGCTTCATATCACGGCTGATGAACCGGGACATTTTAGGCTTTATTGTGACGGCGACACGATTGTAGATGCGGATTATAGGCTGTATTATGAGCATAGAGGCATGGAAAAACTAGCCGAAAATCGTATGAACTACACTCAAATGGCATTTTTAGCCGAGAGAGTTTGCGGAATTTGCGGTTTTGCGCACTCTATCGCTATGGCAAGAGCCACAGAAAACGCTATGGGGCTAGAAATCCCTGAACGCGCGCAGGCACTCCGTATAATGAGCGCAGAGGTCGAAAGACTTCACTCAAATTTGCTAAATATCGGTTTAGCGTGCGAGGTTACAGGAAACTATACTGCATTTATGCATGTATTTAGAGTGCGTGAATACACGCTCGATTTGGCCCAAATTTTAACAGGTGGCAGGAAAACTTACGGCACGGTAACCGTAGGCGGTATGAGGCGAGATATCAGAGCCAAAGAGATAAAAGAGATTTTAAATTTGCTCTCTAAAATCGAGCAAGAATTTGAAGATGTCTGGGAAGTCATCATAAATGATGAAAGACAAATGTCTCGCTGGAAGGGAATTGGCGTTTTAGATCCGCAGGTCGGTAGGGATTATGGCTCAGTAGGACCTACAATCAGGGCTAGTGGATTTAAGCGAGATGTTCGCTACGATTACCCTGATGAATTTACGAAAAAACTCAAATTTAACATAAATACCGAAACTAGTTGCGATGTCTATGGCAGAGTCAAGGTGCGCTACCACGATACAAAAGACGCGATTAGTGTGATTAGGCAGTGTATTGATATAATGCCAGGTGGCGATATCATCGTAAGTAGCGATTATAGGGTTAAGCCAAACAGCTACGCAATCGGTTATATCGAAGCTCCACGCGGTGAAGATATACACTGGATAATGCAAAGTGGTAGCCAAAAGGTATATAGATGGCGTGTCAAAGCCCCTACATTTAGCAACTGGCCAGCCCTAGCTCATCAGCTTCGTGGCTACACCGTCGCTGATGCTGCGCTTATCGTATGTAGCCTAGATCCGTGCTATTCATGCACCGAAAGGCTAACCGTAGTCGATATAAAAAGCGGAAAAAGCAAAATTTTAGCCGGAAAAGAGCTTAAAGCGATTTGCCAAAAAGGAAATTAGATGAAAATTTTTGATTTAGTGAAAAAAAAGGGAGTTGTTACAAAGCCTTATCCGTTAGCGCCGTATGAAATGAGTGAAAATTTCAGAGGCCGCCCAGAATACACCTACGCTTTGTGCATTGGTTGCGCGTCTTGTGGTGTGGCTTGCCCGCCAAACGCAATCAGCGTCAAAATCGAAGATGAAAAATCAGTAGTGTGGCGATACGATACTGGCAGGTGCATTTTTTGTGGTCGTTGCGAGGAGGTCTGCCCTACAAAAGCTATCAAACTTAGCTCTAAATTTGAACTAGGCGTGAATTTCAATCGAGCTGATTTGCATGTGTGTGGCACTATGGAGGCGCATAACTGCTCGCAGTGTGGTAAGGCCTTTACTTCGAAGCGTTTTGTCCAAACCGCGCTTAGTAGAATCGCGTCTTCGAATATGAGCGATGATCGCAAAAAGCTAGCCAGAGAATATACGCAAATTTGCCCTGCTTGCAAACGCGAAAACACAGCAGCGAAAATGCGAGAAAATGATTATCAAAGGATTGTGTGATGAGCGGCGATGATAAATTAAAATTTTTAAAACAAATTAGGCGAAGTTTCAGCGTTTTTCGTGTCGATTGCGGCAGCTGTAATGGTTGCGAAATCGAGATTTTCGCCACTCTTGCTCCACAATGGGATCCAGAGAGATTTGGCTTCAAACTCGTCGCAAACCCGCGCCACGCCGATATTTTGCTAGTAACTGGACCTGTTACTAGGCAGATGTATTATCCGCTTTTGCGCGCGTATGAGGCTATCCCTGAGCCAAAAATCGTCGTAGCCTTGGGCGCGTGCGGTTCAAGTGGCGGAATCTTCCACGATAGTTACGCCGTGTGGGGCGGTGCGCAAAGCGTAATTCCAGTCGATGTCTTTATCCCCGGCTGTCCTCCGCACCCAGCTGGCATTTTATATGGGCTAGCTAGCGCGCTTGGGCTAGTAGATCAAAAGCTAAAAGAGCAGAAATTTGAAAAAAGTGAGAATTTTATTTTCACAGATAAACCTTCGTTAGTAGGCGATATGGCGTTTGAAAAATCAGCTTACCAAAAGGCAAAATTTTTGATGAGCTATGTCCATGCTGATGAGCTTTATGACAAATTTATGGACGCGCTTCGCACAAGCGGTGAGCCTAAAAACCCTGCTAGCGTCAAAACAGCTGTTTTAAACGCGATTAGCGCAGAAGAGGATCCGAGATTTAAAGAGTGCTTGGGAATTATCTACAACGATGTGTATGGCAAGTATTTTGGCGCAGAAAAAATCGATCCAAAATCCCTTGCTTGGGCGTAAATTTTAAATTTACGCCCCTTTTTAAAATTCTACAAATTTTATCTAAATTTATCAAAAATATCCCAATCTGATAATTTATACAAAAATACTAAATTTTTATTCAAATTTTGCTCAAATTTAAGCAAAATTAAGGGGGGGGGGGTATAATGAAGAGTATTTTTAAAAGGGGAAATCATGAAAAAACTTCTTTGTTCATTGGCGGGCGTAGCTTGCTTGGGTGCTGGCGTAGCCAGCGCAAACACGCTAGATCAAATCAAATCTAGCAAGGTTTTAAGAATCGGCGTGAGCGAGCACATGGCACCATTTAGCGTATTGCAAAGCGATGGCTCATTTGTGGGCTTTGAGATCGACTTTGCAAAAGAGGTCGCAAAGGCTATTTTAGGCGATGAGGGCAGGATAGAGTTCGTAGGCGTGCCTCAAAAAGAGCGCTTAGACTATGTCAAAGACAACAAGGTCGATTTGCTAATCGCAGCTTACACTAGAAACGAAAAACGCGCCCAAGTGGCTGATTTTTCGGTGCCGTATTTTTCTATCAATCTCTCGACCGTTTCGAAAAGATCAGCCGGTATCAAATCAATTGAGGATTTAGAGGGCAAAAGAATAGCCGTCATCGGCGAGAGCAACTCAGATGTCTGGGTGCGCAAAAACCCTAATATCACCCCAGTGCCATGCCAAAACAACAAAGACTGCTACGACAAGGTCAATCGTGGCGAGGCTGACGCGTATATGCACAATATCGTCTCAGTCGCCTCTGTGCCGGTGCTAGATCTAAATTTCGAAGTATCAATCCCAAAAATCGGCGAGACATTTTTCGACTGCGTCGTCACCCAAAAGGGCAACAGAGATATGCTACAATTGGTCGATCAAAAGATTTTCGAGCTCTCGCAAGCAGGCTATTTCGATAAAAAATACGATGAGACTATCGGGCCGTTTTATAACGGAAATGTCCCTAAACACTACTTTTTGTTAGATGATTTATACAATCAATTTTTAACTATGTAATCACCGCGAAATTCGCATTGATTAAAATTTTAACTTCTTAAAAATTTGGCGCGAGTGTTAGATCGCGCCAAATTTCAAATTTAGGCTTTTTGCCTACTAAAAATCCCAAAATACGCACAAAACGCAAAGCCAAGCGCCACTGCATACGGCGCGAATTCGCTAATCCCCTTAGCCGAGCTAGCTAGCGAGAAATTATGCGCGATAGCCCCGCCACACGCCATGCCAGCGACGAAAATCGCAGAGTTTAGGTTTCCGCTTCCAGCCTGGACTAGGTGTTTGCCAGGACAGCCTTCGCACAGCGAAAAGCACAGCCCCGCCAATGCCATGCCAGCAAAATTCCAGATAAATTCGTTATGCGCGATTGGTTGAGCTTCGAAGCCGAATTTATACTGCCCAAACGCCAAATTTGCGATTGAGGCACTCGCGATCACCGCCACTATGCCCCAAAACATAGAAAAATCGCCGTTAAAAGTGCGCGAAAGTGCGCCAACGGAGCAAAATTTGCTTCTTTGCATAGCCGCGCCGATGATAACGGCTACGATTAGGGAGATAAAAATCGGCGCATGTTGCGAACCAGGGCCCGAAGTCGAGCTAAAAATCGCGCCATTTTCGCCAAATTTCACCCCGCTAATGAGTGCTAGCAAAAGCAAAATTCCGATGATAAGTGGCATTGCGCCAAGCGGTTTTGAAAGCTCGTTTTCGCGCTCTGTCTCGTATCCGCTAGCCTTAAAAAACCTGCCACAAGCCACCCCGGCAAATAGCCCCACTACGCCAGCGATTGCGCTCATATCGCCTCCGCCTAGGCGCAAAAACGCTCTCCACGGACAGCCCAAAAACACCAAGCAGCCAATCATCGCAAAAATCCCTAAGATAAATCTCGTAAATGGCGATGAGGCCGAGAGTGTGCGATACTCGCCACTAATTAGCGAGGCGATAAAACCGCCGATGATAAGGCCGATGATTTCTGGGCGTATGTATTGCACCACGGCCGCTCTGTGAAAGCCAAGCGCACCAGCTGTATCGCGCAAGAAACACGCGGCGCAAACGCCCATATTCGCGGGGTTGCCATAATGCACGAGCGCGGCTCCGCCAAGGCCAAGAAGGGCACCTGAAATGATAAAAAGTATGGTTGATTTTGGCATTAAATTGCCTTTTTGATAAGTTAAGCAGACCTGCTTTTTTCGGGGCGAATTGTAGCGAAATTTGATTAGAGTTGATTGAAAAAATTTGATTAGTTTGGGATAGAAATTTGGTTTTAAATTTATGAAATTTGCGGGTTTTGAGTTATTGCATTAAATTTTGGGTTTGGGCTTTGCTTTCGCGCAAAAGTAGTTTTATGTGTTTTAGCAAAATAGGTGAAGCATAGGGTAAAAGTTCGCTAAATTCGGGGTCGAGCGTGGCGTAGGTTTTGGCTAAATGGTTGTAAAATCTCGCTTTGTCATTTTCGGTGCAAATGAAAAGCTCTTGCTCGAAAACGCCTAACGCCTGAGCGATGAACGGGATTAGCTCGACTTTTAGCTCACGATTGCCGTTGAGGTAGTTGTAAAGCGTGGGTTCGCTAGGGATTTCGCCTGTGGAGTTGAGGTGCGGTTCGAGCGATAAAATCCGCCTGACAAGCTCTTTTTTGCTAATATTTTTTTCTTTTGCAATCTCGGCGATTTTTTCGTAAATTTCCATTTTCGTCCTAAATATTCAAAATGAATAACTTCTTTGAATTTTAAATATTTTTTTATTCGTATTGAATATTTATAGACTTCGAATTGAATAAATTTAGGGAAAATTGGGTAGAATTAGGGGAAATTTTTAAAAAAAGGAAAAATTATGAAAAAATTATTTCAATTTTCTATCTTAGTTGTTGCCGTAATGTTATTTAACGGCTGTGCAGAATTAAATCAAGCATTAGAAGAGAGCGTATCGGAACCTGATTGCAGAAGCGAAGGAATAAATGCTTGTGCTATGCTTTGCGAACAAAATGTAAGTGAAAATTTCTGCCTTTATACATCGTGTATGTATTTACAAGCTGGAAATGAGGCGAAAGCTCGTGAATACCGCACTAAAATTTGTGATTTTTCAAGCGTAGCCGATAAATATGGCGGTAAAATCAGTTGTATTTTAAACCAAAATGAACAATTTAAAAACACAATTCCTGATTGCAATAAATATTTGGATAAGGAATAAAAATGAGATTTTTGTCAGTTTTGTTTTGCACATTTTCTTTTTTATTAAGTGCGGATGTTTCTACCATAAAATCGGATATATTTCAAGGTAAAAATATCCAAAACGGATTAAATGAGTTGATTTTGTTATGCGAAAACGGGCAGGCTAGTGCGTGTGGGGCTGTCGGCGAGATAGCTACTAGTCAAGGAGACAATAAATTTACTATTTCATATTTGAAAAAATCTTGCGAACTTGGTGGAGATTGTTCGTGCTACGAAAATTTTATGGCAGGTAATCCGATAAAAGATTGCGAAAAAGAGCCTACACAAGATATTGAAGAGGCAGAAGCTATCAAAAATGAGCTGAACGAACTAATGTTGTTATGCGAAGAGGGCATTGCTAGTGCGTGCGGAGCTTTGGGCGAGATAGCTGCAAAGCAAGGAGATACAAAATTTGCCACTCAATATCTAAAAAAATCTTGCGAACTCGGCGGAAATTGTTTATGTTATGAAAATTTTATGGCAGGAAATTCGATAAAAGATTGCGAAAAAGAGCCTACAAAAGATATTGAAAAGGCAGTAATTGTCGAACAAGAGCAAACTATACAAGAACAAATTGCCCAACAACCACAAACCAAAGCAAATTCTCAATCTGCACATGTAGCACAAGAAAAAATAGAATATACACAAACAAATGCGGAAAAAGAGCCACCAAGCATAATGGAAGGAATTAAAGCCATATTTTATGTTACAATTTTTTATATCATTTATAAAAAAATTTTGCGTCCGATATTTTCTTTTTTTGGCAGAATAAATTCTTCATTTAGCAGTGCTTCGCGAGATGATGACATGTATGATGAACGAAAAATGGAAAAAATGCATAAAAAACAAATGAAAGAAATAGAGCGAAAAAATAAAGAAATGCAAGAAAAAAATCAAAGAGAAATGGAACGGAAAAATAAAGAAATGGAGGAAAAAAATCAAAGAGAGCTTATCGGTTCGGCCGTGCAAGACGGAAATTATGTGTATGTCTATAATCTAAAAGGAAGTCGATTATTTTCTAGGTTAGGAGAGCTCGTTGGCTATACTAGCACAACGGTTTCTGTTCTAGATAAAAATAGCGATGGCAAATATGGCACGGTATATGTGTATAACAATAAAGGAAGCCAAATAAGCTCTAAACCATGGCGTAAAAATTAAAGGAGATAAAAAATGAATAATGATATAACGATAAAAAATTCAACCGAATTACTAGACGAACTTTGGAATACTATAAAATCGAGTGGGCTTTATGCCTACTCGAAAAATGATATTTATGATTATCTGATTTATCTGATAAACAAATATGATGAAAATCACTTTTTTGATAAAAATTCAAATGCTAAAAATTCAAGACTTTTAAAGATTTCTCAAACTCGCATCAAAACGGCTAAGACAAATATTTTAGTTAAATTTATGGGGCAAGAGACTGATTATGATGAAATTTTTGTAAATTTTTTGAATAATTGCAAAGACAATCTTGTTAAATTTACAGAAATCATAGAAAAAGGCAAAATCAAGTTTGTGTTGGAAAATCCAGCAATTCGCATAGTCTTAGAAAGTAAGCTAAAAAAATCAGCTAGCAATACCTTGGATTATCATCTAAATAAAGAAATTGTTGAGATAGAAATAAATGATTTTTTAAATATGCTTTTAAAAGAATTAGAAGAACTTGAAGCAAAAAAGAAGATTAAAAAATTAAGCGAAAAAGAGCAAGAGTTATTTGAAAAATTAAGTCGTGTTAAAGAAACTTTGACCGAAAAAGAAAATAAGATGAATAAAAAAGCCAATATAGACACGACTATAAAAATTACAAATGCAATTAGTTCGTTTTTAGGATTTGTTACAAATTTGGGTGAGAAATTAAATTTTTTATAAAATAATTTTAGCAAATTTAAAGGATAAATTTATATATAACACAAAATTTATCTGCAAGGAATTAAAATGATAAAAAAAGCAAAAAACCTAAAAATGAGACGAAAAATTAAATTAGGCATAGCGTGTGCGCCAGAAAACGATACCACAAAATATTTTTACATCCACGGATATAATTCGACAGGATTTGAAACTGCGAAAAATATCGAAAAACTAGGGATTGAGGTTGAAGTTTTGGGCTGGGATAGTAGGGCGGATTTCGAAATAAATTTTCAAAATTTATGCGTCAAATTGCCAAAAAAAGGCGATTTTAAAATAATTGCAACTTCGCTTGGCTGCTATTATGCCAGAGCGATTGCTGAGAAAAATTGTTGTGATTTGGTCCTTTTTAATCCGTGTTTTGACCCACAAAACTACGATTTTATCGCGGAGAGAAAATCATATAATCATAAATTTAACCCAATGCTTACGGTGCCAATGTCGATTTTCGTCTCGCAAAGCGATGAAGTTTTGGTAAATAATGTAGAAAAAGTTAAAGAATTATTCGGCGGTTGTTGTTATATCGAAGTAACGAACGAGCGCCACCGAATAACAGATTTTTCGAAATACAAAGATACAATTTTAAAAGATAGTTGGTTATAAGTATAAAATTTTGGCGATTATTCAAAAATAATATAAATATAAAGCTTTCCTTGAAAATTTAAGGAAAGCTTGAAGAGATTTGGTAGTTAAAATTTATGATTTCTTCTAAAAATTTAATTACTTCATCGTATTAAACACCCTATCGCCAGCGTCTCCTAGACCTGGGACGATGTAGCCGTTTTCGTTTAGCTTCTCGTCGATTGCGGCGGTATATACAGGCACATCTGGGTAGATTTCACTGAATTTTTTTAGTCCCTCAGGTGCTGCGATGATAGAGATAAATTTGATCTTTTTCACGCCCTTTTCTTTGAGGAATTTCACCGCGTCAATCGCCGTGCCACCGGTGGCAAACATCGGATCTATGATGATTGCGGTGCGCTCTTTGTAGTCGGCCGGGAGTTTTGCGTAAAAAAACTCAGCCTGCAAACTCTCTTCATTTCGCTGAAAGCCCAAAAACCCGACGCTCGCATCCGGAATTAGCTTAAAGACAGCATCCAGCATACCAAGTGCAGCGCGCAAAATAGGGCAGATCATAATCTTTTCGTCTAATCTTTTTGCTGTCATTTTCGCCACAGGCGTCGTAATCGGCGCGTCTTTTAGGCGCAAATCGTTGCTTGCCTCAAAAAGCATTAGGTAGCTAATCTCGTCGATTAGCATTCTAAACTGAAACGGATCTGTCTTTTTGTCTCGCAGGATTGAGAGTTTGTGCTCGATTAGGGGGTGTGAGATTTGTTTGATATTTTTCATGATTTCACCTTTCATAAAATTTGCCTATTATACAGAAAATTGGTAATGAAAGGGTAGATTTTGGGATTTTGATCGGTGGCGGACAGGGAGGGATTCGAACCCTCGAGCCCCGGTTAGAAGCTGCACCCTTAGCAGGGGTGTGGTTTCGGCCAGCTCACCCACCTGTCCAAGTAATAAGAAATCGCATTATATCGAATAAAACTAATATAACGCTTAAAATTTCGCTAAATTTTGAAATTTTGGTTGTTTTGTGGTAGGGCTGGGGAATACTGCGCCGAGAATTTTGGCGTGTGTATAATGCGCTATTGAGCGTAAATTTTGTTTGATTTGTCATTGCGAGCGAGTGTAACGAGCGAAGCAATCTAGCACGGCGAAGCCGTAACGAAAAATTAAACCAGCTAAATTTAGAAAAACTTCGTTTTTCTAAATTTAGCCACTTCTAAGGTTTTACAGGGGTGGGGGTTGGTAAGGGGGAGGGTAGCGTCTCCTAAAAAGCGCGCCCTCCCCCTTACAGAGAATTTCAAAATTTCGCCTAAAATTTAAAAAATCGTTCAATGCTAAATTTGGGTTGAATTTTGAATTTAAATTTCCCTGGATTGCTTCGAAAACTTCGTTTTATCGCAATGACACGGAATTTGCGTTTTGGTGATTTTAGCGCGTAGATTGCGAGAATTTTTGCTTCGCAAAAATTCTCGCAATGACAAATTAAGGGTGCGGGAATTTCTCTGGATTGCTTCGCTATGCTCGCAATGACAGCAAATTCAGCGCAAGGAATTTTAAAGTCGTAGATTGCCATGACGGCGACAAGTCGCCTCGCAATGACAAATTTGACAAATTTGATAAATTTTGGAGATTAAATTTTAAAAAAGCAAAATCAGGGGGCGCGAAGCCCCCGAGCAGAAATTATTTTTTTACGATTACGGAAATTCCGTTTGGAATCACAGTTAGGCTCTTTTTGCCTAGCGCATGCGCCATTTCTAGGGCTTCTTCAAGGCTAGCGGCATATTTCATTTTCATATCTTCGACCATGGTTTTGATCTCAGGGCGCGTTACCATGATGACTGTGTGTTTGATCAAAACGCGCGCGAGAATTTGGCTTTCCCATTGATCTGGGATTGTTTTTTCTTGTGGGGTTGCCATACATTGATCGTAAAAGGCTTGCGCGCTTTCGCAATCTTTAAGTGAGCGATAAAATCCCTCGCCACCGTGTCCATCAGCGCAGTATGAGCACTCGATGATGACGCCACCAGGGTTACAGGTAGCCTCAGCCGCGGTCATTGATTTGACGCATTGGTATAAATTTTGATCAAGTGGCGCGCCGCCATTTGATGTGATGACGATGTCTGCCATTTTTGGCTCAACTTTGGCGTAACTTAGCAAAAAGTCGCAACCTGCTCTGTGCGCTGTGACATAATTTCCCGCAAACGCTGCGACCGTTTTTTTATCCTCGTCGATTACGACATTTACGATGTAGGCGAGTTTGGCAAATTTCGCCGCTGCTAGCATATCTGTGTGCAATGGGTTGCCATCTAGCACGCCAGTGCGGGCAAATTCGCTATCTATGAATTTCGAGCAGTGATTTCCTAGCACGGTTACTTTGTCGCAAACGCCAGGCAAAACGCTCTTTCTGCCGCCACTAAATCCAGCGAAAAAGTGCGGTTCGATGAAGCCCTCTGATACCAAAAGCTCGGTCTCTACGGCTACTTTGTCGATTACACACGGCGCGCCTGATGGCAAAATGCCGATTTGTGTGTTTGAATTTGGATCGAAGCAATCATGCACCACGATTTTTGAGCTTTCATAAATTTCATCGCCTAGTTTGGCGCGGAGCTCGGCCTCTGTGGTAGGGCGGTGAAATCCAGTGGAAACTAAAAGCGTGATTTCGATATCGGGATTTCCCTCTTTTAGCTCGGCAAACATATTTGGCAAAATATCCTTGCTTGGCACTGGGCGGGTGTGGTCTGAGATGATGATGACGCAGTTTTTCTTGCCTTTGGCAAGCTCGCACAATCGCGGGCTATCGATTGGGTTCGCCATAGCTTTTTTTACGATTTCTAGGCCGCTACCCTCGGCTTTAAGCTCGTCGATTTTAGAGCGCAAAACATTTGCGTCCCCCTCGTCGAAGTCGATAAAAGTATTGCCGTAAGGAATCTTTAACATTATGTCTCCCTTAAAATGAAATGAAAATTAAACTTTTTATTATACAGCGATGGGGTGTATATTTTGCTTAAATTTCAAAATAAATTTTAAAATTTAAGTTATGAAAAATATCGGCAAAATTCCTAAAATAGGGCATATCAAGGCGCAGGTTTTAGAGCGAATAGCGCCAAGAGCGCATAAATTTGCAAGCACAAAAAGTGGAAGTGGAATTTGCGCCTTGAAGCTTGGAAGCGTGAAATTTAAAAAACTAATCAAAGCCTCATCAAAAACCCCGCCCAATCCGCACAGGTGCAAAACCACGCTAAGAGGGTAAAAAATCACAAAAATATATCCGATGATAATCACGCTAAGTTGCTGAAATGAAGCTAGCGGAAAGAAAAAATACACCGCGATATTCATCGCAAACCAGACATAAAGATTAAAAAGCGCCAAATTTGCGAAAGTGCCAAATTTGCCCCAAAAATGGTGCGAATACAAAAAAATATAAAGCACACCAAGGGAGGAAAAATAAAACCCTACGCTAAAAGCTAGATGCGGAAAAATGGCCAGTAAAAGCGCAATGCTAAGGAAGAGATTGGCGAAATTTAAAAGCTCGAAATTGCGCCACAAAAGGGAAAATCCCACCACGCACATCGCCAGCGAACGCAAAAAACTAGGCGTAAAATCCAGCACAAAAAGATAGCCAATCATCAGCAAAATCGCCGTAACGCTAAGGTCAAATTTGAGATTTCTCCACGGGAAAAATCGCCTCTGCAAAATGCGATAAATCGGCGCAAAAATCAGAAAAAACGATGAAAAAATAATGCCTAAATGAAACCCGCTAATCGAAACAATATGCGCGATCCCCCAGTGCGTGATGTTTTGGCGCAAATCATAAGGCATGGGCGTGGCGAAATACAGCGCGCTGTAAAGATCGGCTATAAGGGGGTTTTCGTGCTGAGAACGAATAAAATTTATGGCTTTGGTTTTGGGCGAGTTTTCGTAAAATGGGGCGGAAATTTTAAAATTTGGCGCATAAAACCTAGCCTTCACAAAATCCAAAAAACTCAAATTTTGCGTGATGATACCCACACTCACGCGCGCGAATCGTGGGAATTCGCGCCCGGTTTTGGTCGTGGTATAAATCGTAAAATTCCCTGATTTTAGTTTTAGCACGGTGTATGTGCGGCCTTTGGCGTTTGTTTTGTCGTAGGAATTTAAAATTTGGCTTTGTAAAAATATGCGAGAATTTGATTTAAATTCGCAAAATTCGTGGTATTTAAACGCCAAATTTAGCGCAAAAATCAAAATGATAAAAAGCGAAAATAGGCAAAATTCTTTTTTGTTATAAAAGAGTTTGAGTTTCAAAATTTTGAAATTTGGGCGAAATCACTTTCGCCCACGCGCCCTTAGCACGAAAAATTCATCTTAAACTCATACGGAGTAGGGCGTGCTTCGTATGGCCAAACTTGGGTTTTAAATTTCATGTGTTGATAAGCTTGGATAAAATCGTCGCTCATAATATCTTTGAGATACGCTCTATCGCGGATCAGCGCTTCTAGCGAGCCACGAAGCGTGTGCGGGAACTGCTCGATACCGCGCTCGCGAATCTCATCAAGGGTGAGTTTAAATAAGTTTTCGTCCATTGGCCCTGCTGGCTCGATTTTGTTTTTCACGCCATCAAGTCCTGCCATTAGCATTGCAGCGAAGGCTAAATACGGATTTGAGGTGCTATCTGGGAAGCGAAATTCAGCCCGCACACTCTTTTCGCCTGCGCCATAAGGAATTCGCACAGAAGCTGAGCGGTTTTGGCTAGAATATGTCAAAATCGACGGAGCCTCAAAGCCCGGGATTAGGCGTTTGTAGCTGTTTGTGCTAGCATTAGTAAATGCAGCGACACTTCTAGCGTGAGAGAGCACGCCACCGATATACCATCTGGCGAAATCGCTTAAATTTGCGTAATTTCCCTCGCCATAAAATAGGTTTTTGCCGTCTTTCCATATTGATTGATGCACATGCATGCCATTTCCGTTGTCGCCATAAAGTGGTTTTGGCATGAAAGTCGCGGTTTTGCCGTTTAGTTGGGCTACCATTTTGATGACATATTTGAGTTTTTGCACATTGTCAGCCATTTCGACTAGATTGCCAAATTTCACGCCGATTTCGTTTTGGCCTTGGGCTACTTCGTGGTGTCCTAGCATGACATCTAAGCCCACTTGCTCCAAAACCTGCATCATCTCAGCCCTTAAATCAGTGGCTGTATCGATTGGCTGAGTCATCAAATATCCGCCTTTTTTGCGTGGGCGGTGACCGCTATTGTATCCTGATGAGAAGTTCGTATCGTCGTTCCACTCGCCTTCTTCGGTGTCTATCTCATACATAGCGCAGTTTGTGCTATCGACGATTTTGACATTATCGAAGATGAAAAATTCATTTTCAGCCCCGAAATACGCCTCATCGCCAAGCCCGCTATCTTTTAGGTATTTCATAGCCTTTTTGGCGATTGAGCGAGGGCATTTTTCGTAAAGTTCGCCCTTGTAAATATCGAAAATATCGCTAAAAACCACAGCCGTAGGGTCTGCGGTAAATGGATCTAAAAATGCAGTTTCGACATCTGGCATCATTAGCATATCACTTTTATCGATTGGTTGCCACCCGTCCATCGAGCTAGCGTCCATTGGGATACCATTTTTGAACTGATCTGGTTCGACGATTTTGATATTGTAGCTGATAGAGTGCCAAAATCCCTTCATATCCGTAAAGCGGAAATCGACAAATTTAACTTCGTTTTCTTCGCAAAATTTGAAAAATTCATCGACATTATTCACAAATTTTCCCATTTCTTCTCCTTAAAAATTCTAAATTTTATAATTTTACCCTTTTGTTACTTAAAATACGAAGCGAAATATTTTTGTGTGAGTTAAATTTTGAAATTTGCGCAGTTTGAAAATTTGGTGCTAAATTTAGTGATAAATTTAAAAAACCCCGCGAAATTCGCAGGGTTAGGGGAGTATGAAATTATTTTAGGAAGGCTTATTTTTTATCTTTTTTAAGCTCTTTTTGCGCCTCTCTTTTTTCCTTGCGCTCTTTTAAATTTTTAGCCAAATTTGACTTTTGCTCTGCGTTTAGCACACCAAGCAAGGCCTCGATGACACCAGCCTCGGCGGTGATTTGCTCGGTAAATTTTTTGCTATTATTTTCGATAAATTTTGCTTTGTCAAAATTAGCGATATCTTCTAGCAAATTCTCGCGTGGCTCTGATTTTTTGGCGATTCGCGCTTCGTTTGCTTCAAACATTATTCTGCGCACCTTCGCCCATTGCTCATCGCTTAGATCAAGGCGTGGAAGCTCGCGCATAATCGCGCCTGTGTAGCGGTCATTGTGCCCCATTTTGTGGAATTTTTTCATACCTTGGCCAAATTTCGCCCCCTTTGCTTGGCAGTTTTTCATATCGCCAGCGCACGGCATTGCGCCGCCTTCGAAACCGCCTTCGAAACCACCCTTAAATCCGCCCATTTTTGGCATTAAATTTGGAGCGCATTTATGCTCTGCGTTTGCGCATGGAAGCGGAGTTTGTCCGCCTTGCGGACCTTGTGCGAAAGCCCCAGTTGTCAAAACAGCGCACGCTAATGATAGAACTAACTTTTTCATTTTTTCTCCTTTGCTTTAAAGTTGGCGTGATTATACGCGCGCAAACTAACCCCAAAACCCACGCTTTGCTAACCAAAGCTAACTTTGAGAAAAATTTACGATAAATTTGGAGTTTTGAAATACTGCGCCGATATGCTCGCTATTGTCATTGCGAGAAACGGCGCAAGCCGTTTCGTGGCAATCTACGAGCATAAAATTCCTTGTGCTAAATTTGCTGTCATTGCGAGCCGACACCTAACTACCAAAAGATAAATGTTAATTTTTAAATTCGCAGTTTGCAATTCGTTTCCTTTATTTGATTTTAAAGTAAATTTCTTGTTTTTCATCATAAACAAATATTCTTTTATCCATTTTATTTGCTTCAAAATAATCAAGTAGCTCGGTAACTTCCGAAAGCATATCTTTACTAATTTCCATATATGATATTTCTTCATTGTGATTTAAATGTTTTTGTTGCACTTCATAAGAATACATTGCAGGCATATTAAAAAACATTATATGAGCCTTTTTTTTAGTAATTAAATGATATTCATCATTGATTTTAATAACTTTTTGCAAATCCGAATATAACTTTTTAGTTTCATCGTCAAATTTGCAAGTAACATAAAAATCTACAAAGTCCAAATGCGAAAGTGTATAGCTAACATACTTTTTACAAGTTTTATAAAATTTATCTCTTTGTTTCTCTAAAATCTTATCATACTCCTTTGTTAGCTTTTCTATCTCATCATCGCTTTTATCTAATGCTTTAAGTTTAGCGTTATAATGGCTTTTTAAATAATACAACTCATAATTTATCAAATCATCTTTCATTGCTTTTATAATAAAAGGTTCTCTAAAAAATAACAAAACTATCGGTAAAAAATATATCACCATCAATATAGCGATAAATTTAAAAAATTTTTTAACAAATTTACGCAAATTCTGTTTCACTTTTTTATAAATTTTATAAAATTCACGCCATTTTCGTGCGAATAGGCGATTTCGTAGCCGTTTAAAATCGCTGTTTTTTGTATGATAAATAGCCCAAATCCATACCCGCTCGAACTTTTATGCCGCACGCTTTTATCCAATTTCCAGTTTAGTTCTAGCTCGCCGTTCGCGCTAGAAATGTCCTTGGCTAGGGGCTCGCCGCTGTTTTCGAAAACTATCGCGCCATGCGTGGCGTAAATTTTAATCTCGTGATTTGGCGAGTAATTCAGCGCATTTTCGATTAAATTTTTAAGACAAATCTCCCACAGCTCGGCACTTCCGTAAATTTTAAAATCGCGTGCTAAATCAATGCAAATTTTATCATTTTCGCGCAAATTTAGCTTTTCGCGTGTGCGCTCAAAAACCTCGCCAAAGCCCATTTGCTCGCACTCTACCGCCTCGGAGCTAACCAGACTTTCAAGAAGCCTGAAATTTTCTAACTGCTCGTTTATCTGCGCAAAAAGCCTAGCCAAATTGCCCTGATTTTGCGGGCTGGGAGCGTTTTTTAGGTAGAAAGCGCCCTTGGCAAGGGGAGTTTTCATCTCGTGCATGAAGATTTTGTTAAACATTTCTCTGGTGCCAAGAAGCTGTTTTATGCGCAAAATCGCGCTATTATAGGCGTTTTGGATACGAGAAATTTCTTTATAATCGCTTTTAATTTCCAAAATTTTAAACTCGCCGTTTTTTAAATTTAGCAAATTTGAATAAAGCAAATTTAATGGCGCCAAAGCCTTATTTAAAAAGAAAAAAAGTAGTGCCAAAATGCCTAGCAAAACGCAGAAAAAAATGTCGAAAACCGCGAAATCTCGGTCATTATCCAAGGCGCGCAAAACCATATAATTAATCGGCGTGTATATGAAAAACAGCTCCTCGCGCCCTGATTTTACGATCTGATACCCGCTGTTTTTATCGCCGAAACTCTCGATGATTTTGGCATTTTTGGTGCCGAAATTTTCGGCTAAAACAAAGCCATTTTGCGCCAAAATTTCATCGCTTGGCAAGCTAGCGTTTAAAAGCTCTTCTTGGAAACTTTGCAAATTTAGCCGTAAATTTAGGCGCAAAGTCTCTTTGTAGCGATAATCCTTCCAGCTATGCACGCCAAACCACAAAAAAACTACCCCCAAAAACGCTACCAAAAAAAGTATCAAAATGCGCCTGAAAATGGACTTTTGCGCGCTGTTTTGCGAATTTATTTGCGCTGAAATTTTTGCGCCCTTTTGCGTATCCGTATGCGTCAAATTTTGAGAATTTCCCTGCGCTGAATTTTGCGCCGAATTTTGCTCGCTATTTGGCAAGGCGATACCCTCTGCCGCGAAGTGAGATTATGTGATTTGCCTCGCTGTGAGGTTTGATTTTGGCTCGAATTTTGCTGATTATCATCTCCAAATTTTTCTCATTTGCCGATACAATCGAGGGCGAGGCGCGCAAAATTTGCTCCTTGCTGACAGCGGCTGGGAAGTTGCGAACTAGCTCGCCAAGCACTTCAAACTCAGCCAGCGTAAGCCCCAAATTTACGCCCTTAAACAGCACATCGCCTAGATTTTTATCCACGCTAAACGCTAAATTTTCGCTCTCTTCTTTAAAATCATTTGCCCTGCGCAAAAGCGAGATTATGCGCGCGTATAGCTCGTCTGGGTCGTATGGTTTGGGCAGATAGTCATCAGCCCCGATTTGCAGGGCGCTTACCTTATCGACGGTTGAGGCGCGCGCGCTTGAAACGATAACCGGGATTTTGCTTTTTTTGCGGATTTCTTTGCAAACTTCCAGCCCGTCCATGCCAGGAAGCCCCAGGTCTAATAAAACCAAATCAAACTGCGCCAAATCCGTGCTAATCGCCAAAAACGGATCCTCACACGCCTCCACGCTAATGCCTCGCGAACCTAAAAATTCGGCTATCAATCCAGCAAACTCTGCGTCATCTTCAATCAAAAAAATTTTTACCATTTTCGCTCTTTAAATTTTGATATAAAACCTTAATTATATGTAAATTTTGTAAATTTGAGAGTTCTAAATAATAAAATTTATTAATTAGATACTTTTTATTTAAATTTATCGTTTATAATACCGCCGAATTTAAATTAAGAAAGGAGACATGAAAATGTCAAAAGTAACAAAACAACTAAACCAAATCCAAGCAGATGCACACGCGCTATTTGTCGCATTTCACGCATATCACTGGAATATCAAAGGCCTACAATTCGCGCCAATCCACTCTTACACAGAGGAGGCTTACGATGAGTTTGGCGTGCTTTTTGATGACGCAGCTGAAAGAGCCTTGCAAATCGGTGGCAAACCAGTAATCAAAGCCGAAGAGCTAATCAAACTAGCCTCTGCTCCAATCGATCTAAAAGACGATTATAGCGCAGAAGAGGTGCTAAAAAATGTGAAAAAAGCCTATGAATATTTGCTAAAAGAGTTCAAAAAACTAGCCGAAATCGCAGATGAAGCAGGCGATATCGTAACATCAAATTTCGCACAAGACAAACTTGGCGGATATGAAAAACGCCTTTGGATGCTTGATGCAATGCTTGCAAAATAATTTTTGCAAACCTCAATAAAAGTCGCCAAATTCGGCGACTTTTTTAAATTTAATCTCAAAATTTAAACCTAAATTTAAACCTTGAAATTTCAGTCAAATTTAGTCTAGCATTTTCCTGCTTTTTTTAGCAATGCGTTGCATTTTTGGTTTGACGCGCCATTTGCGCCGCCGATTTTGGTGCATAGCGTATCAGAATCTAGTGCTACGACGCTGGTGAAATAGCATCTATATAGATTGCCTTTATTATCATTGACCTTAAAATGCACAGAGTCGATTTCGCTGACCACTGAGTCTTTAACGATTGTTAAATTTGATTTTTCTATACCTGTGGCAAGCTCGGCTCTATCCAAAAGTGAAGCCTCTTTTACAAATGGTTTTTTGACATAACCGCATCCACTTACTAAAAGCGCGATAATAGCGCAACCAAAAATAGATTTTTTCATATATACTCCTATTTGGGTAAATTTAAAGGAAGTGATTGTAACCCCCTCCCCATTAAAATTCACTTAATTTAGTGTGAGATGAAATTTTTGAAATTTAAAAAATTAAGCAGAAAAGTCGCCAAATTTGGCGACTTGTGAAATTTGTGAGTTTTAGAATTTATCGTGCGTATTCGCGCCGTTTGTGTTATCCCACGGAAGTTTGGTTCCTCCAAGGATATGAAAGTGCAAATGCATGACCTCTTGGCCGCTGTTTTCGCCGCAGTTGCACACTAGGCGGTAACCTGTCTTATCTAGCCCCATTTTCACAGCGACTTCCTTGATAAAACTGCTTAGCCCTACCATGACTTCTGGTGGGGTTACTTGGAAGTTTTCATAGCATTTTTTCGGAATTGCCAAAATGTGGATTGGTGCCCTTGGGCTAATGTCGTGAAACGCCAGAAAATCGTCGTTTTCTAGGACTTTGTTGCATGGAATTTCGCCTGAAACAATTCTTTCGAAAATATTCATAATAAATCCTTTTTGGGTTAAAAAATCAAGGCGAATTATAGCTAAAAATTTCAAATTTATGAATTTTTACCTTGCTTTTATGAAATTTTAAATAAAATCGCAAAATTCATTTTTTTACAAAAAGGATAAATTTTGCAAGAAATCAAAGCCAAAATCGAAGCAGCCACTAGCTTAGATGAAATCGAAAAAATCCGCCTTGAATTATTTGGCAAAAAGGGCGTTATCACCGAGCTTTTCGCTCAGTTAAAGTCCGTCCCTGCCGAGCAAAAAAAGGATTTTGCAAAAGAGGCAAACCAAAAGCGAGATATTTTTTCCGAGCTAATTGGCGCGAAAAAATCAGCCTTGGAGGCAATCGCGCAAAAAGAGGCGATGAAAAAAGAGGCGATTGATGTTACGCTGTTTAACGAAAATGTCGCTAGCGGGGCACTTCACCCTGTAATGGAGACTATGGATAAGATAATAGATTATTTTGTATCGCAAAATTTCAGCGTAGAATCTGGTCCGCTAATCGAAGATGATTTCCATAATTTCGAAGCGCTAAATTTACCGAAATACCACCCAGCGCGCGATATGCAAGATACATTTTATCTAAATTCAGGCGAGCTTTTGCGCACACACACTAGTGGCGTGCAAATCCGCACAATGGAGAAATTCAAAACTCCGCCAGTGCGTATGATAGCCCCAGGTGCGGTATTTAGACGCGATATGGATTTGACACATACGCCGATGTTTCACCAAGTAGAGGGTTTAGTCGTCGAAAAGGGCGCAAATGTGAGCTTCGCAAATTTAAAATACATTTTAGAGGATTTTTTGCATTATATGTTTGGCGATGTCAAAGTGCGATTTCGCCCTAGCTTTTTCCCATTCACCGAGCCTAGCACAGAGGTCGATATTAGCTGTATTTTTTGTGGCGGATCGGGCTGTCGCGTGTGCAAACAAACTGGCTGGCTAGAAGTGCTAGGAAGTGGCGTGGTAGATCCAAATGTGTTTAAAGCGGTAAAATGGAGCGATGTGAGCGGATATGCCTTTGGGCTTGGGGTCGAGAGATTTGCTATGCTACTTCATAGAATTCCTGATTTGCGCTCACTTTTTGAAGGCGATATTAGATTATTGGAGCAATTTAAATGATAATAACGAAAAATTGGTTACAAGATTGGATTGATTTAAGCGAAGTCTCATCAGAAAATTTAGCCCTTACGCTAAATTCGATTGGCTTAGAAGTCGATGCGCACACTCGCATGAATATCCCAAATTTGGTCGTCGTGGGGCTTGTTAAAAGCAAAAGACGCCACGAAAATTCAGACCATTTAAATGTCTGCGAAGTCGATGTGGGCGAAAAAACGCTCCAAATCGTGTGCGGAGCCAAAAATGTCGATGCAGGGCAGTTTGTAGCAGTAGCACTCGTGGGAGCGAAGCTTCCTGGCGGATTGGAGATCAAACCAGCCAAACTTCGTGGCGAAGAGAGCTTTGGTATGATTTGCTCATCGACCGAGCTTGGGCTTCCTAAGACCTTTGATGGGATTATGATTTTAGACGAAAGTATCGGCGAGCTAATCCCTGGCAAGGCGCTAAATGAGTATGAAATTTTTAACGACGATATAATCGAGATCGAGCTGACCGCAAACAGAGGCGATTGCCTTAGTATTTTAGGTATCGCGCGAGATCTTGGTGCTGGGTTAAATTTAGCGTTGAAAGAAAAAGTCGAGTTCAAAGATTCTGAAAATGCCCCAGGAATCGGCAGAATTCTAAATGTCCATACAAACGCCGAAAGCAACGCGAGATTTTCGTTTCGCGCCTTTGAAGCAAAGAAAAATTTCGGCCTTTCCTTCAAACACATTTTGCGCCTTGCGATTGCCGATTTGCTAGGCTCTTGCGCTGTGCAAAACTATCTAAGCTATGTTACGCACGCGACGGGAGTTTTGCTAAGGGCGTATGATTTCGAAAAAATCGCTGGTGGGAGCGAAAAAATTTCACTTGATATTAAACAGCTACAAAACGGCGAATTTGGCGTGTATTGCGGTGAAAAACTGCTAAGTATCGCCGGAATTTGCCAAGATGAAAATTTTAAAGCCTGCGATAACACAAAAATCGCAATCATCGAGGCAAACTACACCAAACCCCTTGTCATCGCAAAAGCCATAAACGAAAACAAAAGCCTAAAAGGCGACGAGCAGGTTTATCGCTCATCTCGTGGTAGCGAGCCAAGTCTAGGCGTGGGAACGGATCTTTTATTTCGCATTTTGGGCGAAAATCCTTCGATTTTGCCGTATGCTGGCGCGCAGAGAATTTCGAGCGCGTATGAGCCTGTAACGATTAGATTTAGCGACAAAGAGATTAATAAAATGATTGGCGCAGATATTTCGCGCGATCAAATCGTAAAAATTCTAAAAAAACTAGGATTTGATATCAGCATAGAGGCTGATTTTATCAACGCCAAAGTTCCGCATTTTAGGCACGATGTGCTAAATGCGCACGATATTTGCGAGGAAATCGTGCGAATCGTAGGCATCGATAATATCGCCTCAGCACCGATGAAATTCGAGGAAAAAACACGCATAAACGAAACTTATATAAATTTGCAAAATTCACGCAAAGTGCGCAAAAAAGCGGCTGCTTTGGGATTTTTCGAGTGTGTGCATTATGTCTTTGACGATAGCAAAATTTTAGCCTCTCTTGGATTTGCGCCGTGCAAAAAAGAGATTTTAAACCCAATCAATAGCGAGTTAGACGCGCTTCGCCCAACGCTGATAAATCATCTTTTGGCTTCATCTGAGCGAAATTTGAAAAATTCGAAAAAAAGTGTCAAACTTTTTGAGCTTGGCACGGTTTTTGACGCTGAGGGCGTGCAATCGCAAAAACTAGGATTTGTCGCAAGCGGACTAAAAAACGAAAGCTCTATCGCAAACGGCGCGAAACCTGTGGCTGTGGATTTTCTATACTTTGCGGGATTAATTCAAAGCGTGATTGGTAAATTTAGCGTGAAAATCCCAGAGCAAAAAATCGGCTTTTTAAGCGAATTTGAACAAGCTCTAATCGAGCAAAACGGCGAAATTGTGGGCTTTATAGGACGCGTAGATGGCGATGTAGAAAAAAGCCGTGATTTGGAAAAAACATATTTGTGCGAGATTGATTTTGGAAAGTTAAAATTTGAAAGAATTATGGCAAATGCTTATTCGAAATTCCCTAGTATTTCGCGTGATTTAAGTATTTTGGTGCCAAATGACCTTAGATTTGAGAAGATTAAAGAGGTTATAAGCTCCCTTAAAATCGACGCTTTGAAGGAATTTTTGCCGACTGATTTATACAGAGACGAAAGCCTAAAAGATAGCGCAAGTCTGACAATTAAATTTAGTTTCCAAGACGATAACAAAACCCTTGAAGATGACGAAGTAGCGGGCTTTATGGATAAAATTTTACAAGCATTAAATCAAAATTTAGGATTAGAATTACGATGAGAATTTTCGCTCAAAAATCGCCATTAAATGCCGAAATTTCAAATATCGGCTCGGATAAATCGATCTCTCACAGAAGCGCAATTTTCGCGCTTTTATCGGATAGGACAAGCAAAATTTCAAATTTTTTGCTAGCCGAGGATACGCTAAATACGCTAAAAATCGTAGAGGCTCTGGGCGCAGAGGTTAAGCGAGTGGGTGCTTTGGTCGAAATCACGCCAAAAGGCGCGATAAAAGAGCCAAATATGCCATTGGAGTGCGGGAACTCAGGCACTACGATTCGCCTTTTTATGGGGCTTTTAAGCTCGGTTAAGGGATTTTTCGTCCTAAGTGGCGATAAATACCTAAACGAACGCCCAATGCGCAGAATAGGGGGTCCCCTAAGCAAAGTAGGGGCGAAAATTTATGGTCGCGATAATGCAAACAAAGCTCCGATTGCAATCGAGGGAAATAGGCTTGAATATTTCGAATTTGATAGCAAAATTTCATCTGCTCAGGTCAAAACCGCTATGATTTTAGCCGCCCTTAATAGCAATGGTTGCAAATTTAGCGAACCTGAGCTAAGCCGCGATCACAGCGAAAAAATGCTAAAAGCCATGGGAGCGGATATTAGCACAAACGGCCTTGAACTGCGTGTAGAGCCACTACGCGCACCACTTAAACCGCTTGAAATTTTCGTGCCAAACGACCCAAGCTCGGCGTTTTATTACGCTGTGGCAGCCTCGATAATCCCGGGCTCGCATATCGTGCTAAAAAATATGCTTTTAAATAAAACTCGCATAGAAGCTTATGAAATTTTAAAGAAAATGGGCGCGAAAATCAGCTACAAAAAAACCGATGAAATTTACGAAGAAATCGGCGATATTGAAATTTCTTACGCCCCGCTTCACGCCGTAGATGTTAGCGAAAATATCCCATGGATGATAGATGAAGCCCCAGCCCTAGCCGTGGCGTTTGCCTGCGCGCAGGGCAAAAGCACTCTAAAAAACGCAAAAGAACTTCGCGTCAAAGAGTGCGACCGCATAGCTGTCATGGTCGAGGGATTAAAGGCGTGTGGCGTGAAAGCTAGCGAGCTAGAAGATGGCTTTGAAATCATGGGCGGTGGAGAAATGAGTCCAGCAATCATCACGCCTCATGGCGATCACAGAATTGCGATGAGCTTCGCTATTTTGGGGCTTAAATGCGGTATGATGATAGAAGATGCCAAATGTATCGCGACATCTTTTCCAAATTTCAGCGAAATTTTAAAACAAATCGGAGCTAGCGTTGAGGATTGAAATGGCGAAAAGCTACGGCTTTTGCTTCGGGGTCAAAAGAGCGATTAAAATCGCAGAAAACGCAGGCGAGGCCTCGACGATAGGCGAGCTAATCCATAACGCAGAAGAGATCAACCGTCTAAGGCAAAATTTCGGCGTAAAAACCCTAAAAGATGCTAGCGAAGTAAGCGATGAAAAAAAGCTCATAATCCGCACACACGGTATCCAAAAAGAGGATTTGACGCGCCTAAGAGCGCAAAATAAAGAGCTCATCGACGCGACCTGCCCCTTTGTGACCAAACCACAGCAAATCGTCGAAAAAATGAGCGATGAGGGGTATGATATCGTGATTTTTGGCGATAGCAACCACCCAGAGGTAAAAGGGGTGAAATCTTATGCTAAGGGCAGGGTTTTTGTGGTTTTAGAGCCAAGCGAATTGGACGAGATTAAGCTAAATTCAAAGGTTGCGGTAGTTTCGCAAACTACGAAAAAAATCGAAAATTTTGTCAAAATCGTGGATTATTTAATGCAAAAATCGCGTGAGGTGCGTATTTTTAATACTATCTGCAACGCAACGCTAGAAAACCAAGAAGCAGCCGCCGAACTTGCCAAAAAAGCCGATATTATGATAATCGTGGGTGGCAAAAATTCATCAAATACAAAACAACTTTTTTTGATTTCGCAAAGCTTTTGTAAGGATAGTTATTTGATCGAAAACGAAGACGAAATCGAGCAAATTTGGTTTAAAAACAAAAATTTATGCGGGATTTCAGCAGGGGCTAGCACGCCTGATTGGATTATCAAAAAAGTCGTTGAAAAAATCGAAAAAATATCAAAATTTTAAAATTTCATCTCAAATTTAACATATCAAAATTTAAAAAAATTTAGTTGATTAAAAGCAAAATTTAGGTAAGATTTAGTTTTTAGCATTTTTGTTAAAAATGTAAATAAATTTAAAGGAAGCTTTATGGCCGAGGTGAACGAGAAAGTTCAAAATCACGCAGATGAAGATTTTGCGAAATTGTTAGAAGAGTATGACAACCAAAAATCACACGATGAGGTAGTCACAGGTAAGGTTATCGCTGTTAAAGACAACGAGATTTTCGTAGATGTGGGTAGAAAGCTAGAAGGAGTTTTGGATGTATCCGAAGTGAGCGACGCCCAAGGAAACTTGTGTGTAAAAGTAGGTGATGACATTAAAGTCGCGATAATCGGAAGTAGAGGTGGTCGCCCGGTCGTATCATATAGAAAAGCTATAAAAAAAGAAAAAGTTAAAGCATTTATCGATTCTTACGATGAAAATGCAGAAAATGTATATGATGTCAAAATCGTCTCTTTTAACAAAGGCGGTTATGTTTGCGTTAGCGAAGATGATGTCGAGTTTTTTATGCCACGCTCTCAAAGTGCGCTTAAAAACCCAAATGGCGCTATCGGAAAGACTTTTAAAGTAAAAGTTCTAAAAGTAAATGAAGATGAGCTAAGTATCGTGGTTTCACGCAAAAAATTGCTTGATGAGGACCGCAAAGCTAGCAAAGAAATCATCGAAAAAATCGTAGCTACTGAGGGTGTCATCGAAGGCACAGTCAAAAAAATCACAACTTATGGTATGTTTGTCGATGTAGGCGGCGTAGATGGTCTAGTTCATTACAGCGAAATTTCATACAAAGGCCCTGTAAATCCTAGCTCGCTTTACAAAGACGGCGACAAAGTCCCAGTCAAAGTCGTCAAATACGATAGCGACAAAAAACACCTATCTCTTTCAATCAAAGCTGCAATGCCTGATCCTTGGAACGAGATCAAAGACAGCCTAGAAGTCGGCGACACAATCCGCGTAAAAATCAGCAATATCGAGCCTTATGGCGCATTTGTTGATTTAGGCAACGATATCGAGGGATTTTTGCACATTAGCGAAATTTCATGGGATAAAAATATCAAAAATCCAAAAGACTTCATCAGCGAGGGCGAAGAAATCGATGTAGAAGTCGTAGAAATCAACCCAGATGAAAGAAGACTAAGAGTAAGCCTTAAAAACTTGCTTCCAAAACCATTTGATGAATTTTTGGCAAAATACAAAGTCGGTGATGTGGTAAAAGGGGCAATCACAACAATCACAAATTTCGGCGCGTTCGTTAGAATCGACGGCGTAGAAGGTCTTTTGCACAATGAAGACGCTTCTTGGGATAGAAACGAAAAATGCAAAAATTTATTCAAAATTGGCGATGAACTAGAAGTCAAAATTATCAAAATCGACAACGACACACAAAAAATTTCACTAAATCGCAAAGAGCTAGGCGATAGCCCGATTAGCGATTATGCGAAATCTCACAAACAAGGCGATGTCGTAAAAGGTAAAATTCGCGATATCAAAGATTTCGGAATCTTCGTAGAGTTAGAAGGTGGCGTAGATGCGCTACTTCGCAAAGAGGATTTGGGCGATAAGAGCGCAGATGAGATCAAAGTCGGCGATGAAATCGAAGCAGCGATCGCATTTATCGACGAAAAGAAAAATCGTATTCGCCTAAGTGTTCGCAGACTAGCTCACCAAAAAGAGCGCGAGCTTTTAAATGAAGTAAATAGCGATGACGAAAAAATGACTTTGGGAGATCTTATTAAAGATCAACTAAAATAACCCCGCTTGCAAGGCAGTTTTGCCTTGCAACTCCACATACAAAATAGGAGAAATTTATGAAAACTGTAATAGTTTGCGACGCAATCCACAATATAGGTTTTGAACTTCTCTCAAAAGAATCAGATATCCATGTAATCGACGCTACCGATGTCCCAAAAGACGAGCTTTACGGCATGCTTGGCGATGCAGATGTAGCAATCACTAGAAGCTCGACTGCGGTAGATGAGAAATTCTTAAATTCAGGAACTAATCTCAAAGCTATCGTGCGCGCAGGCGTGGGCGTGGATAACTGCGATATCGACGGCTGCTCTAAGCGCGGAATTATCCTTATGAATGTCCCTACGGCAAACACAATCGCCGCTGTGGAGATGACTATGTGCCACCTGCTAAATGCCGCCCGCAAATATGTAAATTCGTGCAATGATTTGAAAATCAATCGCATTTGGAAACGCGAAAAATGGTATGGCACCGAGCTATACAAAAAAAGCTTAGGCATTATCGGTTTCGGCAATATCGGCTCTCGCGTGGGTGTGCGCGCACTTGGCTTTGGTATGAGCGTCATCGCGTATGATCCATACATCGATCCAGAAAAAGCCACAAAACTAGGCGTAAAATACACTACGAATTTCGACGATATCCTAGCGTGCGATTTCATCACAATCCACACACCAAAAAACCGCGAAACTATCAATATGATCGACGAGCCACAAATTGCGAAGATGAAAGACGGCGTGCGCCTCATAAATTGCGCGCGCGGTGGATTATACAACGAAGCAGCCCTAGTAAAAAACCTAAAATCAGGCAAAATCGCATATCTAGGCATAGATGTTTTCGACAAAGAACCAGCCACTTCGCATGAATTTTTAGATATCGAAAATTTAACCGCCACTCCGCACCTTGGCGCGAATACTTTGGAATCACAAAGAAATATCGCGGTCGAAGCCGCTGAGCAAGCTATCAGCGCAGCACGCGGTATCAGCTACCCAAATGCGTTAAATTTGCCTATCAAATCCGAGGATTTACCAGCCTCAATCGAAGCGTATGTGGATTTGATATCAAAAATGGCATATCTAGCCGCCCAAATCAACAAAGGTCCGATAAAATCTATCAAAATCGAGGGTAGTGGCGAGATTTCGCAATACCTAAATTCAATGCTAGTTTTCGCTATCGTGGGCGCACTACACGATAGTTTGGGCGATTCGCTAAATTATGTCAATGCGAAATTCTTAGCCGATGAGAAGGGTATCGAAACCGAGTATAAAGAGTGCGTGGGCAGTATCTACAAAAATGAGATTGGCGTTACGATTATCACAGACAAGGATACTTCGAGCGTCGTGGGCACGGTCTTTGACGGCAAAGAGGGTCGCATAGTCAATGTCAATGGATTTAAAACTGACTTCAAGCCAAAAGGCAAGATGATAATCTTCAAAAACACCGATGTCCCGGGCGTCATCAAAAACATAAGCACGATTTTAGCCGATGAGAATATCAATATCGCTGACTTCCGCCTAGGCAGAGGCGAGGACGGCAACGCACTAGCCGTGATCTTAGTCGATTCTCAGGTGCAAAAATCAGTCCTCGAAAAGCTCGCTAAACTTGACACTTGCCTCATGGTGCGCTACGCATCGCTATAAATTTAGTCAAATTTAATGGTGGGGTTATAATAATGATTTTATTATAACCCCAAAAGAAAGCAATATGATAAAAAATTTAAAATTCTATAAATTTTAGATGCAAAATTTTATACATTTACAAAATAGCGCAAAAATGGGACTTTTTTATAAAATTTTAAAATTTTTTCAAATTTTTTGCAAAAATAATTGAATTTTTTAATTTTTTTTGCTATAATCCACGCAAGTTTTACATATATGTATGTAAAATGAAATCTATTTGCAAGGAGGAAACCATGAGAAAAGGTTTCACTATGATCGAGTTGATCTTCGTTATCGTTATTTTAGGTATTTTGGCAGCTGTTGCTATTCCAAGACTTGCAGCTACTCGTGATGATGCTGAGCTTAGCAAAGCAGCAACTAACCTTTCAACAGTTGTAAGCGATATCACAGCTTATTACACAGCTAAAACTTCATTTAGCAATGATGTGAAAGATATGACAAATGTTAGTTTGGGTACTGGCACTGGTACTATATCTGGTAATTTACAAATAAAAGGTGCCAACTGCATTAACATCGAGGCAGTTGAGGCAGTTGCAGATACTGTATCAGCTTCTGGCACTATCACTCAATATGGAGTTCCAGCATATGTTCATTTGACAAAAGATGGTACAAATAGTCCGTTATGCGATAGTTTTGCAGCTATCCCTGCTGTTGCAAAAATGTTAGCTGCTGAGCCTATCTATGGTAAAAAGATTAAGAGCGATGGTACGTTAGACACTAGTGCAAAACTACCAAAGGGTTCATATCCAGTTGGTGGAAGCAACGTAGTTTATTAATAAATAAACTAAGTTAATAAACTTACACACTTAGCCCTAGCTTCGGCTAGGGCTTTTTTATTAATCATAAATCCAAAAAATGATAGCGATAAGAAAAGTATGAAAAATATGGAAGCCTTCGAAAAAGAATATTGTAAATATATAAATGAGTAAAATCTATGATTTCCCTAATTTTATTTTTCATTTTTTTAGTAGCTCTGTTTTTTGTCCAATCTGCTAAATTTAGAGTCTTTGGCGTGGTTTTGACATTTTTGTTTTTGGTTATTACTATTTTTAATTACACGGCGTATTTTTATACTGGACATTTTTTGAATTTATCGCTTATAAATCTCTTGGCGATTAGCTTAGAGGGTGCGCCGATGATGAGCTTTTGGCGCGAAATTTTGATCGTTGTTTTAGTTTTGGTTTGTGTAGTGTTGTTTTGCATAATGCTTTGGCAAAGGTTGAAGCGAAGAGAAAATTCGATTAAATTTTGCGCTATTTTGGCTATCGCTTCCTACATTTTGGCGATTGTTTTCAATCCTTTAACTAAATCTTGCGTAGAAATTTTTCAAATTTTAAATCCCAAATATCATAAAGAAGCTCGTGCTATGCTTCAAAAATATATCGTCAAGCCAAAAATAAATCCAAATTTTAAAAACAAAAATATCGTTTATATATATTTGGAGAGTTTTAGTAGAGATTTTACTACTGAATTTGTCGGTCTTACGCCAAATATAAATGCTCTTACGAATCGTTTGGATTTTACAAATATCAATCAATTATCTGGGGTATGGGGAGGTGCGAGTGTTACCATAGAAGGGCTTTTTGCGTCACAATGTGCTTTTCCATTTGGGTTTTTTAGAAAACCAAAAAAGGGCGAAAATACCGTAGCCGAAGCAAAAAAAGTAAATTTTCCAACAAAAATCTCGTGTGCCACGCAAATTTTGCAAGATCAGGGGTATTATACATATTTTATCAAAGGTGCCCCTTTGAACTATCAGCGCACCAAAGAGCTTTTATCTAATCAAAACTATAATGAAACCAAAGGTTTTGATGAGCTCAAAAATCAGGGCGCAAAGAGCAAAAACGAGTGGGGTGTAGATGATGATGAGATGTTTGAGTTCGCGTGGCGGGATTTCGAGCGTTTGAGCCAAAGGGGGGATAAATTTATCCAAGTCGTTTTAAATGTCGGAATGCATGTGCCAAATGGTTTCATATCAAAATCTTGCGAAAATTTAGCTTTTCCATATAACGAAAAAATGCTAAAAGCTGTGCATTGCACGGATTATTTAGTTGGCAAATTTATAGGTAAAATTCGCTCGTCGCAGTATGGGAAAAATACTATTATCGTCATCCAAAGCGATCATCTTATGCCATATACATTTACTGATATAAAAGATGAAAATTTAGAGGATTCAAAACTCTTTTTTACGATCTTAGACGATGATATTGCTGGTGTGCAAAAAGTGGAAAATTACGGCTCATCGCTGGATACATTTACTACATTTTTGGGATATATAGGCGTGATTGATAAGATGAATCTAGGCAGAAATATACTCAAAATTCCGTCTATAAATTCCGAACAAGATATTAGGTATATTTATAATACAGCCATATCTAGCTTTGATGATTTGGACTATAAAGAGCGGTAAAATTAAATTCCTCGCACTAAATTTGCTGTCATTGCGAGCATAGCGAAGCAATCCAGAGAAATTTCATTGACTTTAATTTGTCATTGCGAGAAATAGTGCAAGCCGTTTCGTGGCAATCTATAAGTTTAAAATTTAAGGTCAGTGTTTTTGCGAAATTTTAAAATTTAAGTAGAATTTTGCTTTAAATTTTACTGGATTGCAACGCTGGGCTTGCAATGACAAATTGGAGTAAATTTTATAATAATAGCAAGCGTATCGGCGCAGTATCACGCAAAACACCAAAACAATTTCAAATCAAATTTTACAAAATTCATTGTAAATTTTGAAATTTCTGGTGATTATAAACTCTCATTTGCTTTGTGTGAAAAAGATAAATGTGGTAAGATGGTTGCAGAGGAGGGATTTGAACCCCCGACCTTCGGGTTATGAGCCCGACGAGCTACCACTGCTCTACCCTGCGATACAAAAATGATTTAAAGAAGAGTGGATGGGGTAGGAGGATTCGAACCTCCGCATGATTGGACCAAAACCAATTGCCTTACCGCTTGGCGATACCCCAATGCAAAAGAATTTGTATTGTACAGAAAAACAAAGCAAAAGTCAAGAAAAATCGTGAAATTTAGCAAAATTATATTTAAATTTTAAAATTTCGCAAAAACACTGACCTTAAATTTTAAACTTGTAGATTGCCACGAAACGGCTTGCGCCGTTTCTCGCAATGACAAATCAGAGGCAATGGAATTTCTCTGGATTCTTCGTCGCTAACGCTCCTCGCAATGACAATAGCTAGCGTGTCTGGGGCAGTATTCACAGCTCGCGAAGCGTAATGACAGCAAATTTGGCGTTTGGTGATTTTAATTTATAAAATTTTCACAGAATTTAACTTAGTCTATCTTTGCTAAAATGCGAGATTTAGGAGAGTTTATGAGAGTATTGCGCTACGAATTTCGAAATTTTTAATCTGTATAGATTTTGGAATCGCGCATTATCTCATCATACGAAATTTCGGTAAAAATACGTGAGGCTTTTTTGTAAATTTCATCATCATCTTTAAAAGGCAAACTATCCGTCGCAAGTAAATTTCTCCCTAAATTCATCTCGCCCAGTATCCCCATATACCCAAGCAGGGTGGTAAAAGTATCAAACGAAGTGCCTTTTTTATCTATCGTTACGGTGCCATTTATATCATCGTCTAAAATCATAAAAAAATTTTTTGAATTTCGTAAATCTGTATCAAGCTTAGTATCACTACTATAAGATAATGGGTGATCGTTTTGTAAAACTATGATAGTATTTTTGCTAAATTCAGAAGCGCGAATTTTATCTATAAATTTTCCGACTAAAAAATCGGTGCAATGCGCTGCTTTTTGCATTTGGCTATCGCTGGCAAAGGGCAAATTTTCGCAACTTTTGGATAAAAATCCATTTGGCGCGTGAGTTCCTATCGTCAAAAGCGTTTGCAAGAAATTCTTTTTTTCTTTCGAAAGGCGCACGAAGTCCTCCCACGCGATTTCTAGCATATCGTCATCATCTACACCCCATGCGTTGAGATTTTTCTCGCCTTGTTCTAAAATCTCAATTTTCCCTTTCATTTCATTATATTTTCGGTGATTTAAAAATGTTCTTGTTGATTGAAATTCTAAATCAGCACCCTTCATAAAATACAGATAATATCCTTGCTCTTTTAAAATATCGCTGGCGCATTTGATATTTTTGGAAAAATTTTTATCCATTTTATCTTTGTCAAAAACATAGATATAATTCAACGCGCAATGTGACCCAAAAAGTCCTTTTAGCGTAAAATCAGTATCGACAACTTGTGTCGTATTTGTAAAATCAATTTTATTATTTAAATTAGAAAAATACGGCGTGAGATTTGGAAAAAGTTTTTCATCTAAATAGTTGCGATTAAAACTCTCCAAATAAATATAGACTATATTTTTATTTTTGGCCGCTTGTTTGGGCTTAGGAACTGCGATATATGGATAAACGGTTTTTTTAAATTTAGCCACAGGAGGATTGTAAATCTCGTAAAGCTCTTTTGCGTTTATATAAAGCGGATTTGTCAAAAAAGCCGTTATGAAAAATATCGCAAAAATCGGAATAAATTTGATATTTTTGGTAAGTTTTGGCGAAATTTTTTGATATAAAATCATGCAAAAAAGCAAAATCGCCAAAATGACGCAACCAAGAAGCGCGAGTTCTTTTGCAAAGGTCGAAAACGGTGCGCCTATAATAGAAGTTTTTATAAATGTAACGACATAAAATCCAAAATGTTTGCCAAGATAAATCAGCAAAATCGTATCAAAAACAAAGGCCAAAATATACACAAAAATTCCAGCACAAGCAACGCCCAAAAGCCATTTTTTGTGTAAAAATTTAGCCAAAAAAAGTGAAACGATAAAGCAAAGCAACGAAGCGTATGTCATTTTAACCTTTTTATGCAAATTCGCGCAAAATATTTAAAACGCCGAATTTTAGCAAATCCTTGTTTAAAATTCTCAAAATTTTATCTTTTTGCGCTATAATTTAAATTTTACAAAATTTCAAAAGGATACAATCATGATCAAGACTTGCTTATTTCCTGCTGCGGGGTATGGCACGCGCTTTTTGCCAGCCACAAAATCGCTACCTAAGGAAATGCTCCCAATCCTTACAAAACCACTAATTCACTATGGCGTAGATGAGGCGTTAGAAGCTGGTATGAATAATATGGCATTTGTCACAGGGCGTGGAAAGCGCGCTTTGGAGGATTATTTCGATAGAAGCTACGAGCTAGAAGACCAAATCAAGGGCACTAGCAAAGAGTATTTGCTAGATGATATTAGAAAATTAATGTCATCTTGTCAGTTTTCATTTACCCGTCAAGAGGATATGAGAGGGCTAGGACACGCGATTTTTACAGGCAAAACTCTCGTTAGAGATGAGCCATTTGGCGTAGTTTTGGCTGATGATTTGTGTATAAACACCGCTGGCGAGGGCGTGCTAGCACAAATGGTTAAAGTTTATGAGAAATATCGTTGCTCAATCGTAGCCGTAATGGAAGTAGAAAAAGAAGATGTCAGCAAATATGGCGTAATCGCGGGCAAAAGCATTAGCGATGATTTGATTATGGTTAGCGATATGGTCGAAAAACCAGCCCCAAAGGACGCCCCATCAAACCTAGCAATCATTGGCAGATATATACTCACGCCTGATATTTTCGATATCATCGAGCGCACGCCAGCTGGCAAAAACGGCGAAATCCAAATCACCGACGCGCTCTTAGAGCAGGCCAAAAACGGCGTTGTAATGGCGTATAAATTCAAGGGCAAACGCTTTGATTGTGGCTCTGTGGAGGGCTATGTCGAGGCGACGAAGTATTTTTATGAAAAAGAATTTGCAAAGAAAAAAAATGATAAAAAATAAACTTTTTTTCACCAAAGCCAAAAACGACGCGCTAAAAAATGTCGCTTTGGCGCTAAAAGATGAATTCGAAAGTGGCGAGATCGGGTATTATCACCTACCAAATAGCGGCGAGAGCGCGATCGCGCAGGCTAGCGAGTTTTTAGCTGGCAAAAATTTTAGCGCTGTCGTAGTCGTGGGAATCGGCGGTTCGAGCGTGGGTGTAAGGGCATTTTACGAAATGCTACGCGAAAAAATAGAGCCAAATTTAAGATTTGAAATTTTGGATAATTTAGACGATTTTAGCGTCAAAAACGCCTTAAATGGGCTCAAATTTAACGATACACTCTTTATCATCTCGTCCAAATCCGGCACCACAATCGAAACCATTTCGCTATTTAAGGTCGTTTTAGATGAGTTTGGTGCGCAGGATTTGAGCCGCAATTTCATCTTTATCACAGATCCAAATTCGGCGTTAGAAACCTACGCAAAAGCTCAAAACGCCACCGTGATAAATATGCCAGCCAATGTTGGCGGGCGATTTAGCGTGCTTAGCGCAGTTGGCCTCGTGCCAGCTCTCGCTCTTGGGCTTGATGCGCGCGCCTTGCTAGCTGGCGCGAAAATGGCGCAAGAAAGGTTCTTGGGCGAAATTCTAAACGGAAATTTCGAAAATTTAGAAAATAACGAAGTCGTGCAAAAAGCCCGCCACTACGCCACTCACAAAAACGCCACAATCAATGTGATTTTCAGCTATTGCGACAGGCTCAAAGCCTTCAACGACTGGTATGTCCAGCTCTGGGCAGAGAGTATCGGCAAAAAAATCGGCTACACGCGATATGGGCTTACGCCTGTCGGGCTAGTTGGCTCGCGCGATCAGCACAGCTTCTTGCAGCTTATCATGGATGGCGTGAAGGACAAGACAGTAACATTTATGAAGCTAAAAAACTCCGGCACATCGCGAAAAATCCCAAATTTGAGCTTGGAAAATTTGGCTAGTTGCGACTTTGTAAATGATCTAAGCTTGGAGAGTGTGCTAAATTTCCAGTGCGACGCGACCGCGCAGGCTGTGATAAACGAGGGCGTGAGTGTCGATGTCATCGAAGTAGGCGCGCTAGATGAGGCAAATGCTGGATTTTTGTTTTATTATTTTGAGCTACTAACTAGCGCGGTTGGGGCGATTTTGGGCGTGAATACCTACGACCAGCCAGGCGTTGAAGCAGGCAAACGCATACTAAAATCAATGATTTTAAATAGATAATTTTTTGAAATTTAGCGCATTAAACAGCTTCTCGCAATGACGATAACCTATCATTGCGCTTCGCAAGTCGGGGATACTGCCCCGATACGCTAACCATTATCATTACAAGAATTTTTGAAGCATTCGCTATTGTCATTGCGAGGTGACGCAGTCGCCGTGACAATCCACGAGCCTAAACTACCATGCGCTTTAATTCCTGTCATTGCGAGCGAGTGTAACGAGCGAAGCAATCCAGAGAAATTTCCTTGCCTTTTATTTGTCATTGCGAGAAACGGCGCAAGCCGTTTCGTGGCAATCTACGAATATAAAAAATTTCGGCGCAGTATTTTTGCAGAATTTCAAAAATTTAAGTGGAATTTTGCTTTAAATTTTACTGGATTGCTTCGCTATGCTCGCAATGACACGAAATTAATATTTTGGTGATTGTCGCTCGTAGATTGCTTCGCTTTCTGCGAAAGCTCGCAATGACAGATTAGACAAATTTGTTCGCTATTGTCATTGCGAGGAGCCGTGCAACGGCGACAAAGCAATCTACGAATTTAAAATTTGAGGTCAGTGTTTTTGCAGAATTTCAAAATTTAAGTGGAATTTCCATTTAAATTTTACTGGATTGCTTCGCTATGCTCGCAATGACACGAAATTTACATTTTGGTAATTGTTATTCGTAGATTGCTTCGCTTTCTGCGAAAGCTCGCAATGACAAATCAGCCAAAATTTCCTCGCAATGACAATCAAGCGGCGCGCAGTCGCTGTCGTGGCGAAATTTTGCCCTATCCGAACCCCATATTTCAGCGAAATTTTCGAAATTTATGAGTAAAATTTAGCCCAAATTTGGCAAGGAAAATTTATGAGAAATCCATTTCACTCCCTCAAATACCGCAATTTCAGGCTTTATTGGATTGGTATGAATCTCTCATTAATCGGCTCGTGGATGCAAACAATCGCGCTTCCCTGGATTGCGCTCACGCTCACGCACGACCCCTTTAAGGTGGGGCTTGTTAGCCTCGCGCAGTTTTTGCCCTCGCTACTATTCACGCTATTTTCAGGCGTTTTGCTCGATCTCTTTGACAAGCTTCGCATACTTTTGTGCGCGCAAATCGGCATGATGATCATAGCGTGCATTTTCGCCTTTTTGGCGTGTTTTGAGGCGTTTAGCTTCGCAAACATTTTCACGCTTTCCCTCATAAACGGCGTATTTACGGCGTTTGACTCGCCCTCGCGCCAAGCCCTCGTGCGCTCGCTCATCGCTTCTAGCTCCGAGCTTCCAAACGCAGTCGCGCTAAATTCGATCTCTTTCAACCTAGCCCGTATCACAGGACCTGCGCTTGCTGGGCTGATAATGGCGCACTTTGGCGCGAAATGGTGCTTCGTGATAAATGCTATTAGCTTTTTAGCCGTCATTATCTCGCTATTTTTTGTCAAAATTTCCGAGCCCGCTAGCAAAGTGTCGCGCTCAAATTTAAGCCCCCTAGCACTCATCAAACAGGGCTTTTCGTATATGATTTCTAAAAAAATTTTAAGCGAAATTCTGTTTATTGTGCTGATTTTATCGACCTTCATACCTAATTACAATATCACAATTTCAGCTTTTGTGAAATTTGATTTGGCTCAGGGCGAGCGGTATTTTGGGTATTTGATGTCGCTTTTGGGGCTTGGGGCGCTGTGCGGGGCGCTAGGAGTTGCTAGTTTTGGGAATTTATCGCTGAAATCTATCCGCATTTGCGCCGTGCTTGTGTGCGTGATCTGTGCGCTGGCTGGGGCTGTGGCGAGCTTTGCTTACAATGCCACGCTAATCGCGCTGCTTGGATTTTTTTTCGTTTTGACAAACTCGTCGATGAACTCGACCGTGCAAATGCACACCAGCAACGAATTTCGCGGCAGAATAATGAGTATCTACACTCTATTTTTCTTGGGAAGCACGCCATTTGGCGCGCTTTTTGCGGGGTTTTTCACGGATAAATTTGGCGCGAAATTCGGCTTTTTTATCAGCGGATTTTGCGCGCTAATTTTGCTTTTGGCTCTGTTTTATCTGCGCAGAAATAAATAAAAACCTACTTAAACGCTATCTTTAAATTTGCGCTTAAAATTTGGGCAAATTCGTCGAAATTTGGCAGGTCGAGTTTGGCTTTTCGCATTTTTTTGCCCCACATACTCTCGGGGAAAAAGCTATCATTTTTAAACCTAGCTTGCAGGTGAATATGGACTTTGGGCACATAGTTTGCGAAGCTTGCGATATTGATTTTATCGGGGTTGTAGAAGTCTCGCATGCTCCTTTCGCACTCCAAAACAGCCGCCCAAAGGTGCGCGATCTGCTCGCTTGGCAAATCCGTAATCTCCTTCGCCTTAGTTTTGGTGAAAATTTTGATCCACGGAATTTCGCTCTCTTCGCGCTCGATAAAAATTATATCATCTTCGTATATCATATTTTCTCCTTATAAAAATATGGAATTTTAAACAAAATTTAATTAAAATCGCGTAAAAATTTAAAGGAAATCCGTGAAAATCGCCGTTGCAATCTATGATAATTTCTCACTTTTAAACCTAGCCCAAATTTTAAACACCCTAAGTGAAAGCGAGCACAAAGTGCGAATCTATGCGCTCAAAGAAGCCGTGCAAAGCGCGCAAAAAGCCTGCGTGAGGGCCGATGTCAGCGACGATAGCCTCTATGGAAACGACGCTGTAATCATCTGCGACGGAGAGTGCGAGGATTTGGTGTATAACTCGATCTTTACCGCGTGGCTTCGCTCCGGCGCAATGGCGCGCAAAATCATCGGCTTTGGGCGCTCTGCTCTGCTTTTAAATGCGGCAAAATTTGAGAATTTTACCCTTTTTGATAATTTTGATAAAGATGAATTTTTGCAAAATTTAGTATAAATTTTGATTTTCTCAAATTCCGCTACCGCAAGCTTAAAACACTGCGCCGAAATTTTGAGTTTGTGTAAAATTTCAAATTTTGCTTTTAAGTGTAGTAAGCCCGCAAAGCTGGCGCAGTAATCTACAAAGTGTTTTAAATCATAACAAATTAAAGTCTAAAAAATGCACTCAAAACCCCACTTAGTGTGTTTTGGGCTATATTTTTTCAAATCTTAAAAATTATGACTCATAGTCCAAATTTCTATTTTTCACTCATTAACTCAGGTATGTGTTTCAAAAAATCAGTAAAAGATACACATCTATTTTTTGGAATAGCGGCAGCAATCCAATTTTTGCCTCTTCCCTTTTCTATTCCGCCGTCTTTTTTCAATGGATTTTTAAAGCTGAATTCTTCTTCTAGAAAATAGTATGTATATAATTTATTTTCGTTTTCTTTATTTTTTATTGCTATGCCTTTTTTCCATTTTTCGATTAACTCTTTTTTATTAGGCAATTCTTTTTCATAAAAAAAGCTTTCAAATCTTTCAACGAAATTTCCTATTTCATTAGGCTTTGCCGTAATAATTCCTAATATTTTTGATAAAGATTTTATTCCGTCACCGTCTTTATTTTGCTTAGTAAAATATGGAGCGAAGTATAACGGAGCACCGTGAAGCTCACCAGTTCGATATACGGAACAATTATATCTTTGTATTTCTTTTTCATCGCCTAAATCTTGTATAAGTATTTCTTTGGTATTCATTGTTAAAATCCTTTCCGCAAATTGAACAAAATTTTTAACTAATTCGTTTGATGAAAATTTTGAATTATCAAATTCATCAACAATATCACGCCAAGATAGCGTAATCACCTCTATGTCATTTTCGCTTGAATAATTTGAATCGTGGATTTCGGTAAGTAAGCATAAAATCTTTTTTTCACACTTCTTATCGAATACCGAATTATATTGAGTTCTTTGTTTATCTACTTTCCCGCCTTTTATTTTACACTCAACGATTATATGTATTTTCTCGTTGTCAGTAATTTCTATATCTGTTATTCCTGCATCTCGATTTTTTTGAATTTCTATTTGATATTTTGAATAATCTGTTTTTCCAATACCTACAAGTTTCAAGAATTCAAAAAAGCAATCTTGATTTACACTTATTAAATATGCAAAAGCTTTTGATAAAGCATTTTCATTATCGCCTAATATATCAAAATAATTATACGGACTTGAATTAGAATTTGGGTATTTTAGTATCATTTTTGCCCTTTTCAAAAATATTTACATTATAATACCTCCCTCTTAATCAAAACTAAAATTTGCAATATTGATTTATAAACTATTTTAAAAGAAAATAAGTGTAATCGTAGCAAAAACTATACGCAAAAAACGCCAAAATTTTATTTTTTCGCTATCCCTACGATACGCGGGCGAATTACGATTTCGCTCAAATTTGACTTGGTTTTATACGCCTCATAGGCGAAATTTGCAATCTCGTCTGGGTCGATATAGGCGCGCTCATCACTGCTCGGCTCAAAGCGCAAATCCGCAAAAAAGGGCGTTTGCGTCATATCGGGGCTTATGCAGGTTACGCGCAAATCCTTGCGATACTCTTCAAACAAACATAGCAAAAACGCTCTTAGTCCCGCCTTGGACGCCGAATACAGCGCGCTAAATCGCGAGTGTCTGTGCGCCTCAATCGAAGCAATGCCGATGATATGGGCGTGCGAGCGTTTGAGCGAATTGATTAGCGCATTTAGGATTATCAAATTTGCGCTTAAATTCACGCTTATCACGCGCGAAATCTCATCTGCACTTACCGCCTCGAAAGGGTCGAAATTCCCCACGCCAGCGCATAAAATCACAGCATCGAAGCTCTCTTTGCTCAAATTTACTAGCTCTTTTTTAAGCGAGGCAGTATCCTCAAATCTCGAATTTAAGGTTATAATTTCAAAGCCATTTTGGCTAAATTTTCGCGCTATCGCACTGCCGATCCCGCCACCTGCGCCCGTAATCAACGCTTTTTTCATAGATTTTCCTTTATTTTGCGCATATACGCCTCTTTCATCGCGCGCTCGAATTCGTCGTTGCTGGCAAACTCGCGCCCAAAAACCTCGCCCCAGAGTGCCTCGTCCTCCATGCAAAGATAAAAAAACACTTCCTCGTGCCACGCGCGCAGGCTAGAATAGGCGAATTTAAACATTTCAAGCTTGATATTTTTGGGGTATGAAATTTTGCCGTTTGCCTGCGAAAATGGCATTTGCAAAATTTTGCTCTCTAAGCCTCTGGCGCGCAGTTTTTTGATAACTGGTTTTATAAATGTCAGCGTGCCAAAGGATACAAGTGCTACGCTACTAGGGTCAAATTCGCGCACCAATCGCGCAAAAATCGCGCTGTATTCATCACGCCAACCTTCGAAATAAATCATCGGGTGAAAGTGAAATCCCACCAAAATGCCCTTTTGCGCCAGTTTTTTGGCAGCATTTAAGCGCTCATCTAGGCTAGCGCTGAGATGTTCTTCATTTTCGATAATGATTTGCGGATTTAGCGAAAATGTCACGATGATGTTGCGCGAAATATCGTTTTGCAAAAAAAAGGAAATATTATTCGACTTGCTTTTAAGCTCCAAAATCACATTTTCATGCGCTCTGGCGAAGGAATTTAGCGCGCTTAAAATACCGAAATTATCGCCCCACATGAGCGAATCCGAGCTCTGACCTGTGCCGATATGATAAATTTTATCACTATCAAGGTGCAGTTTCGCTAGATTTGCGCCGAAATTTTCGTCAAATCCCACGACGCCGTTTTTGTAAAACGAGCCAATCGCGCAATACGAGCAGTCAAAACCGCACGAATTGACCGCATCGAGCGTGAGTAGATTGCAACAGCGCGTCCCCTCGCTAGCGACAGGACAGCGACCAAGGGCTAGCTTTTCGCCCGCAAAACGCGATATTTCGTAGCGTTTGGGCGTGTAGTGCGGAGTGAAATTTTCATACGCAGGCGGGCGCGATTTGATTAGCTCATACGCGGATTTTATGCGCGCGAAAACCTGCTTAGAAGCGTGGTTTGAGGCGGGTTTGGATTGTAAATTTGGCGCTGAATTTACGATAGGATTTTCGCTAAAATTTACGCTAGAATTTTCGGCGAAATTTGTGTTAGAATTTGCGTTAGAATTCCCGCTGAAATTCGAAGCAAAATTTTCGCCACGATTTTCGTCAAATTTCGCTATTTTTAAAATTTCCCCCACATTTTCGCCCCAAGCCTGCAAATCAGCGCAAATTTCGGCGATTTGCTTGCGCTCTTGAAAGCTAAAATGCCCCGATAGAAAAAATTCGCGCAAAAGCTCGCTATTTTCGGCGTTTAGTGCGAGTTTGAACTCGTTATTTATTTCACTCATAACTCTCCTATTTTTTCCGCATGCGCCCTAAGTAGCGCACAAGTGCTGGCTTTGTCGATTTTAGCGTCGATTAAATGGTCGCTTACGACCTTGTAGATTTTAAATTTCACGCCAAATTTAGCGCAAATTTCTTTGAATTTTGCGCTCTCCATATCGTATAAACTTATCGTGGGCGCCGAAATTTTCGTAGTTTGTGGGGTGTTAACGCAGATTAAGCTCGCCTCTTTTGGCGCACTGTTTTCGTCCCACAAAAACCCCTCGCCGACACTGATTTCATCGCTATTACAACCACAAATTCCAAAATTTATGGCTGTTTTGGGGCTAAATTTCGCCAAAATTTCGCCAAAAATTTGCGCGTTTTCGCCGTTTTTGCCAAAGCCCACACCGCAGATAAAAAGCAAAATTCCCTCGCCTAGCCACACATTGACGCTTTTTTCGCCAAAACTTGCGCCACTCTCGCCGAATTTAGCCCCTTTTTCGCCAAATTTAACGCTACTTTTTTTTAGTTTAAATCTCTCCACTAGACCCTGCGCCTCGGACTTCGTGGCGCACACGAATACTCTCATAAACTCTCCTAAACTTCGCATTTTAGCAAGCCAAGGCTAGAAAAAAGCTAAATTTGATGAAATTTTGCGTGCATTTTGTTTATTAAAACTACATAAAATTTAGCTATAATCTACGGATTAGATTTTTTAAAAGGGGCGATGATGAGCGAAACTCAATTTTCCAACTCCGTTACCTTGCGCGACAACCGCAATGGCGCGACATACGACTTCCCAATCCTTGATGGCACAATGGGTCCTAGCGTAATTGACATTTCGAATTTTTACAAAGACACTGGAATGTTTACCCTAGACAGGGGATATACCTCCACAGCCATGTGCAAAAGCTCGATTACATACATTAATGGCGAAAAGGGCGAGCTCATGCACCGCGGATACGATATCGCGTGGCTAGCGCAAAACAAACGCTACCTCGATGTCGTGTATCTACTACTAAATAAAAAACTGCCTAGCAAGGACGAATACAACGCGTTTTTATACGAGCTCAAAACCAGATCTTTTATCAACGAAAAAATCCTAAAACTTTTCGACGCATTTCCAGATCGCGCCCACCCTATGGCGGTTTTACAGGCATGTATCGCTACGCTTAGCGCGTATTACTCTAAGGATATGAGCTTTGACGATCCTAGCGAATACATGGAAATGGCAAAACGATTAGTAGCCAAAATGCCAACATTAGCAGCATTTTATTATCGCCACTCCAAAGGCTATCCTATTATTTACCCTGATTTGGCGCGCGGATTTACGGAAAATTTCTTGTATATGATGCGAAGTTTCCCGCACTCGCATGTCGATCTCAAACCAATCGAGGTCAAAGCCCTAGATAGCGTGCTTATGCTCCACGCTGACCACGAGCAAAACGCTTCAACGACGACTGTGCGCACGGTGGGTTCTACTCACGCTCACCCTTATGCGTGCATAAGCGCAGGTATCGGCGCGCTGTGGGGACACGCGCACGGCGGGGCGAACGAAAGCGTAATTCGCCAGCTAGAAATGATAGGCACACCAGAAAATGTCGATAAATACATCGCCAAAGCCAAGGACAAATCCGATCCGTTCCGCCTAATGGGCTTTGGACACCGCGTCTATAAAAACTACGATCCGCGCGCCAAGGTGCTAAAAGGTCTGCGAAATCAGCTAATCGAAGAGATCGGAATCGATACGAATTTAATCCGTGTGGCAAATAGATTAGAAGAAATCGTGCTAAATGACGAATATTTCGTATCTCGCAACCTCTATCCAAATGTCGATTTCAACTCAGGTCTAATCCTAAAAGCGCTCGGAATTCCGACAGAAATGTTTGCCGTAATCTTCGTAATGGGACGAAGTCCTGGCTGGATGGCGCAATGGATAGAGCTCAAAGAGCAAGAGAGTATCAAAATCGTCCGCCCTCGCCAACTCTACATTGGCCCAGAGCGCATAAACGAATAGCCCAAATTTAGGGCAAAATTTGGGTTAAATTTAAATGCAAAATTTAACCCAAAATTTTTGAAATAATTTAAAATTTATTAAAATTTTACGCTATAATCCTATGTTTTTATGAAAGGGGTAAAAATGAAAAGAAAATTGTTTTTAATATCTTGCGCGGTATTTTGTTTGGGCTCTTTGTCTTACGGGGCACCAGAGCTCACGGTAGAAACCATGCCAGACGCGGCAAATTTGGATTTAGGCGCATATATGACTCCTGCTAATGCAAGCGAAACAAACGCTAATGGCGAGGTCGCGGCCGAGGCAAACGCGACTGCCGCCCAGCCAAGTGCAGAGGCGAATGCTACTGAGGCAAATGCTACCGATGCGGCTGAAACCGCAGCTGATACGAACGCAACCGCAGCCACTCCTGCGCCTAGCATAAGCCCAGAAGTGGCAGAACAAGGCGCATTGCTGTATAAAACCTGCGTAGCTTGCCACGGCGCAAAAGGCGAAAAAACCTACACAAAAGTCCCACCTATCGTAAATTTATCTAGCGAAGAGAGATTAGAGAAGCTCCACGCCCTAAAAGACGGCACCGCAAACGACGGCAAAGGTTACTATGGTATGGGCGCAGTGATGAGAGGCCAACTTCGCATAAGCGACGATCAAATCGGCGTTTTAAACGCATATATCGAATCGTTTAAAAACTAATTTAACTCAAAAATTTTGCTAAATTTGGCTTTTGGCTAAATTTAGCAATCCTAAATTCCTTCAAATTTTAAAATTCGGAGTATTTATGCAAATACGAAGCGCGAAAACCGCAGATTTAGACGCTATCAAAGCCATAGAGGACATTTCATTTCCGCCAAATCAAAGGGTCAGCAAAGAGGCTTTTGGCGAGTTTTTGGTGAAATTCGTTGATGATATTTTCGTAGCCTGCGAAAATAATCAAATCATAGGCGAGATTGTGTCGCTATGCACAAATGAGCGAGATTTCGATGATGATATGTTTTTTGGCACTAAATTTTACGACAAAGACGGCGCGTGGCTAATGGGGCTAAGCCTTGGCGTGGTTCCAGAATTTAGGGGTCGTGAGATCGGCTCTGCGCTGATAGGCACCTTGCAAACACACGCCAAAGCAAACGCAAAAAGCGGAATCGTGCTAACCTGTGAAGAGCGTTTGGTGAAATTTTACGAAAAATTTGGCTTTGTAAATGAGGGAATTTGCAAATCAAAATTCGGCGATAAAAGCTGGTATCAAATGCGCTGGGAAATTTGAAAGGGCTAAATTTAAGCCAAATTTGAAAGAGAACATAAAATTTATCTAAATTTAACCCTGAATTCGCGCTAAATCGCGCGTTTTTTACTTTTTAATAATGCAATAATGCCAAAAAGTCCAAAAATAATGCCAATCACGCTAAGCAGACCTTGGTATTTCGCAAAGGCTAGCTCATCGTATTTGCTAACGCCGAAATTTTCATCAATATCCACGCTAAATTCGCTTCTGTGCTCGCCGTGGTCGCTCTGCGCGTTTATTTCGACGCGGTATTTCCCGGGAGCGGGTGGCAAAAAGGCTAGTTTGCCGTTTTCGTCCGTCTGCGCGATTTGCATAGCAAGCGCACTTTCACCATGATAAATGCGAACTTTGGCGTGTTTGGCTGGGATAGAAGTGGCAAAATTCGCATTGATTATCACAGCCTCGCCGCGCGTGATATTGTAGCTAATACCGTGCGCAAACGCCAGAATAGCGCAAAACAAAACGCTAATTAAAACTCTCATTTAAGCTCAAATGTGATTGAAGTTTGGATTAAGAGTTTGTTGGCGTTAGGGTCTGAATACTCGCTCCTAGCGCTTTTAGCAGCGATTACATTTAGCCCTTTTTCGACAGGGATTAGCGCGATACCAAACTCGTTTGTGCTAAATTCCCAGTCCTCATGCACGCCGACTTCAAATTTGGTTTTTGGCGATGGTTTGCCGTTTTTGAGCACCAAAACAGGGAGTTTGTCGCCATCTTTTAGCGCAAATGGATTAGTAAGAGCGATGATTTCGAAATCAAGTCCTATCGGGCTTAGCATTGCTTCGTTCCACGAAAAATAAGTTTTACCGATTTTAAGGCTTCTTGAATTTGCAAAAACTGCGCCTTTAACGCTCTTTAATCCGCCTTTGACGAAGCTTCCGCCCTCATCAGTTTCTATCCAATACCCAGCGTCGTAAATTCCGCTCATTACAGCCGGTTTGCTTGCTGTCAGCACGACAGGCGTGGCGTTTGCGTCGTCAAATTTATAATCAATTCCTGTTTTGATAGGTTTTAGATTTTCATCGTAGCCGTTAGCTGCGATTAACTGCTCGCTGGCATATTTTTCAAACTCGCCATGAGCCCAAAATTTGACCTCGTATTTGTTCGTGTCGATGTTTTGGATAACGATTTGGTGGGCATTTGCACACATGCAAAATGCAACGAATAAAAGTGCTTTTTTAAACATAAAATTCTCCTTGAATATTATTAAAAATGGATTAGTATTATAGCGACTAAATTTTAATATTAATTGAATTTTGGTGTTACGAATATAAATTTTTTCTTTCGTTGCAATATATACGAATTTTAAGCCCTTTTATGCTAGACTAGTAGGCTATTTCAAAGAAAAGGATATGTTATGTTTCACGAATACAGAGATTTAATCACTGAACTTAAAGGCAAAAATGCACGCTTTGATGCGTTGTTTGAAAAACACGATGAACTAGATCATCAAATCGCAGCCGCAGTCGAGGGCAGAGTGCATATGAGCGATTTAGAAGTGGATTCTCTAAAAAGAGAGAAACTTCGTGTAAAAGATGAAATCGGTATGTTTTTGGCTAAGATTAAAGCTGAAAAAGAGGGCAAATAAAAAGGTTGCGCACTCCGCGCAACCACAAATTTAATATCAAATTTATAAAATTACAAAAATAATTTATCTTCCAGGCTGTGTAAGCGTTGTAATCCGATATCGATGTATTCCATTAATTTTTCGTTGTTTTTGACCAAATCGTCGTAGTAAGCTTTGGCTTTTTCCTTCGCTACGAAGTCAGGTTCGACATATTTTATGCCTGATTTAAACAAACCCTTTGTCTCGACAAAATATGTGCCCCAAATCTTATCACAATGCTCAATGCTAGATTCTGTAAAGCTCACGATCGAATCATACGCGACATTTCCAAGTAACTCTTGCAATTTGTTAGCAGGATTTTTCAAAAACGAGTAAAAATCCTTAAACGGAGCAAATACCTGCTCTAAATTTTGCGCTGAGTCCTGATAAATCCCCTTTTTGACGCGAAACATCATCATTTCTTGCGAATTTACAAATCTCTCAACGGCTTTTATAGTATCCGCTTTATTCACTGGAAATTTCCTTTGGTTGAATTAATATAAATCGCTATTATAACACAAATTTATAAAATTTATGTTAAAATACCAGAACAAAAAGGAAAATATATACAAAAATAGGAGGTAAGTATGGAAAGACCTGTTCCCATAGATGAACAAATCGAGTTAGATTTCAGCAAAATCATCATCTCAAAGACGGATCCTCGCGGTATCATTACCTATGTCAATGATTATTTTTTGGAGGTTAGCGGATATAGCGAGGGCGAGCTCATCGGCAAACCACACTCTATCGTCAGACACCCAGATATGCCAAAAATCGCATTTAAGCTAATGTGGGATAGCATTTCTAAGGGCAGACCATTTACGGCTGCGGTGAAAAATCTAGCCAAAGACGGCAGGTATTACTGGGTCATCGCCAAGCTCGATCAAGTCATCGACCCGCATACCAAAAAGGTCGTCGGACACACGGCTATATCGGAGCATACGGCATTTCGCACGCCAGCACCAGCCGAGATAATCCAGCAAATCGAGCCGATTTACAAAAAACTAGTCGAGATCGAAAATAGCTCCGGCATAAAGGCTAGCTATGAGTATTTGGAGGGGTTTTTGCACGCCAACAATACGACTTATGACGAATTTATCGACGGAATCGTCACCAAAAAAGGATTTTTAGACAAACTCCAAGCCAAATTTGGCAAAATTTTTGGAAGATAAATTTGGGTAGAATTTAGCGTGCCGAATTTTATTTATAGAATTCGGCACTGTTTTTTGTAATATTAAATCTAAACAAAATAGGGTTTTGTTACCAGGAATAATTTACTATAAAACAAGCTTCTGGATATTCTGTAATCGTATGTAAGCGAGTTTTTATTTCGCGAAGTGGTTCGCCTGTGCATTTCATAGCATCGTAGGCTTCATCGGAAAATTGAAAATTTCCGTTTGGTGTATATAAGATTCCATCCGCTTTACGATAAACATCGCCGTGTAAATATTTTCCATCAAAACCATAATATATATAATTATGATGCGATGACCAAGCGTAATTTCTACCTAGTCTAGATGTAACTAAAATTGGTATTATAGGATAATTTCGCGATGCGTTTATAGTGACAGGAGCGAAGCGAATAGGCTTATTTTCTATCCATACCTTATACTTTTCTTCGAGTGGAGTAATGCGGTTTAAGTCGTTTTGCATGGCACTCATACGTTGATAATTGTAGTTATATTGAGCTTCTAAGGCATTTGCGTAAGCAGATGATTGTATGATTAAAAAATAAGCAGTAAAAATTACGCAAGCATTTATCGCTGCTTTCATTGGTTTTATGCCACGATCTATGCAACCTAGGAAAATAATAGAAACAATAACTCCCAAACCCATAAAGACTCTTGGGACAAAAGTAGGGTTTGATAAGACTAAATAAGCCCCTGTTTGCAACACAAAACTAACTACTATACAAATAATAGTTAAAAATAGGGCTAGAATTTTGTTTATTTTGCTTTTATAAACCATAAATATAATAAATGCTATGAGTAGATATCTAAGTGAAAATTTTAAAAATATTTCATTTACATTTTGGGAGCCGTTTAAAGCTAATGTCGGCACAGATAAGGTATATAAAATATTTATAGAAATGGAATCTAATAAACTATCAGATACTGCTGTGCCAGCGTAACCTGCTGTAACTGTTTTAAGAAGAGCGATTTTATAAAATAGTAGTGGCAAAATAAAACATACAAGTGCTACAAAGCAAAATTTAAAAATTTTATTCCATTTTTTACCTTCAAGAGCCATTTTTAGAGCCAAAAATATACTTATGATTATAAAAATACCATTTGCTGCTTGATATGTCATAGACATAATCAAAACAGAAAATAGCGAAATAATGGCAAAAAGTGGCAATCTTTTGACAAATAAAAATGGAAAAATCATCAACGCTAATGCTATTGCCATAAACGGTGAATCAAATTTAAAGCTCATATTTTCTAAATAAAATGGACTTAGTCCAACAGGCACAGTTGCCAAAACTGTCATAAAATTTAGTTTATTAGTAAAAATTTTACAAAGTGCTAATGAAGTTAAACTAACTATGCCTAATGCTACTAGTTGCGGAATCGGCGAAATGTCTGTGTTAAAAGTAAAATCCATGTGGATGATTTTGGTAAAAAATTCGCTTCCATAACGACTATACCCATAAACAGGATCTAAAAAGCCCGGAACGCCATCTATTGCTCTACGCAAATCATCTTTATAGCTAATATTTGCTCTAAAAAGTGCAAAATAACCAATCAGATAAACTCCATAAATGATAGTAAAATATTTTTTAAAATTTTTGTCAAAAAAATCTCTGCAAATCGCAAAAAAGCCTTGATTTCAAAATTTAAGTTATGTGCTTGTTGCATCTGTCTTCTAATTTGCAGATTTTATTTTAAGCAAATTTGATAAAATTTATTGTGTAGAAAGTGGTGCGCCCGAAGGAATTCGAATCCCTGACCTTTTGAACCGCAATCAAATGCTCTATCCAGCTGAGCTACGAGCGCACAATGAAAAAGAATTTTAATTATACATTTTCATAGCTTAAATTTAGCAAAAAATAAGTAAAAATTGTGCATTTTTGCTTATTGTTGATTTTAATTTTTAGTCAAATTTACTTTGCTAGATTAAATTTTATAAATTAATCCCTAAATTTTGCAAAGTTTTTATCGCTCTTTCGCAGTTGTTGTTTTTAAAAGTGTTGCAAATAACGCAAAATGAAACTAATTTTTACTTCGCAAAAGTGAGTAAATTTTTGATAAAATCGCTTTTGGAAGCAAACGAACGATGAATTTTACACTAGCATTTCGTGCAAATTCATAAAAATTTAAAAATCCAAGATTGTAGAATTCTCTTTGCACTTTAAATTCGCTAATAGCGTATTTTAGGCCACCACGACGGCTTAGTTGCGATTTGCCTGCTCGCATTTTTACTAGCATTTCAGGGATATTGTAAAATTTCGCTCCACCTAAAAGCATTCTAACCCATAAAAAATAATCTTCTGTCATCAATGCTTTTTGGTAACTTCCAGCTTTTAAAACGCCCCCTTTTTTGAACATTACGCTTGGGTGATTTAAAGGGGAACGCATTTTGGCAAATTTAGCGATTTCATCGTGATTTTGTGGAAGTTTTCGGTAAGCATAAATTTCATTTTCGTCATTTTCAAATTCGCCAACCCATGAACCGCAAATATCTAAATTTGGATTATTTTCGAAAATTTCGAGCTGTTTTTTAAATCGATTTGGAAGCGAAATATCATCACTATCCATTCTGGCAACAAATTCAAATTTGCACTTTTCTAGGCCGATTTTTAGGGCATCACCAAGTCCCATATTTTTTTCAAGTTTCACAACTTCTAAAATTTCACCAAGCTTGTTTTTCCAAATTTCAATCATTTCATAAAGTTCGTTAGTAAGTTCGCCATCTTCGACTAACACGATTTGATTTGGCTTGATTTCTTGCTCATCATAAATGCTTTTTAAAGCTCTATTTAAAAACTGGGCTTTTTCTTTGATATAAACGGACATTAGGACGGAGAAATTCATTTAGTTTTCCTTTGTGATTGTTTATTGAATATTTCTAGTGAATTGATAAAAGAAAAAAATATTTTCAAAAATAAGACAAAACAAAACATCAATACAAAAAAAGTAAAAATAGTTAAATAATTATTTCTATTTGCGAATAGAATATACATTACTATATTTGCAGCAACAAATAATCCGTACTTTGTGTAGATAAGTTTATTTTGGACAAAAGATATAAAAAAGCCTAATATAAGAGAAAAAATAACGACACTTATCATACTTCCGCCACCGAATAGCCATATTTCCGCAACAAACGAACTGCCAAGTCCATGACCAGCTAAAAATTTATCTGGGAATAGAAAGTAGGATAAGGCATCGGCTAATGATTGATGAATAGTACCAATTCGTTCATCTTGTGGCATATAATTACCTGTAATAGCATTAAATAATCCAATTAACGGATTTAATAAAAATCCAGTGTATTGTGATACAGTTTCGGTAAAATTTTCTTTAAATTCTATTACAAAACCATTAACCAAAACACTTACCCCTAAAGAATAAAATATACTAAATATTCCGCTAAAACTTATAGTATCGTTATGTCTTAAAAGCTGTATTATTGAAGCCAATAAAAACAACGATACGACAAATAAAAATAGTGTTTTAAATTTTATTTTATATGAATATACAGTGCTGTAAAGCCATAATGCATTTAATATATATAAAAAAGCCTTAGCCCTAGCACCTGATATCAAGCCTACCATAGAAAGTAAAACGAATATTATAAAAAACATTTTTGCCTTGCGTTTTTCAATTTTATTTATCATAATAAAAATAAAACCCAAAAGGAACAAATTATCTAAAAGTGAAATTATCCAAGGCGTAGAATTATCTAAATATATAGCTTCATAACCCATAGTAAAATATATTTTTATGTAAATCATCATTTTAGCCAAATATGCAAATAAACCAATAAAAAATATTATATAGCCTAATTTAAGATTAAAAATATAATTTGCTTTTGGGATGCTCATATTTGCAAATTTATTGTATTTTACAAAACCTAGCAACATTCCGATATGAATTGACAACATTGTGAATAAAAGCATAAAATTTAACTCTATAAAAGTGCTATTTGAAAAAATAAAATTTGTTAATCTTGCACTTTCATTATATGCTTCATATAAATCAGGAAAAAAGAAATTTAAAATATTTCTCATATTTAAAAAAATATTAAAACAGCCTATAAATAAAATTTCCAAACTAAACCAATTGTTGTTTATTTTATAAATAGTTGTGATAGCGTATAATGATAAAAATATATTTTGAAATTCTAAAATTTTAAAATAAGTTTCACTATATCCTATGTTAAGCAAATATTGTGAAGTTATTAAAAATAAAAAAATAAAATCAACAAATAAAAATAAAAAAATATATTTTTTATTCATAAACACTCCAATTTCACATACTTATGTTTTTATGCTTTGGTTTTTGTTGTTCTATTGGTGGTAATTTCATATAATCACCATACATTTGTGTGAGATAAAAATCATAATCTTTTGGAATAGGCAATTTTAAATTTTCAAACTTGGCTAATTCCAAATTTTCGTAAATTTCACTTTTAAAATATTCCTTTTCAGTCCAATAACCAAAAATATTTCCACGATACTCATTCGAATTTTTTGGGAAATTTAAAATTTTATTTTTATAGATTGCTTGAATTTTGTCTATCAAAAAATTTGGAGTGATTGCAAAAAATATAGCAAATAAAATTCGCGCAACTTTTCCACGATTTTTTGGTGGAATTCTCAAAACACAAGCATGATAAATGTTTGCATAAAATCTTAGTTTTTTACGAGAAATATTATCGGCGGGAACTTTATCGAGTGCGAAAACATCGATTGTCGGGGATAATTCCAGCGGATATTTTTCATTTACCAAATGCAAATGTCCCATAGGCGCATCTGGAATAATATGATTTTCGCAAAATTCATAGGTATAAGGTTTTAAATTTGATAGCAGTTTTTCGGCTTTGTCAAAATCTTCTCTCCATACGGCTATATCCATATCATCATCCCATGGAATAAAGCCTTTATGGCGAACGGCCCCCAAAACACTACCACCTAAAAGCGTATATTTTATGTCATATTTTTTAAAGAGATTATCGACTTCGGCTATCATTTTTGTCATTTCAAGTTGCATATTTTTAAGATTTAGCATCTATATCCTTTTAGTGAAAGAAAATAAAACTTCAAATATTTTAGGATTTATGTAAAATAAAATTAATTGAAATGCAATTTTTTTATTGGATTTCAAAGCAAACAATATATTTAAATTTTCATAAATATATTTATGATATTCATCGAGTTTGTATTTAAATTCATTGCTTTTATCTTTCATAACCATTTTTGCAAGCATTAAATTTGAAATACACATTTTAAGATTAGCTTCTTTTTTTAAATTGGGATATTTTTTTACAATGTTATCTGTGAAATTTTTATAAACCTCTAAAACAGCAAAATATTTTTTATTTATGCTATGCGTTATGGCTCCTGGTCTATTTTGCCTATAAAAATATAATTTTTTATTTGATATGTACATGGTATCTTGATTTGAAAAAACATCGAAGTAAATAGCAACATCTTCAAATAAAATACCGATCGGAAATCTTAAATTTTTAAATATAGATTTATGGTATAAACAACGCCAATTAAAATTATGAAAATTTGTTTTAGAAATAAGATAATTTTTAAAAAATTCTTCTATGTTAAAAGCCTGTATTGTTTTATTATTAAGATTTTGTTGTTTTATTTCTTGAATATATTCTGTGTCTGTAAACTTTTCAAAACTTACCATAGAAATTTTTGTGTTATATTTTTTTATCATATCATAAAGTGTTTCTATGTAAGTTTCATCTATCATATCATCACTATCTACGAAAGCTAGATATTCACCTTGCATTACATCAAGCCCAGCATTTCTAGCGCTTGATAATCCGCCATTTTGTTTATGTATGACTCTTATACGATTATCCTTTTTAATAAATTCATCGCACATTTTGCCGCTACTATCCGTGCTTCCATCATCGATTAAAATAATTTCTAAATTTTTGTAAGTTTGATTTGTAACCGAATCTAAACACTCTTTCAGATATTTTTCCACATTATAAACAGGGATTACTATTGAGATTAATTGATTTTCATTCATCTTTTACCTTTAAATTAATTTTAGTATATTTAAACATTACACAAAACCCAAATAAACACGCTACCAAGTATCCTAAGCCATACCCTATAACAGTGCCGTAAGCTAAAAATTTCGGTATAAAAACAATATAGCCTAAGCTAGAAAATAGCAAAACCAAAACCCATTTATAAATCAAAATTTTTCCAAGTTGCATTTTAATGATGTAAATATTTAATGCTTCATCTAAAAATATAAGTGGCAAAACGACAAGTAAAATTTTAAATACAGGGATTGTTCCACTAAATTTTGCCCCAAAAATCAAATTTATAACTAGTGGAGCTAAAAAATATAAAGTAACTGCCGTTAAAATTGCCATTGCAAACATACCAAATGCAAGTTTTAAGACATTTGATTTTATGATTTTTATATCATCAAATTTATAGACAAAAAGTGGTGCAAATGAAATTGCTATGATAGGTGAAATTGCCGTTGCAATAGTTAAAAGCGAGATAGCCGAAGTATAAAGCCCAAGAGAAAATTCATCGCCTAAATGCTTTAAAAACATAAAATCAACTCGCCTACAAACTATCATCAAAATAATTCCAGCAAAAAATGGCAAACCTAACTTTAAAAATTTGTAAATTTGAGCCTTATCGTATGTAAAAAACCACTCTTTTGTTAAAATTCTATAAACTGCTAAAAGACCAAAAGCTATCAAAAATAGTTCAAACGCCGTTGCAAAGCCATAAGCATAGATATTTGTAACACCCAAATAATAAAGAGCTAAAAACATTAAAAGTTTGATTATATGTGTTGCCATAACCAAAACCGAACGATATTTTATCATAGTTTGCGACTGTAAATATGCCGTTATAATAGCAAATGCTTCATTTACTAAGATGGATGAAGCCATAACAACGCTTAAATAAAAAATCTTTATGTCATCTGTAAAAAATACAAACAAAAGCAACGCTAAATACGCAATCACCGACGAAACAAACCTTATAACAAAGCCGTTTCCCATTATTATTTTGCGTTCTACGGCGTCAGCATTTGTTAGGCGCGGAACAACGATTTCAGCGGGATTTATATATGAAAGAGCAGAAAAAATAACAACAAGTCCTAAGATATACTGAAAATTTCCATACTCTTCTACGCTCAACACACGGGCTAAAATCATAGTAACGGCTAAGCCCATTACTATCCTAACTCCGTGTTCGCATAAAAGCCAAGCTATATTTTTTACTATTTTAGGGTTTATCGCCATTTTGTTGCTTTTTAAAATTTTTTAGGCTTTTAGATTTTTTCTCGCTGCAATTTCGCTTTTTAGCAAAACCCAAAATACACCTAAAATGCCACCTAGAAATGTAGCAATCGCTACGATTAAAAGTTTTTTAGGCTTAACGGGGGATTTGCTAGTTATGATAATGTCATCTTTTATGATGACATTGCTTAAATTTTGTTTTTCTAAACTCGCCTTTAAAATCTCTTTTTGATTTTCTAGTTTTGAAATTTCATCTTTTTTTTCATCAATTGAATTTTGAATTTTAACTATATCGTCGTTTTTAGTCTGAATTTGATTTTGCAAATCCGTTTGCGATACAAGCAAATTTTCTTTATCTTTCAAAAGATTAGGAATTTTTACAAATTCGCTATCGTGCAAATCGTGCTCGAATTTTTGTTTTGTCGTCGTGGTCGCACTCATATAGCGATTTCGCAAATCATTTAGTCGCTCTTTTAGAACTATTGCGTTATTTTGATTTAAATTTGGATTTTTTAACTCTTTTTCTATGCTTTGAATTTCTGCGTCCAGTTTCGGAATTACCTTATTTATAAGCTCATCATAAGCTTTTTTGTCATTTGGCAAGACTATATTTTGTAAATTTGCGATTTCTTTGTCTTTATTTGGGATAAAAATTTTTTCTATCTGTCTTATGCGATTTTCAAGTTTAGGCAGCTGCATATTTTGGATATGACTTATTTGAATTTCGCTATTTTTTAGACTATTTTGCAAAGTTTTTATTTTTGCGTCTGCATTATAAAGAGCGTTTTTAATGCGACTTTCTTGCAAAGATATGTTTGATTTATAAATTTCTTGCTCTTCTTTAACGATTTGATTTATCAAAGCGACAGCATCGTCGTTACTTTTGCCCATAACTTCTATATCAAAAAAATCGCTTAGGTTGTTTTTTGTGCCGCTTATTTTAGCAGGAGCTATCTTTTCTACAAATGCACTCTCTTTTGGCTGACCTTTAAGAGCGTCGATATATTTGCTTTGAATTTTATTTATTATCATATCCGCATTAGCAAAAAGCTCTTTTTTGTTTTCGCTTATATTTTTGTAGTAAGGCACCGAAATTCTAGCCTTTGCACTATACCACGGCGAGGCGATTATAGTATATAAAACACCTAACGCGAAAAACGCTAGTGTAATCATAGCAATGCTAAATTTGCCTTTCCAAATTTTGCCTAGTAACTCGAAAATATCAATTTCATCGTTTTGCGAATTGGCTGAATTCATTAAATTTTCACTCATTTGTTTTCCTTGTCTTTTAAATCTTTTTTTATCTGTGTTGTTGAAATCTCCGGCGTTCGTTTTAGATAGACAACTTCGCAGCCTTCGTCTTTTAAAAAGTCAAATTTGCCTTCCCAGTCATCGCCGATGACGAAAGTATCGACATGGTATAAATGCACATCTTCTTTTTTTTGCTCCCATGAATTTTCTGGGATCACAAGATCCACATAGCGAATCGCTTCAAGTAGGTGTTTGCGTTTTTCGTATGAAAAATAGCATTTTTTTTGCTTTGAATTCCAGTTAAACTCATCAGTAGAAAGTGCCACGATAAGGTAATCACCAAGTGCTTTTGCACGGCGAAGCAAATTTATATGCCCGTAATGAAGCATATCAAATGTGCCGTAAGTTATGACGCGTTTTATACTTTTCAATTTTTGTCCTTAAACCAAAATTTACGCCCTAAAATGGGCTTTGAATTTCGTTTTTCGAAAATTCAATTATTTCAAAAATCTTAAAAAGTTCTAATTTTATCGAAATTAAACTAAAATTTGGCTACAATGTCGCAAATTTATTTTTGGAAAATTTAATTATGAAAAAATTTTATGCTATGGCTATACTTTTAGTAGCTGATGTTTTGTGTATTTTGATATCATTTTTCATCGCTGTGAGCGTGAGAAATCTCATAGAATTCGATTTTGTGGGCAATACACCGCAGCATTATACCACCTATCTTGGCTCATTTTTTATATATGTTTTGATTATCGGCACATTAGCGTATCGCAAAATTTACACCAAACGCTATGATTTTTGGCATGAAAGTTATATTGTGTTTTCATCGTGTATGTTTGCACTGGTGATGATTTTTTTCTTGCTTGCGATTAACAAAAATGTCTCGCACTCGCGATTTGTGATATTTTTGGCGTTTGGGCTGTGCGCGGTTTTGATACCGATGTGCAAATTTTTTCTTAAAAAATACCTTTACCGTGTGGGAATTTGGCAAAAAAACGCTAGGGTTATCAATGGCGATAAAGAATTCCGCCGCGAAATCTTTAAAAACCACTATTTGGGCTATAAATTTACCCGTGGCGATGACTACGAGACCGTTTTTATCGCAAATAAAAATTTAAAGAGTATTGACGAGCTAAACAGGTTGGTCGAAGAAAATGTCATCAAAAACCGCGAGGTGATTTTCACACCTGCTTTGCAAGGATATGATTTTGCTGGCGGGGAAATTTTCAGCCTTTTTAACTCTCGCACGAATTTATTTATGCTGGAAAATTCGCTCTTAAAGCCAATAAATTATTTTATGAAGGGTTTGGTTGATTATATTGTCGTGCTTTTGGCTTTACCATTTTTGGTTGTGGCTTTTTTTGTGATTTTTGTTTTAATGAAAATCGAAGAACCAAAGGGAAAAATTTTATTTTCGCAACCACGAGCAGGCAGAAATAACAGACCTTTTAATTGCTTTAAATTTCGCTCTATGAGAGAAAACGGCGATGAAATTTTGCGAGATTATTTGCAAAAAAACCCAGACGAGGTCGAATTTTTCGATAAATACCATAAATACAAAAACGATCCACGCATTACAAAAATCGGAAATTTTATGCGTAAAACTTCGCTTGATGAGCTTCCGCAACTCATAAATGTCCTAAAAGGTGATATGAGTATCGTTGGCCCTCGTCCGTTTGTGGTCGGAGAGCGAGAAAACGGCGGAATAAGCCAAGCTGATATGAAAATTTTACTCCATGTAAAACCCGGCGTCACGGGACTAGCACAGGTTATGGGTAGAGGCGATACTGATTTTAAAATTAGAGCAAAAATGGATATTTGGTATGTCAAAAACTGGACGCTTTATGTCGATTTTGTAATTATTTTAAAAACTATAAAAGCAGTTTTATTCCGTGAGGGAGCAAGCTAAAATTTGGAATTTCAAAATTCCAAATTTCCCCCAAATTTGCTATAATCCCCCTTTAAATTTCACATTTTACAAGGACACACATGAAAGCAATTGTAACAGTAGTCGGCAAGGACAAGGTCGGCATCGTAGCTGGTGTAGCTACCAAGCTAGCCGCGCTTGGGCTTAATATCGACGATATCACACAGACCGTTTTAGACGAGTTTTTCACAATGATGGCTGTGGTCAGCAGCGATGATAAAAAGGACTTCACGGCCCTTCGCAGCGAGCTTGAAGAGTTTGGAGCTAGTTTAAATGTCAAAATCAATATCCAAAGCTCGGCGATTTTTGACGCCATGCACAATATCTAAGGCGCGCAAATGAATATCAAGCAAGTAACCGAAACAATCTCAATGATCGAGGAGCAAAATTTCGATATCCGCACCATTACAATGGGCATTTCGCTTCTTGATTGTATCGACGCAAACCCCGAAAAAGCCTGCGAGAAAATTTACACCAAAATTACAAAAAAAGCCAAAAATTTAGTCGCTGTTGGCGATGAAATTTCAGCCGAGCTTGGTATCCCAATCGTCAATAAACGCATCTGTGTAACGCCGATTTCGCTCATCGGTGCGGCCACGGATTTAGATGATTACACGATTTTTGCGCGCACGCTAGACGAGGCCGCGCACGCTGTGGGTGTGAATTTCATCGGCGGATTTAGCGCACTTGTGCAAAAAGGCTACCAAAAGGGCGATGAAATCCTAATCCACTCAATCCCGCGCGCCCTAGCCAAAACCGAGCGTGTTTGCGCTAGCGTAAATGTTGGCTCGACCAAAACCGGCATAAACATGTCCGCTGTGCGCGATATGGGCGAAATCATCAAACAAACCGCGAATTTAAGCAAATTTGGCTGCGCTAAGCTCGTAGTTTTCGCAAACGCCGTCGAGGACAATCCCTTTATGGCGGGCGCATTTCACGGAGTAGGCGAGGCTGATGTGGTTATAAATGTCGGCGTATCAGGCCCTGGCGTGGTCAAACGCGCCTTAGAAAAGGTGCGCGGAGAGAGCTTTGATATACTCGCCGAAACCGTCAAAAAAACCGCCTTTAAAATCACCCGCATAGGCCAGTTGGTCGGCTCAATGGCTAGCGAGAGGCTGGGCGTGAAATTTGGCATTGTGGATTTATCGCTAGCTCCGACGCCTGCTGTGGGGGATTCTGTGGCGAGAGTGCTCGAAGAAATGGGCTTGGAGCGCGTGGGTGCGCACGGCACGACGGCTGCGCTTGCGCTTTTAAACGACGCGGTCAAAAAAGGTGGTGTCATGGCGTGCAACCAAGTCGGAGGCCTGTCTGGGGCGTTTATACCGGTCTCTGAGGACGAGGGCATGATAGAGGCGGTCAAGGCTGGCGCGCTAAATTTAGAAAAATTAGAGGCGATGACGGCGATTTGCTCTGTGGGGCTCGATATGATTGCGATTCCGTCCGATACGCCCGCAGCTACGATTTCAGCGATGATAGCCGATGAGGCCGCAATCGGCGTGATAAACCAAAAAACTACCGCCGTGCGCATTATCCCGCTAGGCCAAAAGGGCGATATGATCGAGTTTGGCGGGTTGCTAGGCTCTGCGCCAGTGATGAGTGTAAATTCGGCTTCGTCGGCTGAATTTATCGCCAGAGGCGGGCAAATACCTGCGCCGATTCATAGTTTTAGAAATTAAAATTTTAAATTTTTAGTTTCGGCTTAAATTTGCAAATTCTCGCAGTGGCGTAAAATTTGCCATTGCGAGGCGTGCAACGCCGAAGCGTTCTAGGGAAATTTCTTACTCTTGCATTTATTATTGCATTTCGCAAGCTAAAAACACTGCCTCGATGCTTGCTATTGTCAGTGCGAGGCAGCAATGCTGTCGTAGCGATTTACGAGATTAAATTTACGATTGGTTTTGTGTCATTATGAGTAAAGCTTTGCAAAGCAAAGAAGCTTTATTTAAATTGAGTATTTTTTTTGGCGGGCAAGGATACCCACCCTACGATACTACTTTTACAACAAATCCGAGACCAGTAGAGCTAGTCGTTTTTGGAGTAATAGATTTAGTTGTGTTATTTTTTATGAGAGCCTCCTTAAATATGATGATTTAATAAAGTGTAATATAGATATAAAATAAGCATCTAGAATATGAATATGATTGTTATTTATTGTATTTCAGCTAATTGTTAGTATTATATTCTTATAATCAACATAATAAATTTTTATAAGGTTTATACTATGAAAAAATTTTTACTATGCTTTTCTATTTTATTTTTCATGCTTTCACCTAATTTATTTGCAGATACAATAGAAGATAATTTAACAACTATGAAAGATAATTTAATAACTATAGAGCATTGTTTGAACCCTGAAAATAAAAATGATGAAAGAGCAGAATGTTTTTTAATGTTTAAGCTCTTCATGAATGAAAATACTAAATTGCCATCAAAAATTGATAATAGCAATATATTGGATATTAATTACTTGGTGTATAATATATCAACAAATATAATGGAAAATAAATTAAATTTATCTTTAAGTGAATATTATGATATGTTATTATACATCATACAAAATCGCATTTTTAGTAAAGATTTAAATTATTCAACTATTGCTATGATGTCTGAAACGATATTCAATAAAAAATGTTCTTCAGAAGAATCAATTTTTAAAAACGATATATGTAGAAATTTATATAATATAGCTAAATGCAAAATTGAAAAAAATTAAATTCTATCTATCATAAAAGATAGATAGACCGCAACTTAATAGATAGACTGCATCCAAGAATAAATTCTATAAGATATCAATCTTAAAATATCTTTAATTTTTGTATTGATTTTTGTGTGTTTGTGTGAGGGTAGTAACTTGCTAGACCGCCGGGTCTAGCTCAGGTATCCCCCCCCGAGTAGCTCGGGGGAAAAGAATTCTTTTAATACAGGAAAATGAGTATATCTCAGCCATAATTCATTTAGCATATAAACTACCTTTCTTGTAAATTTATAATAAGTGTATATTAAAAGAAAGGCTGATAGAAATTTATATAAAGATAGGTATCAATTACAATTATTTTATTAGTTCTTTTAATTTTTGTTTCAGTGCTTTTTCTGCTTGTATATCTGGTTTTCCATTGTATCTCAATAATAATAATTCTGCTATTTCTTTTTTGTAAGCAAGTATAGTATTATTTATAGTTAGCATTTCTATAAATTTATTGCTGCCAACTTCTGGGCATAATCCATGCTTTAATGGATATACATATATATCTCGATTATTATACGATTTATTATCAAAATATACTTCTAAACCATTAAATATATATAAATCGGATTTATTAATATGAGAATAATGACACTGTCTAATATTTGTAAAATCAAAAAAAGTATCTTCTATAAATCTATATTTATTATTATTATGAGATATATCAACATTTAAAAAGCAATATCCAGAATCATCTTTGTATGTTTTGTTATAATCTTTATAATAATTCTCTTTAATATTAATAGTTGCAGAAGTAAATTGAATAAAAAATAAAATAATAAAAAATACTCTAAACATACTATACCTTATTAATAATAGTTTATTTGCTAAACATACTATAATTTTTATAGTATGTTTAGCAAATATGATACAGTAAAAAGACTATAAGAATTCTTAATAATTAGTGTTAGACATAAATATTAAATCGCTGCTAGTACCGTATGGTGGGTATCCTTGCTCGCCAAAAAATAGAGACTATCAATCTAATTCTGACAAATCACTTTTGTTTGAGAATTATGGGCTTTAAATTTGGATTTGTCAGAGTTTATTTTATGGTCTCAAATTTTATCCAAATTTAGAGTTTTTTCATTTTCGCTATTTCATCACGCAATGCAGCGGCTTTTTCGAATTCCAGCGCAGCAGCAGCTTCTAGCATTTGTTTGCGAAGCTCTTTTATGATTTTGGCTCTTTCGGAGGCTGGCATTTTTTCTAACTTTTTCGCTTTGGTTAAAATTTCTGCGTTATCTTCGATTTTTAGGCTTTCTTCTATGTTGCGACTTGCCGAGTGCGGCGTTATGCCGTGAGCGCGATTGTATTCATCTTGAAATTTGCGTCTAGCCGTGGTTATATCGATAGCGCTTTGCATTGAGCGGGTGATTTTTTTGCAAAACATCACAACCTGCCCGTTTAAATTCCTAGCAGCCCGCCCCATAGTCTGAATAAGGCTAGTTTCCGAGCGCAAAAATCCCTCTTTGTCGGCATCAAAAATCGCAATCAAACTAACTTCTGGCAAATCCAAGCCTTCGCGTAGCAAATTTATGCCGATTAGCATATCAAATTCGCCAGATCTCAATCCCCTGATTAGCTCATTTCGCTCTATTGCGTCGATGTCTGAATGCATATATTTGACCTTGATACCGAGTTCAAGGTAGTATTTGCTAAGCTCTTCTGCCATTTTTTTTGTTAGCACGGTTACTAAAATTCGCTCATTTCTAGCTATGACTTTCTTTGCCATGTCGTGCAGGATTTCGACTTGATTGTCGCTATCTTTTATGAGAATTTCGGGGTCTAAAAGCCCCGTCGGACGCAAAATTTGCTCTACTACTTTGCCACCGCTTAAATTCACTTCGTATTCATTTGGCGTGGCTGAAACGAATAAAAATTTGCCTTTTTTGCTAATAAATTCATCAAACATCAAAGGGCGGTTATCAAGCGCAGAAGGCAGGCGAAAGCCGTATTCTACGAGTGTTTCTTTGCGACTTCTATCGCCTGCGAACATACCGCGAAACTGCGGCAAAGAAACATGGCTTTCATCGACGATAACTAGGTAGTCTTGCCCCTTGCTCTCGTAGTAATCAAACAGCGAATACGGCGTTTCTCCGGCGTTTTGCCCTGTTAAGTAGCGTGCGTAATTTTCGATCCCTTTGCAAATGCCCGTTGCACTCATCATTTCAAGGTCGAATTCAACTCTTTGTTTTAAACGCTGAGCTTCGACAAGCTTATTTTCATTTTCAAAAAATTTTAATCTCTCACCAAGCTCTTCTTCAATGCCTTTAATCGCCGTTTTTAAGCGGTTTTCGCCGACGATAAACTGACTTGTAGGATAAAGGATAAATTTAGCCACGCTTTTTGTTTTTTTATTTTCCAAAACATCGAAATGATACATCGCTTCAAGCTCGTCGCCAAAAAATTCCAAGCGAATCGCTTCGTCGTTAAAATACGCCGGATAAATGTCGATCGTATCGCCGTTAGCGCGAAAATCGCCACGATCAAAAAAATTGTCGTTGCGTTTATATCCCATATCGACGAGTTTGCGAAGTAAAAATTTGCTAGAAAAACTTTGACCAAGTTCTAAATGAAGCACCATGCCTTTGTATTCTGACGGGTCGCCCAAGCCGTAGTTTGCTGAAACCGAAGCTATCGTAATGACATCGTCAAAACTAAGCAAACTAGCCGTCGCTGAGAGGCGAAGGCGCTCTAACTCGTCATTTATGGAGCTATCTTTTTCGATAAAAAGGTCTTGGCGTGGGATGTAGGCTTCTGGCTGATAATAATCATAATAGCTGATAAAATACTCGACATGATTTTGCGGAAAAAAGCCCTTAAATTCGCTATAAAGTTGCGCCGCAAGAGATTTGTTGTGTGTCATTATGAGAGTTGGAATTTGCAAATTTGCTATGATATTTGCCATGGTAAAGGTTTTTCCGCTTCCGGTAACTCCGAGCAGTGTTTGATATTTTTCGCCATTTTTGATACCCTGCACGATTTTTTCTATCGCGTTTTTTTGATCGTCGCTTGGTGTAAATTTTGATGATATTTTAAAATTTTGCAAATTTTTCCTTTATTTTAAAGCTAAATTTGGTTAGAATAAAAACTTTAAATTATATCTAAAAAAGGACAAATATGGAATCAATCTTTGACGAAGAAAAAAAAGTCGAGAGTTTGGGTCAAAAGGTCGAGGAGCTTATCAGAAGATATAGCGAGGCTAGGGAAGAAAACGCGAGATTGCGCGCAGAGCTAGTTAGTATCAAGGCGCAAAATGAGGCGATTAGTATGCAGCTTGGCACGCTAGAAGAGGACGCCGAGTATCGCAAACTAAGCGACGAGGAGCTTAGCAAAAAACTAGATGAAATTTTTGCAAAAGATGAATTTGACAACTAAAAATGAGAGAAATTTCAGTTAAATTTACAAGCAAATCTTTGAGTAAAGAGTATTCTATCAGCCTAGAAGATGAGTTTGCGCTCAGCTTCGAGCGGGACTGGCGCGAGATCGCAAAAGATGGTTTGCATGTAGATGTGGGCGAGCTTTTGAAGGCATATATTCAAAAGAGTTATGAAAATTATATGTTTTCTAGCAAAATAGAGGCTATTTCAAAAAACATCGATGAAGGAGTGAAAAGATGAGCAAAGGCGGAGCAGGCGGTAGCGGACTAGGTAGTTTGATTTTAATCATAGTTGTGATTTTTTTCGGCGTTAAGGTTGTGTGGCCGAAATTTACATCTCTTACAGACGGACCATTGGCGGCTTCTGCTGTGACGGATTTGGATAGGTTTTTTAAGGATATTAAAATGGACTATGATGCGCAAGGCAGATTTCGAGAGCTTAAAAACATGACGAGCGTGCGCCAGTTTAGCGACGAGGATTTAAATGCAAAAGTCGTAGTCGGCAAGCCTATCAAATACGGCGTGGGCGTCAAATCTAAGGGAAATATGGAAATGTGTGCAGATATCACGCTCAAACACGACGGAAATTTATACTTTATGGAGCTTTATCCTATAAACAAAAAAAGCAATCTTTGCAAAACTTTCCATAATTTAGAGACATTTAAAAAATATTCTCGCTTTAATGTAGGTAGAGGCTGATTAAAAAATCAGCCCTCCAAGTCCAAATTTAATCATCAACGAAAAAATAATCAAAACCCCAAGCCCAGCGAAAAATCCAGCCAAAATATCATCGCTCATCACGCCCAGACCGCCCTTGATATCGCGATCGGCGCGCCCTATGATAGATGGCTTCCATATATCAAAAACCCTAAATAGCACAAGAGATAAAATCATCGCAAGCCACGAAAGCTGGCTAGCTTCAAAGCCAGAAATAATCTGCGCGAAATCTATCCCATACACTTCGCCCACGCTAGCACCGATGCTCATAGCGATCCACACGCCCACGACCTCGTCGATTACGATTTCACTATTATCGTGCGAGCCGACCTGTTTTTCGTATTCGTCAATGATTTTTAGCGAGATTACAAAAACCAGAGCAGCGCACAAAAACAGCGTCGTTCCTCCCGCAAATGCTAAAATCACAAGCCCTACAATCCAGCCTGCCACGCTCCCCCAAGTCCCAGGCGCAGGTCGCAAAAGCCCACTTCCAAAAAATGTAACAAATAGCTTATTCAAATTTTCTCCTTTTAAATTTCAAATTTCAAGTTTTTAGCGCGCTGGTTTGATACAGCCTCATTAACTCTTCGTAAAATTCACTCTCGCTTCTAGGCTCGATAAGCCCGTCGTTAGGGAATAAATCATCGTAAAGGGCTTGCAAATCGGCGAAGCGATTAGGAAAAAGCTCGGCCAAAATCATCGCCGAAATCTCCTTTCGCATGAAAAGCGCAGGCGGCAAAATCCCAGCATAGAGCATGGCTTTGAGATTGCGCGTGTGATAATGCACATGGTGGTGCGAGCCGTGCGGGCAGTTTTTCACGCTGGAAAGGACCTTGCATTTGTTGCAATACACATACTCTGGCATGAGCCAAATTTCGAAATTTTCGTAATCGCAAAAATCCAGCACAGAGTGCATATCGCCGTGGTCGAAATACCCCGCCACATGCTTGTGTTTTTGCCCAAAGACGACCTTATTTATGCCTAGATTGTGCGCTATGGCGCATTCAAGCGTGGGGTCGGAGTGGTTGTTTAACGCGCTAAAATCGTTTAAATCTATGAGCAAAACCCGCCCTTTTACAAGAAAATTTTCGCACAAAAACTCCAAGGTTTTTTTGCGCAAATTTGCGCTAAATGCGTCGCTTCTGCTTGAACCTACCAAAAAAATCACCACAAAATCAGCCTTGTCTATCATTAGGCGAAGTAACCTTTCATGCACCCTGTGCAAGGGATCTGCCATGGTGAAAAAGGCTGAAATTCTGGGATTTTTGAAGCTTGATTTTCGCGCGAAAAATTCCGCAAACTCATCACCAATTATGCGCGAATTTAGGCTAAGCTCGCCCTTAATCGCCTCGTTTCCTGGGCGTTTGTTTTCAAAAACGGAGTTTTGTTTTTCTTCGTCCGTGATTTTTTGCGATGAAATAATTTTTAATTTTCCGCAAATTTCGCCTTCACAGATCAAATTCACTTCCGCGCCAAGTCTAAATTTCCCCGCTACAAAGGCGAAATTTTTGCCGTTTTTTAGCCTATCTTCGCCCCCAAATGCCCCAAATTTCAAAAGGTGCAGGGCGCAAAGCTCGCTTTTTGAAATTTCAATGCTATTTTTTTCGCGTGATACCATATTTTTTTCTCTTTTCCCAAAGCGATTTTCGCGAAATCCCCAAAATCGAGGCGAGTTCAGAGTCGAAATACTCGCCCTGATACGCTAAAATCGCAAATTTCAAATACTCTTCCAGGCTTAAAATTTTGTTTTTTGCGCAGTATGGAGAGAGTAAAATTTGATTTGAGTTTTCGCTAAATTCCATAGAGCAAACCTCCAAAACTAGCCGTTTTTCGGCGAAATTTGATAAAATTTGCGCTCTTTTGGCAGGTGATGTTTTATCAAATTTTTGCACGAATAAAATTTCATCTTTTATTTTTAAGTTTTCGCAATCCTCGCCATTGGCGATTATGATTTTTGCGCCAAAATTTTGGGCGATTTGATGAGCGCATAAAAGGCGCGAAATTTCATCATAACCCTTTAAAAAAAGCGGAAATTTGAGCTTTTGCGCGTTTATTTTTGGCGTGTCGTAAATTTCTTTTAGCGCGCGCAAGAGTTCGTCGTTTCGCTCTTTTTCACGCAAAATTTGTTTAAAATATGCGTAGTGATCGAGCTTTTTGATGAGATCTTCTATCATAAACGGCTTTAAAATATAATCCGTCGCGCCCGCATTTATGGGCGCTGTAACCGTGTCGTTGCTGATGTATGATACTAGCATTATCACGACTGCGTTTTTGTGGCGCGCAATCACGCTTAGCAAATCGCCACTCCCCCACGATGATGAGAGTAAAACAGCGTCGAACTCCCCAGCGTTCAGGGCTAGTGGCAGGGTGGAAACCACGGTGCATTGGTGGTTTAGCGCGCTTAGTTTTAGGCTAAGTGAGTTTGCCAGATAGCTTTCCTTTTCGGCGATTAAGATTTTCAAAACTAATCCTTGATAAGCAGTTTTTTCCAGTCAAAATATTTTAAATTCACACTCGCAATCACCGCAATGCCCTCGCTTCGCCCTACAAAGCCTAGTTTTTCGGTTGTGGTCGCTTTGACATTTACCTTGCGCGTGGCTAAAATTTCGCACAAAGCTTTTCGCATTTGCTCTTTGTATGGGCTTAGTTTGGGTTTTTGCGCCATTATGGTAATGTCTGCATTTACGATTTCAAAGCCATAGCGGTGAATTTTATCTGTTACTTTTCGTAACAAAATTTTCGAATCAATCCCTTTGTAAGCCTCGTCTGTATCAGGGAAAAGCTCGCCAATATCGCCAATCCCAGCTGCACCGCACATTGCATCGATTAGCGCGTGAATCGCCACATCGCCGTCGCTGTGAGCGATGAGCGAATACTCGCAAGGTATTTTTACGCCACAAAGCGTGATAAACGAGCCAGCTTCTAGCGCATGCACATCAAAACCGTTTCCGCAAAATGTCTCCGTGCAAACGCTAGGAAAATTAAAATTTTCTAAATCGCAAATTCGAGTGATTTTTCTAGCCGAAATTTCGCCCTTTACAAAGCTAAGGCTCCCGCCCACGCTCTTTATGGCTAAGCTATCGTCTGTGAAAATTTGCTCGCTTTGCAAGGCTTTTTTTAACAAATTTGTGCGCGAGAGTTGTGGGGTTTGGATTAGTTTGATTTCGTCGCGCGCTATCTCGCACTCGCCCAAATACGCCGTGTCATTTACGCCTAAATATGGGCTTACGCAGTCAAATTTGCCTAAATTTTCAAGTAGCGAGTTTATGAGATTTTGAGAAATACTAGCCCGCGCCACATCGCTTACTAAAACAAACTCGCTTTGCACCATTTCAAGGGCATTTTTAAGCGATTTTTGGCGCATATCGCCACCGGAGACAAATTCGAATTCATCGCAAAATGAGCGCATGTATTTTAAATCTTGCGGATTAGCTACGATTATGATTTTTGCGAAATTTGCCTTTTTTGCGAGATCTTTGGCGACATGTAGCCACAGCGGATCATCGCCTATGCGAAGCCACTGCTTTTTTACGGGGCTAGCAAAGCGCGTAGAATCCCCAGCGGCGAGTAAAACGAGTGATATTTCAGACATTTGATTTCCTAAAATTTTAAAAATGTTACGAAATTATACATATTAAATTTAAAAAATAGTGAAATTTTGGCTAAATTTTGCAAATTTTGCCAAGCGGTGTTACGAATTTAAACACGCAAAAAAGATTTAAATTTTGCTTTTTTGTAGTAAAATTCTATCAAATTTCACAAATTTTCGCATGAAAGGTCAAAAATGCAAACCCCAAATTTAAAAGACTGCGCAACCCCAACTCAACTTTTTTACGCTAAAAATGGTGTTATCACCCCACAAATGGAGGCTGTCGCAAAAACAGAGTGTTTGGAAGCCGAATTTATCCGCTCTCAAATCGCACAGGGAAAACTCATAATCCCAGCTAACATAAATCACAAAAACCTAGTTCCTATGGGCATTGGCAGGGCACTAAAATGCAAAATCAACGCAAATATCGGCTCTTCTAGTCTTAGTAGCGGCATAGATGAAGAGATCGAAAAATTGCGCCTTTCGATAAAATACGGCGCAGACACCGTCATGGATCTAAGCACGGGCGGGGATTTGGACGAAATTCGCCGTGCAATCATCGCAAATTCAACCGTTCCAATCGGCACGGTGCCGATTTATCAAATTATCCATGACATTAAGGATTTAGACAACCTAACGCCACAAATTATGCTTGATTGTATCGAAAAACAGGCTAAGCAAGGCGTTGATTATTTCACTATTCACGCTGGATTTTTGCTTAAATTTATGCCGCTTGTTGCCAAACGCAAAATGGGAATCGTAAGCAGGGGCGGCTCATTAATGGCGAGCTGGATGATGAAACACCATAAAGAAAATCCGTTTTACGAAAATTTTGACGCCATTTGCGATATTTGCGCGAGATACGATGTTTCGCTCTCACTGGGCGATAGTTTAAGGCCCGGCTGCTTGTATGACGCCACAGACGAAGCCCAAATGAGCGAACTAGCCGAGCTTGGCAAACTTGCAATTAGAGCAAATGCAAAAAATGTTCAAGTTATGATTGAAGGTCCCGGTCATGTGCCGTTTAATCAGATTGAATTTAATATGAAAGAAGAGCAAAGACTTTGTAACGACGCTCCGTTTTACATACTTGGACCACTTCCCACAGACATCGGCGCAGGGTATGATCATATCACAAGTGCGATTGGCGGGACGATGGCAGCGTTTCACGGGGCTAGCATGCTTTGCTATGTTACGCCAAAAGAGCATTTGGGTTTGCCAAACGCAAAAGATGTCAGAGAGGGCATAATAGCCCATAAAATCGCAGCCCACGCCGCAGATGTCGCTCTTGGCAAAAAAGGAGCGATCGAGCGAGATCACGCTATGAGCGACGCTAGATATAAATTTGACTGGAACAAGCAGTTTGAGCTCTCCCTTGATCCTGAGCGTGCGCGCGAATATCACGACGAGAGCCTGCCTGATGAGGGCTTCAAAAATGCAGAATTTTGCTCAATGTGCGGACCAAAATTTTGCGCTTACAAGATTTCAAAGCAAATCGCAGAGCAAAATTGCGAACACTTTCCAAAAGAGAATAAATGAATAAAACTGCCTTAATTACGGGAGCTAGTAGCGGTTTGGGGCGCGAGTTTGCGCGGATTTGTGCTGAGGGCGGATATGATTTGGTTATCACAGCGCGAAATACTGACGCGCTAAACGCCCTAAAAAACGAGCTTGAAGCTAAATTTGGCGTGAGAGTTTTTATCTTTGGGGCGGATTTATCGCAAAATATTAGCGCGGATAAAATTTGCGAATTTGTCCGTGAAAATTCCCTAAAAATCGATATTTTAATCAACAACGCAGGTTTTGGCGACCATGATGAATTTACTAAAAGTAATCTAAAAAAACAGCTTGAAATGGTGCAAGTAAATATCGCTAGTTTGCTAAATTTAACGCACTATTTCGCAAATTTAATGATTGAGCAAAATGGCGGAAAAATCCTAAATATCGCCTCTGCTGCCTCGCTCACAGCGGGTCCAAAAATGAGCGTGTATTACGCAAGCAAGGCATTTGTGCGAAATTTCAGCGTAGCCCTAGGCGAAGAGCTTCGCGCGCAAAATATCAGCGTTACGGCGTTTTGCCCGGGTCCTGTGGCTACAAATTTTGGCGAAAGGGCAAATGTAAAAAACGCTAAAATTTTTGCGCGTTCAGATGACGCTGGCGCCGTGGCAAGGCGAGGGTTTGAGGCGATGATGAGTGGCAAAACGCTAGTGTATGACGGCAGGTTTATGCTTCTAGCGAACCTTTTGACTCGCATTTTCCCGCTTAAATTTTGCGCCAAAGTAACAGGCTTTTTAAACGGCTAAATTTAAAAAAAATTTCAAACTTTTTAAATATAATGCGCCTTTTATCAAATTTCAAAGAAAGAGGAAAAATGAGTAAAGACGAAATTTTAAACGCGCTTCGAGGCGTGATTTATCCGGGGTTTTCGAAATCTATCGTTGATTTTGGCTTTGTAAAAAGCGTGAGTGAGGGCGAAAATCCTGTGATAGATATCGAAATCCCAAGCCAAAAAAGCGAAATTTCAATGCAGATTAAGGCTGAAATTTTAAATTTAATCCCAACTGCGCAAATTTCGATTAAAACACCAAAACTAGCCCCCGAGCAGAGCAATTCGCGCTCTGGTAAAAATATCGCCCCACAAATCAAACATTTTGTGATGATTAGCTCAGGCAAAGGTGGCGTTGGCAAATCCACAACAACCCTAAATTTGGCGATTTCGCTCGCAAAACTTGGTAAAAAAGTAGGCGTGCTAGACGCTGATATTTATGGTCCAAACATGCCACGCATGCTAGGCGAAGAAAACACCCAAGCTAGCGTAATTGGACAGAGATTAAAGCCAATCGAAAGCCACGGAATCGAAATGATGAGTATGGGCGTGCTAATCGAAGCAGGTCAGGGGCTAATGTGGCGTGGGGCAATGATAATGAAGGCAATCGAACAGCTTCTAAAAGATGTCGCGTGGAGTGATTTAGATGTGCTTTTCATCGATATGCCACCTGGAACTGGCGATGCGCAAATTACGCTTGCCCAAAGCGTGCCAGTAACAGCTGGTGTGTGCGTAACCACGCCTCAAACCGTAGCCTTAGATGACGGCGCTAGGGGGCTTGATATGTTTGAGAAGCTCCATATCCCGGTGGCTGGAATCATTGAGAATATGAGCGGATTTATCTGCCCTGATAATGGCAAAGAATACGATATTTTCGGTCGTGGCGGTGCGCAAAAGCTAGCTAGTGCTTACAATACCAAAGTCATCGGCGAAATCCCAATCGAAATCGCAATCCGCGAGGGCGGCGATAATGGCAAGCCAATTAGCTTTTATGCGCCAGATTCTGTGAGCGCGAAACGCTACGAGCAGGCTGCGCGCGCGCTGTGGGAAAAAATCGAAGAGGTTGATAGGGAGAATTTGGCTGATAATTCAGCGATTCAACCACAGGCTTAAATTTCAAATTTCACCTACCAAACGGCGAATTTTTGCCGTTTGGTATATAAATTTCATATATCACAAATCGTTATTTCATATTTGACTTTAAATCGTTTTTATTGATACAATCTCGCAAAAATCCAAATTTAAGAAAATATATGAAATTTAACGATATTAAAATTTTACTAGCTGGAATTTGCGCTTTTATCGTGGCTATCGGCACGGCGCGATTTGCTTTTACAGCACTTTTGCCACCAATGCTAGGTGATTTTTTAAGCGTAGAACGGGCTGGAATTCTAGCCTTTGCAAACTACACTGGATACTTCGTAGGCTCCTTTGCCACGGTCTTTGTGCGCGGGGGAGAGTTTAAAATTTTGCTTTTTAAACTAGCACTTTTTCTAAGCATTTTTACGACAATTATTTTAGCATTTAGCGAAAATTACTACCTTTGGTTTGGCGCGAGAGTGGCCGCAGGAGTGGGTTCGGCGCTGGTTATGGGCGTGGGTTCGTCATTTGTCTTTGACCTGCTATCTCATAACAAACAGGCTATGGCGTTTTATTTTGGTGCGGCTGGTATTTCTATCGTGCTAACCTCGCTTGTGGGAAATTTAGCTCTTGTGTTTTTTCACTGGAAAATCGCGTGGGTTTTTTTGATAGTTTTTTCGCTTCCTTTAAGCATTTTCGCGCTAAATACACTCACGCCTAGGCGTGGTAAAAACGCCAAATTTTTGGTCGCAAAAAGCGAAAAATTGCCAAATTTGCTAATTTTGAAAATTTTAATCTTCGCATATTTTTTGGAGGGCATGGGATTTGTGGTGCAGGCTAGCTTTTTGCCCGATATCATAAACCGTGTAAAAGGGCTAGAAAATATGGGCACTTATGCGTGGTATTTGGTGGGCGTTTTCGCGATGTTTGGGCCGTTTGTGTGGGTGAATTTGGGGCGGAGATTTGGCGGAGTAGAGATGATGATAGCCTCGCTTTTGCTACAAATTTTAGGGATTTTAATCCCAGTGTTTAGCCAAAATTTAATCTTAAATTTATTAAGCGGTGCTATATATGGAAACACGATGATGGGGCTAACTGCGCTATTTATGAGCTATGGGGCGAGTCTAGCGCCCAAATCATCGGCACCGATTATGAGTGCGCTAACGGCTGCGTATGCCATAGGAACGATAATCGCGCCGTTGTATTGTGCTAAAATCTTTAATATCTATCAAAGCTACGATAGGGCGCTAGTTTTAACCGCGATTTTTGTGGGACTTAGCGCACTTAGTCTAGGGGTGATAAAATTTTTAAAAAAGGAGCAAAAATGCCACTTATCAATGTCAAAATGACTATCGAGGACGGCGGTTTGAGCGTGGAGCAGAAGGGGGATTTAGTCCGCGAGCTAACAGACGCTTTTGTGAAAGTCGTAGGGCGTGGAGAGAAAACTTGCGTCGTCATCATAGATGAGCTTAGCACCGATAACTACGCAATCGGAGGCGAGACGATAACAAATATCCGCAAAAAGCAAAATTCTTAAATTTGATAAAATTTCTTAAATTTGGAGATAAAAATGGATTCAAATTTATTAAAAGTTTTTGTCGCAGTCGCTGGTGAGCGAAGCGGTGCAAGGCGAAGCCGAAGCAGGCGTCCTTGACTACCGCCCAAAGGTAGCTTCGCTTGAAATCGTCCGAATTTGCGCCTTACTACGCCAACTATGTCTTGAATATTTTTTAGAAAATTAAACAAATTTCTTTTTTTGTCATTCTGAGCGGAGTGTAATGGAGCGAAGAATCTCTTGATTAAATTTAAAGTTGAATTATTTTTGTAAATTTGAGTATCGTGGGGTGAGCTAGGATACCCGTCTTGCGAAACTTGATAATCCAAAAATACCAATTCTACAACAATTCATAAAATAAATGTTACAAATTTTGATATATGAGTCTAAATTTGCACAAAATCATCATTTTTAACCAAATTTCTTAAAAAATTTAAGCAAATTCTTGGGGGGGGGGGGTATAATGATTGGAAAATTATTTTAGGAGTAAAAATGTCGGGCTGGGCTTTGTTATTACTATTTATAGGCGATTTGTTATGTTTGTTTTTTATTGAAAATGTTATTAAAAATAAGTTTCTTAACATTATTTTATATCTTTTGTCGATAATTATCAGTATAATCTTTTTTGCAAATTTATTTTTTAACTCTGATTTTTCAGTCGTATTAAAAATAATTATTGCGATTGTTTGCCTATTTTTGATATTTTTTTCAACAATTGGCAAAATTTTTCTACCTATCCCTGAAAAATTCCTTGATGATGAAGAAAAATGTATGAAAATACACATTAAAAATAGCAAAAAAATGTTGGAAATTTATAAAATTCTTACCGATGAAAAAGATATAGATATGTGTTGTAGCAAACAATATTATCATTTTTCATATAAATTTGATTTATTATCCGATGCAGAAAAAGAGATTGCTCAATACTTATTTATGAATACGCATAGCCTAGGCGGTGATTATTTTGGTTCATCTATGCAAGTATCCAAAGACCCATCGCCAATGTATATTAGTTATGATGAAAGATGGAGATTTGCTTATTCGCCTTTATTTAACGGACACGATTTAGATAAAATTGTAAGCAAAAAAATGTTTTATCAAAAATATCTTACCCTGCTTTCATATCTTGAAAATTTTTTGGATAATATGTTAATAAAACTTAGAAATTTATCTTTACATTAAACACCGTAGGGTGACAAGATTGCCACCTTACTAGACCACGAAGCCATAGAGCTGGATAAAAATTAAATAAGGGAGAATAATATGGAAAATCAAGAAGAGATTGTTTTGGGAACTTTTAGCGACGAAGAGCTTAACAGTCAAACAGATGAATATGATAATTTTGAAGAAGAGTCATCAGAACCTCAAAACAAAGAAGAACAATAAATTGGTTTAGCAGGATAAAGTTGATATAATTTTATATTAACTTTATCCCAAAAATAGGAGCATAAAATATGGAAGAAATCAAACTCGGAACTTTCACGCAAGAAGATTTAAAAGAAGAAGTTGGTAGCGAAGAAATCGTTAATACATCAGTTAAACAATCTAAAAAAATCACTTTAAAAGATATTGATTTAACTAACCGTTTTACAGGCATTTCAGATGGCACAAAAGTAGCCAAGCCTTGCCATTTTGCCGCAAGGGAAGGATTAAGCGAAATAGCAAATGATGGATTTTATCTTTTACACGCAGTAGGCGATATAAAAAGCGAAGCATTAAAAAACGACCAGTCCATTTTATACACTCTAAGTTATAAAATCATAAATACCCCATTAGATGAATTAGATGAAAAAGTAGCACAGGGGCTAATAGATGAGATTAGGTGGCCGTATGAGACTATAAATGATATTTTTCATACACTAGCCGAACATGATTTTTTTGTCAAAATAGATAATAAAACCAGATTAAACACCTCTATTGATAATCTCTTTAAACGACCATTATATGTCAAATTGCAAAGTGCTATTGATGAACTGAATAAAAGGGGTGTAACTTTAAAAACAGATAATCAAGATTGGATAAATATTATAAAAGAACATAAAAAAAATCAACTAGAAGCAAAAATAAGAGATTTAAAAGCATTGGGAACAGAAAATGCTAATAAAATAGCAAATACACTCGAAGAAGATTTGAAAAATATGTCAGACCCACATTATGTCGATATAGATTATGTAGCCAGAAAAGATGTTTTGCTTGAATTTACAAGTGTTGGTCATTTATTCAAATGTAAATTAGAAGACGAAACGGATGAAATGAAAGCTGATAGCAAAGCTATGGGTCGGCTTTGGAATGATATTATGGATACCGAACCACAAAATATAGACTTTGACGCTACTATTGAGAAAATAAAAGCTATTAGATACAAATATGAAAAATCATGGCGCAAACCAGATCTTAGAGATTATCTTGATGATGATAAAAAAAGATAAATTAGAAAATTTTAAACAGGCAAATATCCCAACTACAATGATTTGCAGGAAGGATAATGTCCCAAATATCGAGCAGTATCTACGAGATATGAAATTATAAATTTATCCCAAAAATAGGAGTATAAAACATGGAAGAAATCAAACTCGGAACTTTCGCACAAGAAGATTTAAAAGAAGAAGTTGGTAGCGAAGAAATCGTTAATTTGCCACAAAAACCTAAGAAAATCACATTGAAAGATATTGATTTTTCTGACCGCAATAGCCTTCTTGGAACTGGCGAAAAAGTAGCCAAACCTTGCAGTTTTGGAGCAAGAGAAGGGCTTGCTGAAAGAGCGAAAGATATGAATGGATTATATTATTCTATTGCAGAATCGCTCGGAGAACCTGTTGGGGAGAACAAAGCATTGATTCTTGATCAAAATTATTCAAAAGCTTTGGGTATTAAAATTATGAATACACCACTTGATGAATTAGATGAAGAAATTGCAGAAAATTTGATTAATGAAATTCGTTGGCCTTATGAAACAATATCTAAAATTCGCATAAAATTGGCAACAGAAGAACTACACTATATAGAAATAAATAATAATACTAAACTAGACATTTCAAAACACCCGTTATATGCTAAATTGCAAAAAGCGATTGATGAACTAAATAAAAGAGGTGTAGTATTTAATGTAAGTAATGGCAGAATGATTGAACTCGAAAAAAAGGAACGAGAAATTTTAGGAGAAGATTATTCCAAATACAGACATAGCATAAAAATATAAGGTTTGTTAAATGGCAGAAGAAAAATTATCACAAGAAGAAATAAAAAAACTGCAAGAAGCTTATAAGCCAACAGAATAATATCAAAATAATCTTTCCCTCAAACACTGCCTTGGTAAATTTTGCTTGAAATTTAGCAAGGCAAATTTTCTCCTTTATTATCAAATTAAGCTTTATTTTGATAAAATCGCGCCTTTTAAATTACAAAAAGGAAATCTATGCAAATCCCAGAAAAGGTCGTTCCGCGCGATAAAATCATCGTTCGCACAGGGCTAGTTGGAATTCTTACAAATGTGATTTTGGCGCTGTTTAAGGGGGCGATTGGGTTTTTCACAAACTCCATTGCTATCGTAATTGACGCTATAAACAATCTAAGCGATGTGCTAAGCTCGGTCATTACGATTGTAGGGCTAAAACTTGCTGGCAAAAAGCCAGACAAAGAGCACCCTTATGGGCATGGCAGGATTGAGTATCTCACGGCTTTAAGTATCGGCGTGATTATCCTATATGCGGGGTTTGCGGCGCTTATTAGCTGTGTGCGCAAGATTTTTGCTCCACTCACGCCAGATTACGACGGCGTTTCGTTATTTTTGATTGCAGTTGCGGTCGTAGTAAAAATCGTGCTTGGCTCATACACCCAAAAAATGGGCGTTAGAGCGAATTCTGACTCGCTAATCGCAAGTGGGATTGACGCGAAATTTGACGCGTTAGTGTCGTTTTCGACGCTAGTGGCGGCGTTTATTTTTATATTTTTCGGCGTGGCTTTGGAGGCGTATTTGGGCGTGATTATTTCGCTATTGCTTATCAAAACAGCTGCCGAAATTTTAAAAGACACTATCAATAAAATTTTAGGAAGTCCCCTAAATATCGAGATTGCAAAGCAAATTTATACCGAAATCAAGAAAATCGACGGCGTGCTTGGCGCGTATGATTTGATGTTTCACGACTACGGCCCTGATAAAATGCTGGGCTCCGTGCATATCGAAGTTAGCGAGGATATGAGCGCGGCTAGCATAGATACACTCACGCGAAAAATTCAGAGTGAAATTTTTGCCAAATTTAGCGTGGTTATCGATACTGTGGGCATTTATGCGCTAAATTTAAAAGATGAGCAAACCGCTAAAATTTATAGCGAAATTCAAAAAATAGTTTTTAGCGATGAAAAAATTTTGCAAATGCACGGATTTTACGCAAATTTGACCGAAAAAATCATCAGTTTTGATGTGATTATTGATTTTGACGCGATTAACCGCGAGCAAATCCACCAAAATATCATCAAAGAAGTCAGCGCGAAATTTAGCGATTATGAAATTTTAATCGCCCTTGATAGCGATTATAGTGCCTAAATTTTGGCTAAATTTAGCCTTTTTTTGTATAATCGCAAAATTTTAAATTCCAAGGATCAAAAATGATAGAAATTAAAGATTTAGTAATGCGTTTTGGCAAACAGCTGCTGTTTGAAAATGTAAATTTGACGCTTTTAAAGGGCCATAGATACGGACTAATCGGCGCAAACGGCGCAGGTAAATCGACGCTACTTAAAATTTTAAGTGGCGAGGTCGAGCATAGTAGCGGCGAAATACTCGTCGAAAACGGCCGCAAAATCGGCGTTTTGGGGCAAAATCAATTTGCGTTTGAGGAATTTTTGGTAAAAGACGCTGTTTTGTATGGCAACAAACGCCTTTACGACGCCGTCAAAGAAAAAGAAAAACTCTACGAAAGCCCCGAATTTACCGATGAAATCAACGACCGCTTGGCTGAGCTTGAAATCATCTGCGCCGAAGAAGACCCAAACTACGAGTATGAGACAAGAATCGAGAAAATTTTAAGCTCGCTGGGATTTAGCGAAGATGAATTTGGCAAAAAAATGAGCGAAATCGAGGCTAGCGACAAGGTCAAAATTTTACTAGCTCAGGTGCTGTTTCCTAAGCCAGATATTTTGTTTTTAGACGAGCCGACAAACAACCTTGACATCGACGCGATTGCGTGGTTGGAGTTCGAGCTAAACCGCCACGAAGGCACTATGGTCGTCATCAGCCACGATAGACACTTCCTAAACCGCGTCTGCACGGACATTTTGGATGTGGATTTCAAAAAGGTGCGTGAGTTTAGCGGGAATTATGATGATTGGTTTATCGCTGCAAATTTGATAAAAAAACAGGCTGAATTCGAGCGTGATAAAAAGGTCAAAGAAAAGGCAGAACTCGAAAAATTTATCGCCCGTTTTAGCGCAAACGCTAGCAAGGCTAAACAAGCCACTTCAAGGCAAAAACTGCTCGATAAAATCGACATTAGCGAGATTGCGACATCTTCTCGCAGGGAGCCAAGCATACTTTTTAAACTAGGGCGCGAGATTGGAAATGAGATTTTAGAACTTAGCGAGATTGATAAGAGTTTCGGCGAGGTTAAAATTTTGCAAAATTTCAATTTAAAGCTCTTAAAAGGCGATAAAATCGCCGTTATCGGGCGAAACGGCGTGGGTAAATCGACGCTGTGCAAGATCATCGTGGGCGAAATGGCGCCAGATAAGGGCAAAGTGCATGTGGGCGCGACTATCGAGCAAGGATACTTCGCGCAGGATACGAGCTCGGCGGTGAGTGGCGAAGCGAAGCTGTATGATTATCTCAGAGATGAGAAAAACAAGGATTTAGACGAAATTCGCAAGTGCCTTGGGCGAATGCTTTTTAGTGGGGCTGAGCAAGAAAAAAGCGTGGGTGCGCTAAGCGGCGGCGAAAAGCACCGCGTAATGCTAAGCAAACTAATGCTAACTAAGCCAAATTTTTTGGTGCTTGATGAGCCAAACAACCACCTTGATTTGGAGGCGATTATCGCTCTTGGCGAAGCGCTGTATAACTTCGCTGGGTGCGTGATTTGCGTGAGCCACGACCGCGAATTAATCGACGCTTTTGCAAATCGAATTTTGCATTTAAAGGGAAACGGCGAGATTGTGGATTTTCGTGGGACTTACGAAGAATACAGAGCGAGCCTGGGGGAAGAGTGATGATAAAAGTGCGTGTTAATGGGCGTGAGTGCGAATTTGACGCTGATATGAGCGTGGAAGAATTTTTGCTTACGCAAGGGTTTGATTTGCGTTTTATCGCCGTGGAAGCCGACGGAGAGATTTTATCAAAAACGCTTTGGAAAAGTTCGCAAATTTCAGATTTTAAAATTTATGAAATCGTCGAATTTGTCGGTGGTGGGTGAAATGCTGAATTTAAAAAACGAAAGCGAATTTAGGGCTGAAATTTTCGCGCGAAATCCGCGTGGCGTGAGCGAAATTTTATCACGCGCCAGGGTTTGCATACTAGGAACTGGTGGGCTTGGCTCAAATGTCGCTATAATGCTTACTCGCGCTGGTGTGAGCGAGTTTTTTATCATCGATTTTGACATTGTCGAGCCGTCAAATTTAAATCGCCAGCACTACGCCTTAAAGCATTTAGGAAGCCCTAAAATAGAAGCTTTAAAAGAGCAAATTTTGGGTATTAACCCTTATGCGAAAGTGCAAATTTTAAATGAAAAAATCACTAGCGAAAATGTGCGCCATATTTTAAAAAACGAAAAAATCATCTGCGAGTGCTTTGACGGAGCCGAAAATAAGGCGATGATAGCGAATTTATCGGCTGAGTTTAAAGATAAAATTTTCGTTTGCGCTTCGGGTATGGCGGGTCTTGGGGAGGCAAATTTTATCCAAACTCGCAAATTTGGAGCGAATTTATATATTTGTGGCGATAGCACAAGCGGTGCAGGGCTTGAAAATGGGCTAATTTCTGCGCGAGTAATGCTATGCGCCGCCCACCAAGCAAACGCCGTGATAAATTTAATATTGAACCGAGCCTAATTTTATGGCTATATTTCGTTAATTTTCGCCTTTTGCTTGAAATCTTAAAATTAATTCAGATTTTCTTTGTATAATCTCACAAATCACAAAATTTAAAGGAAATTTCAATGGATAAATTAGTTTTGGGTGGCAAGGAATTTTCGTCTCGCTTCATAATGGGTTCTGGTAAATTCGACCACGAAATGATAGAAGCGTGTGTAAATGACGCAGGTTGCGAGATAGTTACCTTGGCACTGCGTCGTGTAAATGAGAGCAAAACTCGCAATATTTTAGATTTCATACCAAAAAGCGTTACGCTTTTGCCAAACACAAGCGGTGCTAGAAACGCAGATGAAGCCGTGCGTATCGCAAAACTCGCACGCGAGCTTGGCTGTGGGGATTTTGTAAAAATCGAGATTATCACAGATAGCAAATTTTTATTCCCCGATAATTACGAAACCATTAAAGCGACCGAAATTCTAGCAAATGACGGATTTATCGTGCTTCCGTATATGCACGCTGATTTAAATGTGGCTCGTAGCCTAAAAAACGCAGGAGCAGCCGCTGTAATGCCGCTTGGTGCGCCCATTGGCTCAAATCGTGGGCTTATGATGAGAGATATGATTGAAATTTTAGTCGGCGAAGTGGATTTGCCGATCATCGTCGATGCAGGTATCGGTCGCCCAAGCCAAGCGTGTGAAGCCATGGAAATGGGCTGTGCCGCGGTCATGGTAAATACCGCAATCGCCACTTCTAGCGATTTAGTCCAAATGGCAAAAGCTTTCGCAAGTGCGATAAATGCAGGGCGAGACGCCTATAATGCCAAATTTGGCGCGGTGCGAAATACTGCCGCGGCAAGTTCGCCACTAACAGGCTTTTTAAGGGACTAAAATGGAAAAAATAGACCACATGAAATACCTAGCACACATGCAAGCAATCGATGATGGCTTAATGCAAAAAGTGCTAAATTTAAGGCAAAATTATGACCCAAACGCTTATGATGAAGCCGATGTTTTAAGGGCGATAGAGAAAAAAAATAGAAATTTAGACGATTTTGGCGCACTTCTAAGCGTAGTCGGGGCTAAATTTTTAGAAGAGTTAGCAAGGGCGAGTATGAGTGAAACTAGGGCAAAATTTGGCAATAATATCTCGCTTTTTACGCCGATTTACATTTCAAATTATTGCGATAATAACTGCGTGTATTGCGGATTTAGCAAAAAAAATCAAATTAAAAGAGCCAAGCTTAGCGATGATGAGCTAATAGCCGAATACGAAGCGATAAAAAAGAGCGGACTTGAAGAGCTTTTGGTGCTAACAGGCGAGAGCAGGGTTGATAGCGATGTAAGCTATATCGCTCATGCGTGTGAAATCGCCAAAAAATATTTCAAGGTCGTAGGCGTGGAAATTTATCCTTTAAATTCCGATGAATACGCTACCCTGCATAACTCAGGCGTGGATTTTGTAACCGTTTTTCAAGAGACATACAACACAGAAAAATACGCAAAACTGCATTTAGAAGGCAATAAGCGAATTTTCCCGTATCGCTTCAATGCCCAAGAAAGGGCGATAATGGGCGGTATGCGTGGAGTGGGCTTTGCGGCACTTTTAGGTCTTGATGATTTTCGCAAGGATGCCTTTGCTACGGGCGCGCATGCGTATTTGTTGCAACAAAAATACCCGCACGCCGAAATCGCCTTTTCGGTTCCAAGACTTCGACCGATAATAAATAATAATAAAATCAACCCGCGAGATGTCCATGAAAAGGAGCTTTTGCAGGTGATTACGGCGTATAGACTACTAATCCCTAGTGCGAATATCACGATTTCGACGCGCGAAAGGGCTGGTTTTAGAGATGAAGCGATTAAAATCGCCACAAATAAAATTTCAGCAGGAGTAAGTGTGGGTATCGGCGGACACAGCCAAAAAAAGGGCGACGAGCAGTTTGAGATAGATGACGGACGAAGCGTGGCTGAGGTTTGTGCTGCGATTAGGAGTGCGGGGTTAGCGCCACTGATGAGCGAGTATATTTATCTGTAAATTTGCGAAATTTGGAGCGAAAAAGTGAAGATCACGGCGATTTCAAATTTAGAGCTTTGTGGCGGAAAAGAGGCGTTGAAAGAGAAAATTTCACGCCTTTGCGAAGCCGGGATTAGCGAAATAATCTTGCGTGAGAAAAATTTGAACGAGAGCGAATACTGCGCACTTTTTTGCGAAGTTTTGCAAATTTGCAACCATTTTGGCGTTCGCCTTTTTTTGCATAATTTTTTGGATTTAGCCTTTGATTTGGAGCATAAATTTATTTGGCTTCCTTTGGGCGTGTTGCAAAATTTCAGGCAAAATTCCACGCGAAATTTAAGCGAATTTGAAAAAATCGTGGTTTCGGCTCACAGCACGGGTGAAGCTAAAATAGCCCTAAATTTGGGTGCAAATGCACTTTGTTTGAGCCATATTTTTCCGACAAATTGTAAGGAAAATTTAGAGCCAAAGGGGCTAGATTTGATTCGCAATGTGCGTGAATTTTGGGGTGGCGAAATTTATGCCCTTGGCGGGATAAATTCTAGTAATTTTCGCTTAGCACTGGGCATGGGTGCCGATAATATCGCCATTATGAGCGAAGCGATGACATGCGAAAACGAAATAAAATTTTTAGAAAAATTCCTATAATTTTTTATTGTTCGAATTAAATAAATTTCGCCACTAGTGTCATTGCGAGGCGATTTATCGCCGAAGCAATCCAGAGATTGCAAAATTTAAAACACCTGACGGCGTGCTAGATTGCTTCGCTTTCTGCGAAAGCTCGCAATGACGGAAATTTTATAAAAAGGATTAAATTTTGGAAAATAATGAAAATTTAAACAATCAAAATTTAAAAGAGAAAAACAAGGCTATTTTTGATGAAATGGCTAGTGCTGTTAAGAATTATGACCCAAAAGAAGAATATGGAGCAAAAACAAAACGCATAATAATAGTCGAACTAATTATTGGGTATTTTATGGCTATATTTTCTTTATTGAATTATTTTGATTACCCAACAAAAGCAAATTTAAACGAAGCAAAAACACATATAGGCAAAGTAGTAGATATAGAAATCCCAAACCCTAGTTTTGGTAGGCGACCATATCACAATTCAAATTCTTGCTTTATACACTTTGAAAATTTAGACGGAACGAAAGAAAAGTTGGTTGCTAAAAATTGCACTTATGAAATAATGCCAAAAATTTGGAAAGCAAATGAAATTAAAATTTATGAAACTCCGATTTTTGGTATGAGTTTTATATATCAAATTATAAATAATAAAAATCTAATCTTATATTCAATGACAAATGGTGATTTATTGGAAGCGTGTAGTGGAAAAATAACTTTTATACTAATATTTATATTAACATTTCCAATAGGTTTGTATTCGCATATCAAATTGATAAAAATTAAAAACAAGGAGAAAAAATGAAATTTCCAAATTTCAAAGCAAGAAATGATGCTGCCGATGCAGTATCACAAGTAGTATTGTAGAGTAGATATTCTTGCTTACAAAAATAATGCAAATTTCTTTTTATTGTCCTATTATGTTTGTCGTTGCAAGAGAATAAATCCGTTATGGTAATCTACAAGCCAAAATTTACAAAAAAATTCTAAAAATAGAATTTAATCAAATTTTGGAATTTGGCTAAATTTAAAATCGTTCAATGCTAAATTTTAGGTTGAATTTTGAATTTAAATTTCTCTGGATTGCTTCGCTTTCTGCGAAAGCTCGCAATGACAGCAAATTTAGCGATAGGAATTTTTACTCGTAGATTGCCACGCTGTGCAAAAAGCGTCTTGACACTTTGCTTGTGCTCGCAATGACAGATTAGAGTAAATTTCACATTGACACAAATCAAGCTCTAAATAATAAAATTTATCGCAAAAATAAGCAACAATCAAGTTTTTTTAGAATAAAATTACAGGTTTTGTAATCTAAGTCTAAATAAATTTGAGGGAAAAAATGTCGGCAGTTATTTCAAATTTTATTTTCACCCTTGCTTTGGGATTTTACGCGCTTACTTGTTTGCAGTGGTTTTCGTATCGCCCGGAGCGCGTAATGCACCATTTCACCAAGCCTATGTGGCATTTGTATTTTTTCATAATCCCAGTTTTGGCTCAAATCGCGGCCATGTTTTGCCCGTTTTATTACGTAGCCTTGGGCGTGGTAACGGCTAGTTATATCGCTGTTTTGGCACTTTGGCACAGGGGGCTGGACAAAAAGCTAGTTTTTACCGATCGCATAAAAAGGGCGTTTGCATACATAGCCTCGTTTGCGGTGATTGTGGGGATTGCGGAAATTTTGATTGATATTAAATTTTCAACCGATATTAAAATTCCAGCTGTTATCGCGCTATTTGTGGGATTGTTTTTTCATTTCAGATACGAAAAAACGCTTTTTAATCGCTTCAAAGCTAGCGCGCTAGCCAAGCTAGGCACGATGAATAATCTAATCATCGTCCAAATCACGGCAAGTTACGGCAAGACGAGTATCAAAAACTTCCTTTATGATATCCTTAGCCCGCACTTTGTCTGCTACAAGACCCCGCGCTCGGTAAATACGCTAGCTGGGATTGTAAAGGACATAAACGATGATTTGCCAAAAAACACTCAGGTCTATATCGCAGAAGCAGGTGCCAGACTGCCCGGCGATATCGCCGAAATCACCGAATTTTTGCGCCCGCAAATTGTAGTTGTAGGCGAGATTGGTGCGCAACATTTGGAGTATTTCAAAAGCGTAGAAAATATCCGCGCTACCAAGCTTGAAGCGCTAAATTCACCGCGTCTAAAACACGCATTTGTGCATTCTAGCACGCTTTGCCACAACAGTGCCACGATTAGCACCTATGATATCGGCACGAAGGTGATTAGCTCGACACTAGACGGGATTAAATTTAGCCTTAAAATCAATGACGAAAATTTCAGACTCTCTGCGCCAGTACTTGGCGAGTTTAACGCGCAAAATCTCAGCGCATGTGTCATGGTAGCGAGGTTTTTGGGGGTAAATGATGTCTATATCCACAACGCAGTCGAAAAAGTCAGAAGCGTCGAACACCGCCTCCAAAAGATCGAAAACGGCGGCAAAATCATCATTGATGACGCATTTAACGGCAATCTAGCCGGTATGCTAGCTAGCTACGAACTATGCAAAACTTACAAGGGCAACAAGGTCATCGTAACGCCCGGAATCGTCGAATCCACCAAAGAAGATAATGAAATTTTAGCCAAAAAAATCGATGAGGTTTTTGATCTCGTGATAATAACTGGCGAGTTAAATTTAAAAACACTCAAAGACAATATAAATCCCGGCAAGGTCTATGTGCTAAAAGATAAATCGAAAATGGTTGAAATTTTGGCTAAATATACCAAAGCAGGGGATTTGGTGCTGTTTTCTAACGACGCGCCAAATTTCATATAAATTTTAAATTTTGATTATTTTTAACCCAAAATTTGTAAATTTTGGGTTATTTTGTTTTTAGCCAAACAATTCTTTTAAATCTTTAATAATACCTATTAGTGAAGCTGCACTTAAAAATAAACCTATAATTGTCAGTCTTGTCGCAAATTTATATCTTTTTTTGCTTTCTATCAAATTTGTCAGTTCTACAACCTGCATTTTTATTTCATTGTGTATATCATTAACATGATAATTTTTTTCAATTATACTCCAAATGTCGTATAGTTGGTGACGGTCTTGTTTGACTGGATTGCTAAAAAAACAGTTCAAATCAAAATCGTAAATTTCATTTCTAGTATTTATCATTTCGTTAAAAGAATTGTTTTTATAAGATTTGGAAACCTTTCGTAAAATTTCGTTTGACTTTTTGTTATAGGCTAATGCTATTAAAAATAGCAAAAGAGTTTTTTCAAATTTATTTGTATTGTTAAAATTGCATTTGTCATACCATAAAAAGCCCTTTTCACAAACTACAACCTTAATATCGCTATCGTATGAGTTATGGTCGGAAATTTTCAGTGTTTTTGACCCTCTAAGTGCTTTTGAAACATCAATATCGCTTAATTCTTGCTTTGAATAATGGCAGGTATATTGAGTTTTTTCCTCGGTATTGTTTTTAACCAAAAAATAAAATCCAAATATTGAATAAAGTTTCGTATATTTGGATTTATAAATAAAAATTTTATCGCTAACACTATCGTGCAAAAATGAGATTTTTGTTTCATCTTTTTTGTAATTTTCTAAATTATCCATTTTATCCATTGGAATAATACTATATGTCAAATCCATATTTTGCCTTTAAAATTTTGATTATTTTAAAATTTGCGAATTTTAAAAATTCGCAAATTTTGTATAATTCTCACAGACCACCAAAGAGCGCTTCGAGATTTTTTAATCCCTCTTCGTTTGATACTTTTTCGCTTGATGCGCCTGTTTCGATTAGCTCGATTTCATAGCCACTTAGCATTGAGGCTAGGCGGATATTTAGGCCGTTTTTGCCGATAGCTTTGGATTTTTGGTCAGGGTTGATATAAACAATTGCTTTGTTTTCATCTGTGATTTTGACCGAATTTACAATCGCAGGCGCCATTGCGCGCGAGATTAAAATTTCAGGCGAGGCAGAGTATTCAAACGCGTCTATGCTCTCTCCGCCAGCTTTTTTGTCCTCTTCGCTTAAATTTTTGCTCAAAAACTTACTCACAGCGTCGATTCTAGTGCCACCTTTGCCTACGGTTGCGCCCACTGGATCGATATTTGGCGAAACTGAGCTAAGAGCTATTTTCGTGCGTTTGCCCGGAATCCTAGCGCATGCTTGGATTATGACGCTTCCGTCTTTGATTTCAGGCACTTCTGTGCGTAAAATCGCCTCTAAAAATTTAGGGCTTGTGCGCGAAAGCTCTAATTTTATGCCTTGATTTTTGTCGATATAGGCGTTTTTGATGACGGCTTGGACGACATCGCCCACTTTGAAACTCTCGCCTTTTATGCGGTTTTTTTGTGGCATGTAGGCTTTGATATCGTCGATTTCGACAAATGTCGTTTCGCTAGCGTCGATTTTGGTGACGGTGCCGTGGGCTAGGGTGCCGATTTTGTTTTTATAGCTTTCGAAAATTTTCTCTTCGAGTAGGCGTTGGATATGGTAATTTAGCTCTTTTGCCAAAACCTGCGAAGCTGTGCGGCCGAGATTTTCGATATTTATATCATAGCTTAGCTCGTCGCCAATCTCAGCGTCCCCATGCTTTTTGGCTTCGCTAATTGCGATGAAATTATCCTGTCCTGCGCGCTCGTCATTATCGGCTACGACCTGGACTTTTTGGTAGAGTTTGACCTTTTTAGTAACGGGATCTACCTCGCTGTCGTAGATAAACTGCTCGCCAAATAGCCTTTTTGCGGTTTGGATAAAGGCTGTTTTGACCCGTGCGCCCACATCTGCGGGATCAAGTCCTTTTTCGTTTGCGATAGACTCGATTATGTCTGTGATTTTTTCCATAATTTTCCTTTTCTTACACTGCTAAATTTTGGGATTTTTAAAATTTTCGAGTTCGGTATTATATTAAATTTAGACTTTATTTTTATTTAAACGAATTATTATATTAATTTTGCTAAACTCATCAGTTTAAAATTTGAAATACGAAAGGATGAAGCAATGCAAGTAAAACTCGCTAGAACTAGCCTAGAAGCGAAGCCAAAGAGTGCAAAAGTCGAAGATTTGGAAGCTCAAATCGCAAAAAGTGGTCAAAAAATTTTCTATTTAGATAGAGAAAATTCGCATAAAGATATCATTGCGTTGATAGAATTTTTCGAAAAAAAGGGATTTTCGGTCTATCAAAGAAGCGTGTATTATGGTCTAAATGAAAACGAATATATGTATGAGGTGCATATAGTTTGAAAAAATTTCTCTACATACAAACCCTCGGTTGTGCGATGAATGTGCGTGATAGCGAGCACATCATCGCCGAACTAAAAAACCAAAATTACGAACTCACAAACGATATTAACATTGCTGATTTAATCCTTATAAACACCTGCTCTGTGCGTGAAAAGCCCGTGCATAAGCTTTTTAGCGAGATTGGCGCATTTGACAAAGTTCGCAAGGCTGGCTCAAAAATCGGAGTTTGTGGCTGCACTGCTAGCCACTTGGGCGCTGAAATTTTCAGGCGCGCTCCGTTCGTGGATTTCGTCCTAGGCGCACGAAATGTATCGAAAATCTCGCAAGCTGTGCAAACGCCAAAATTTATTAGCACCGATATAAACTACGATGAGAGCGAGTTTGCCTTTGGCGAATTTCGGGGCAGTCCTTACAAATCATACATAAATATTATGATTGGTTGCGACAAAAAATGTTCGTATTGTATCGTGCCACAAACCAGAGGCGACGAGCTCTCAATCCCAGCAAAAATCATACTTGATGAGGCGCGCAGAAGTGCCCAGCGTGGGGCAAAAGAGATATTTTTGCTCGGTCAAAATGTCAATAACTATGGCAAAAGATTTTCCAATGCGCACGAAAAAATCGATTTTAGCGACCTTTTAGTAAGGCTAAGCGAGATTGAGGGGATTGAGCGGATTCGCTTTACTAGCCCGCACCCGCTTCACATGGACGATAAATTTTTAGAAGTTTTTAGCTCAAATTCTAAAATTTGCAAATCCATGCACATGCCACTACAAAGCGGTTCGACTAAGGTTTTGCGCGATATGAGGCGTGGATATAGCAAGGAGTGGTTCCTTGATCGCGCGCTAAAACTGCGAGATTTATGCCCAGATGTGAGCATTAGCACCGATATCATCGTGGCTTATCCGACGGAGAGCGAGGCGGATTTCGCCGATACGATTGATGTGCTAAAACAGGTGAAATTCGAGCAGGTTTTTAGCTTTAAATTTAGTCCGCGTCCGCACACGCCAGCGCAGAATTTAGTGCTAATCGACGATAAAGTCGCAAGTGCGCGCCTTAGCTATTTGCAGGGTCTGCATAATGAAATTTTAGATGAGATTATGAGCGCGCAGGTAGGTAGAGGGCACGAGGTGTATTTCGAGGAACTGCGCGAAAACAATCAAGTAGCTGGCAGAAGTTTTTCGAATTTTTTGGTTTGCGTAAATGGTAGCGAGGAACTGCTTGGGCGCACACTAAATGTAAAAATCGAAAAAGCCGCTAGAATGGCACTTTATGGAAAAGTTACCCTTTAAAAAACGCATTATCTTTTTTTGTGTAGAATATATTGGGACTTTTTTGATACGCTTGATTTATCTTACTTGTAGGGTTAAATTTAGCGATACAAAATTATCAGATGAAACTTGCGTGGTGGTGTTTTGGCACGGCAGACTTGCAATGATGCCTTTTGCCTATCTTCGCTACTGGAAACGGTATTATGGCGAAAAAAGAAAGGTAAAGGTCATCATCTCGGACCACAAAGACGGCGAGATTATCACGAGAGTGATTTCGCATTTTGGTATTGGCGCGATTAGAGGATCGAGCTCCAAAGGCGCAGTTAGGGCGCTGATGAACGCATTTAGCGAAATCAAAAACGGCGTAGATGTCATCATCACCCCAGATGGTCCCAGAGGTCCAAGACACAGCGTCGCAGACGGAGCTGTCACGATCGCGCAGAAAAAAAATCTCAAAATTTACGCGCTAAATTACGAAGCGAGCCGTTTTTGGGAGTTTAGAAGCTGGGATAAAATGGTCTTGCCAAAGCCCTTTTCGCGCATAAATTACAGCCTAAGCGAGCCACTAGATATCGCTGGATTGGGGCTAGAAGAGGCGAAAGAGAAAATAGCAAATTTGCTTTTTGCTCAGGCCGAAAAAGATAAAAATTTCGATTTTTAGTTTTGCATAAACGATTTTTGGTATAATTAGCATTTTTTAGGAGAAAAAATGGGACTTTTCAAGGCTAAATCTTTTCTAAGCGTGGCGCAAAATGATAGCGAGTGCGAATTTGTTTTTAGAAAACTTGGATTTAGTAAAAAAATCGTAGATGAAAAGACGCTCAAATTTAGCGTCGATAGTGCAACTGATTTTGCGGCGCAAATGGCGGAATTTAGGCAAGGGATTGCCAAAAGTTTGCACGCAAATATACTAATCGACGATCCAGCGCAAAGGGTGATTTTTTCTAGCGAGCCTAAAAGGACTGACGAGTGCTTTTATCAAAGCGTCGATAGCGATTTTACCGTGGAATTCCCGCGCAGTGCGACAACGGGGAGCGACGAGAAATTCGGCGCGAGCTTCAACTCTTATGAAAGCCTTTTTAAGGTGCTTTATTTTTTATACAAAAATCAGCATGAAATCGATAGTGTCGCGATGTTTGTGCTTAAATTTAACGACCGCGTGGCGTTTTTGGTGGCAAACAAAAAACGCGCTCTTTATGCCGATATGATTCTCATAGATGACGAGATGAAGGGCATGATGAGCGATAGCGATGAGTTGTTTTATGAGATTTTAAATTTCCAAATCGACAATTTTTACCAGTCAAAAAACAGCGAGTTTTTGACAAATGTTTTCATTTACTCAGACGGCACGCTCAGCAATGAGATCGGCTATGTGATTTTTACACGAATCCATATCAAAACAAATCTTATCAACCTAAATTTCGCCGATTTTATCAACAAAATCGCTATGGTCGAGGCCAGAAATTAGCCCTTCGCACTCTGCTAAAATTTCGCTTCTAGCGAAAATATAGGGGCGAATTAGTGGCGGAATTTTTAAAATTCGGCATTTTTCTTTGAATTTTTTATCCATTTTTGTTTTCTCAAATGGGGCGACGAAGTAGAATTTTTCGTTTTTGCAAACGCAAATTTTACCCGAAAGGACGCAGTCTGTTTTTTGGATTTCTTTTCGTTGATTTTGGCTAAGAACGACGCCTAAAATTTTACACGCTTTATCGATTAAATTTAGGCTTTTTTGCGAATTTTCAAGCACAAAAAATTTATCTTTTTGATATACAAATTCGCCCATTAAATTTGCTTTGTCGAGCGATAAAAACTCAAAACTTTTGGCTAAATTTAAAGCGTATTTTTCTACGAATTTATCGCTAAATTCAGCCCTTACGGCGTTCCTTGCAAATTTAGTATTTTTGTTTGAAATATCGTTAAAAAATTTGATTTTATTTTCGCTTAAAAACTCTAAAATTTGCGTTTTGCTGACATTATAAAATGGTCGCACGATAGCGTAATTTGTGCGATTTTCGATTTTTTCAAAGCCAAGCAGATTTGCTAGACCTGCGCCTCGTCCAAGTTGCATTAAAAACCACTCAAATTTATCGTTTAATTGGTGCGCTGTGATAAGTGTGTCGTGTCCGAATTTAGCGCAGATTTCATCAAAAAAATCGTAGCGAATTTTGCGCGCAGTATTTTCGAAATCGCCTGAATTTTCTAAATTTAGCGGAGCAGTTTTGATATAAATTTTAACGCCAAATTTATCGCAAAGCTCTTTTGCAGAAATTTCTTCTAAATCGCTATTTTCGCGGGTTTTATAATTTATCAAAGCACAATCAAATTTAACGCCCAAATTTAAAAGCGTATAAAAAAGCGCCGTGCTGTCGCTTCCATGCGAAAAAGCAAGTAAATTTTTCCTACCACGCAAAAAGTCCAAAATTTCGGTGTCAATGTTTAAGGTTTTCAAAATCTTTCTTTCTAAAAATATCTGTAATGATAGCTAAAAAGTGATTAATTTTGAATTTTTTTGTCATTGAGAGACTTTGTGAAAGCAAAGTCGTGGCAATCCAGCAAATGGCAAAGCCGTTTTTGTAGGGTTGGCATTTGCCCCACCATTTTGATTTGCCAAATTTTTTGGTGGGCAAGGATACCCACCCTACGCTTCTAGCCGTTTATTTACTGTTATTATCAAATTTTTCTTTTAATTCTATCAATAAATTTTTGAAATCGTTATCATGTAAATACTCAGCAAATTCTATTAAAATATTAAAGCCTTTATTGTTAATATTGTTTATAAGCAATTTTTGTTGATTGCAATCTGATTCTAATAGCTTTTTAAAGCTGTTTATTATATATTCATATTCTACATAATCTTTAAGCAGAATATTATTTGTATCGCAAAACCACCATAGATTAAATGTTTCATATATAAATTTATTTTGGTTTATTTTATTATCATTAAATTCTTTCTCCAATTTTTTAAAATCTTTATAATATACTCTTTCTGCTTCTGTTTTTGCTGTTTCAAATAAAAGTTTATTGAATTTTTTCTCAACCAAAAAATCAGACCATTTACCCACAATATTATTTTTTGCAGTATGTTCTTTTATTTTTTCTAAGCATAATTCTAAATCTTTCATATATTGCCTTTATTGATATTGAGTAATTTTTACTTTTAAGGTTTTTCCGTCATCTGCATAACGAGCAGAGTAACTTAAAGATAAATTAAGTAATTTGGCTTCACAACGCGATTCTCTATCTTGTTGTTCAATAGTATCGATTTCAGTTGGCATTGCTTGTTTTAGTTTCTCTATATCTTTAAGCAATTTTTCTTTGTTAATATCCTTGCACACATAAAATTGCATCACTTCTTCGACTGACAGCTTATCTTTTATGGCAGCGCAAGCACAATAACCGACTCCGGCTCTGGGGCAAATATCGCTTGAAACTATTATTTTTTTCACGGTTTCTTTTACATCGGTATCGCCACAACTTGGGGCTTTTGGTTTTGCTCCTATTCCGTCATCGCCACAACCATAAAACAACATTGCACCAAAAATCATACAAATCAAATGTTTTTTCATTTTTACACCTTTAATAAAAAATCTTACTATTATACCAAGCTTTTACTTAAATCTTATAAAATTTAAGGAATATATCCTTTTAAAATTAAAAATATAAGTATTATTTCCTTTGTTAGATACAAAAACTTTTATCCGTATAATTTCTGCAAAATTCAAGGATAAAAAATGCCAAAAAAATTAACAAAACGAGATATTTGTGGGATTTTGGGGATTGATACAAAAACGCTGTATAATTGGCGTAAAAACAAGCCCGAACTTTATCGCATTGTTATGCTTGGATTTAAATTTGATGAACTTCTGAAAGCCCACGAAGAAATTTACACTGAACTTTTAAAAATAGCCGAAGAAAATAGGGAATTTAGGTTGAAATAGTTTTGTCATTGCGAGAATTTGCGTAGCAAATTTGAAGCAATCCAGCAACGGCGAAGCCGTTTTTTTAAAATCAAACATTATTTAAATTTACTGGATTGCTTCGTTTTACTTCGTAAAACTCGCAATGACATTAAATTTGTTTTGTAATTTTCCCTATGAGTTTTCCGCCGACGAATTCGCTAATCTCGCACTCATATAGCTGTCCGATTTGCAAATTTTCAATCTCGCTTTCGTTGATTAAAATCTCGCCGTCGATGTCTTTGTCCCAAAGAGCTAGTTTTGCGCCGTAAAAAAACTCGCCTTCTGAGCTAATGCCTGTGATTTCCACGCTTTGCGTGGTGCCTACAAGCCCGGAAAAACTCGCCAAAATCGCTTTATCCACGATTTTTTCGATTTTATTTAGCCGTTTTGTGATAACGCGAGTTGGAATTTGCTCCATTTCACAACTTGCCGTGTCTTCTTCTTTGGAGTAGGCAAAGGCTGAAATTCTATCAAATTTAAACTCGCTTAAAAACTCGCAAAGCTCGTTAAATTCCGCTTCGCTCTCGCCCGGGTGCCCGATTATCACGCCGGTTCGCAAAAACGAATTTGGAGCAGAGCGCATTAAATTTAGCAAATTTAAAATTTCATTTTTAGCATTTCCACGCTTCATAATTTTTAGCATTTCGTCATTTATGTGCTGGATTGGCATATCGAAATAATTCACAAAAACGGGTGAGCTTATGATAGTTTTAATCAAATTTTCGCTCGTCGTGGTCGGATAAAGATAAAGAATTCGCGCAAATTTCACACCCTCAATCTTTTCAATGCGATTTATAAGCGCGATTAGCCCGTCTTTTTCGCCTCTATCTCGCCCATAGCTGCTCGTATCTTGCGCGATAAAGCTAAAATCATAAAATCCCTGTGCGACCAAATCCCTGACTTCGGCTTCGATGTCATCTAAACTGCGACTTTTTAGTCGCCCTTTGAAGCTTGGAATCGCGCAAAAACTGCATTTTTGGTTGCACCCTTCGGCGATTTTAATGTAAGCGTGAAAATTTGAGCCAGTGATTACCCTTTTTTGCGTGGTTTGCAAGTAAGTATTTGGCGAAAATAGATTTTGTTTTTTGAGTATCATCTCGTCTATTTTATCGTAGTCGCCGACACCGCTGAAAATATCGACTTCGGGAAGCTCACGCATAAGCTCGTCTTTATAACGCTCCATCAAACAGCCAGTTACAACCAAAACGCCGTTTTTTTTCTTAAATTCTGCGAGTTCTAGGATTGTGCGGATACTTTCTTGCTTCGCCGAAGCGATAAATCCACAGGTATTTACTATCATGACATCGGCGTTTTGGGGCTCGGAGACGATTTCGTAGTTTTGCAACCTACCTAGCATAATCTCGCTATCGACGAGATTTTTATTGCACCCAAGTGAGACTAAATAAAGTTTTGGCATCTTTACAACCAAATATTATCGATTAGGCGAGTTTTGCCGACCTTTGCGGCGACAAGGATAATGGTGTTTTTAGGCTCGATTTGGTCTAAAATTTCGAAATTTCTATTTACAAACGCGATATAATCGACCTCTAATGGCTCTAAAATCGAAAGCATTTTATCCTTTAAAATGCTCGTGCTAATCTCGCCTTTGGCGATTAGATTGCTAGCGTTTAAGAGAGAGCGCGAAATTTTAAGCGCTAGCATTTTTTCCTCTTCGTCCAAATACGCATTGCGCGAGCTCAGAGCCAGCCCGTCGCTCTCTCTGACGATTTCGCACGGCACGATATTAATATCCATTAAAAAGCTTTTTACCATATTTTGCACGATAAAGAGCTGTTGGGCGTCCTTTTTGCCCATATAGACATTGTTTGGGCGAACGATATTGAAAAATTTATTCAGCACCATACACACGCCGTCGAAGTGCCCTGGGCGGGTTTTGCCCTCCAAAATTTCAGATGTCGGGCGCACCGCTATGATTGTTGGTTCATTATCTGTGTAAATTTCGCTAACTTCTGGGATAAACATAGCGTTGATATCTAAATTTTCGCAAATTTTAATATCTGCTTCTTCGTTTTTTGGATATTTTTCGTAATCCTCGCCCGGTAAAAACTGCGTAGGATTTACGAAGGTCGATACGATTACGATGTCGTTTTCGTTTCTGGCTTGTTTGATTAGGCTTATGTGTCCAGCGTGTAAAGCCCCCATTGTAGGGACAAATCCCACATTACCACAGGCATTGGCACGAAATGCTCGTAACTCTTCTACTGTTCTTATGATTTGCATATTTACTTCCAAATTTTGAAATTTAAAGGGCGATTATAACTCAAAAAAATTAAAATTTAACTCTGGGTTAAAAGGGTTAAAAGCTTTAAGCTGTTATAATCTCGCAAAAAATTTAAAGGCAAAACTTGGATAATTACGAATATAGCGAACTTTTGAAAAACCTTGACATAAAAATCAATAATATTAGCTCGATTATCAAACCAGATGAAATTAGCGCGCGCTTAGAGGAAATTTCAAAAATCGAAGCGGACGAGAAATTTTGGAGCGATGTGAAGCTAGCAACTCAAATCGGACGCGAAAAGACCAAAATCAGCTCGGTTTTGGCGAAATTTAAAAAGGCAAATTCTGCGCTTGATGATGCGCGTGAAATTTACGAATTAGCCCTTAGCGAAAATGATGATGATACGATAAACGACCTTTTCGAGGGCGCAAGCGAGCTGGAAGAGGAAATTTCAAATTTAGAGTTAGCGATGATGCTCGGTGGCGATGACGATGACAAAAACGCGATTATCACTATCCACCCAGGAGCTGGTGGGACAGAGAGTTGCGACTGGGCGGGCATGCTGTATCGTATGTATAGCAGGTTTTGCGAGAGAGAGGGCTTTAAGGTAGAGGTTTTGGACTTCCAAGAGGGCGATGAAGCGGGGATTAAAGATGTAAGCTTTATCGTGCGTGGCGAAAACGCCTATGGGTATTTAAAGGCCGAAAACGGAATCCACCGCCTAGTGCGAACCAGTCCATTTGATAGTGCAGGGCGTAGGCACACGAGCTTTTCAAGCGTCATGGTAAGCCCTGAGCTAAACGATGATATTGAGATAAATATCGAGGATAAGGACATTAAAATCGATGTTTTTCGCGCTAGTGGGGCAGGTGGGCAGCACATCAACAAAACAGAAAGTGCTGTTCGCATAACTCACTTAGCCACTGGGATTGTGGTGAATTGTCAAAACGATAGAAGCCAACACAAAAATAAAGAAACGGCAATGAAGGTGCTAAAATCGCGACTTTACGAGCTTGAACTTATGAAAAAACGAGAAGCAAGCGATAGTATCGAAAAAAGCGATATTGGCTGGGGACATCAGATTCGCTCTTATGTGCTTTTCCCGTATCAGCAGGTCAAGGACAACCGCTCAGGCGAGGCGTTTAGCCAAACCGATGCGATACTTGACGGCGATATAAAAAAGCTAATCGAGGGCGTTTTAATTTCGCAAGCAAACAAACAATAAATTTCATTAGAAAGGATTAATATGAGTGAAGAGGGAATTCTTCTAGCATTAGGTTATACTTCAAGCGAGGCGGTGATAGCGCAACTTCGCGGTATTTTGTCAAAATGTGATTTCACAGACACAGAGTTGGAGCACATCGTTACACTAAACGATAAGCTTAAAATTTATGATGCTTACATCGCTATGTCAAATACAAATCCGTATTTTAAAATCAAAAATGAGGCCGCTACAAAAGAGCGCAAAGAGGCTGTTGTAGATATGATCAAGGCTTGGTCGGATAAATTTAATATAGCCTTAGAAAAAGTGCCGAACAAAGACACTTACTATATCTTAGGCAGATAAGGATAGCTTATGAAAAATTTAATCGCTGTGATGATTGCAGGATTATTTTTAGCAGGTTGTGTCAGCAATGCACCAAAAAGCGCAGTAAGCGCGCCAAAGGCTGGAAAATACAGCTATAATGAGGTGCAAGATGGAATCCGTCAGGTAAAAATCGAGGGTAATATTGTCCAAAGTGACGCTTGCAAAAATGGCAATGAACAATTATGTTTTAGTTTTGCCGAGCAAATGTATGCCAAGGGTGATTATGCATCTTCTGCGTTCGCTTACAACGCATTGTGCGCATACGCCCAAAACTATCCAGCTTGCATGAAATTAGCTGAGATGTTTGAAAAAGGTCAAGGTGTGCAACAAAACACATTTAATGCGATTGACATTTATACAAAAACTTGCTACCACGGATACAAAAACGCTTGCGCAAATATGAGACGCTTGGGTTATAACGGCTAAATTTAGCCAAATTTTGGGCGAAATTTTAAAATTTATCAAATTTCGCCCTAGCTTTCAAATTTAAATTTCATAAACAAAAAATTTAATCACGCAAATGTAAAATTCGCTCCGATTTCATAAAGGAGATACAAAATGAAAATTTTAAAATTTGCAATTCTTGGCGCGATTGTCGGTTTGTTTTTCACAGGCTGTGCGCACACGAGAGCCTCAGGTAGCGTGGTGTATGATAGCGGAAGTCCGTATTATAGGGGGTATTACGAGAGCGATTATTACTATGACAGAGGATATCGCCGTCGCCCTGTGATTTATGATAGACGCCCAGTGATCGTGGATAGGCGTCCTGTCGTGGTAGATAGACGCCCAGTCGTGGTTCGGGACAATCGCCACAGCCATATAAATACTCGCCCGCACACTCGCCCAGCCATCTCTTCACGCCCGCATAATCACCGCCTAGGCGATAAATCAATCCGCCACGAGCGCGAAATCCGCAAAATTCATGCTAACAACGGCGAGCGCGAAATGAATTTGCGCCGTGCTAAAAGAGAGACGCAGTTTAGCAGAGCAAATTCGAGTGGCAGAGAAATCAAAAGGCGCGAACGCGAGGCTAGAGGGTTTGATAATGACAACGGCGAACGCCACAGAAGCGCACACAGAGATATAAAACGCAGAACAAGATAGATGAAATTTGGCTAAATTCATTGAAATTTAGCCAAATTTGGCTGTTAAATTTAGCCAAATTCTTACGAAATTTTAAATTTTAAAATTCCCTATTTGCATTTGAAAGCATTAATTTTATGCGGTTTTCTTGATTTACCGCACTTGCGCCCGGGTCGTAGTCGATTGCGGCGATGTTGGCGTCTGGGTAGTTTTGCTTGATTTTGCGTATCATACCGCGCGCGATGATATGATTTGGCAGACAGCCAAATGGCTGGGCGCAGACGACATTTTGCACGCCTTGCTTCATAAATTCGACCATTTCAGCTGTGAGTAGCCACCCTTCGCCCATTTTCACGCCGTGGCTGATATATCCCTCAGCGGCTGCACGCACCTCTTTAAATGGCGTTGGCGGACGAAATCCGTGTTTTTTCATAGCGCGAATTAATTTTTTTTGGCAAAATTCTAAAATTTTAGCAACCCCAAGACTACCCCAATACGCCGCACCGCCCTTGCCATAGAGCTTTTTGTCATACACAGCATCATAAATGCAAGTCAGCACGAAATCCATTAGCCCGGTATTTACGGGTTCTGCGTTTTCTTTGATGAGGTAGGCGTTTAGGCCGTTGTTGCCGATAGGGGAGTATTTCAGATAGATTTCGCCCACGATACCAACCCTGATTTTTGGCTCGCCCAAACGCTCTATTTTGGCGAAATTTTGCAGGATATGGCCAAAATTTTTATTTAGTTTGAAAAATGATTTTTGATTTGTCAAATTTGCGATAAATTCGACCATTTTTTCGTAAATTTCGTTTGTTTGGTTAGGAATTTTTTCGTATGGTTTGCACTGATTGTATAAATTCATCATCAAATCGCCGTAAAAAATCGCCACAAACAGCTTGATTAGCGCCATTTTGCTCAGCGCAAATCCATTTTCATCTAGCGAGCCAAAATTTAGCGAGATCACCGGCACATAGCCAAAACCGCTCTCATTTAGGGCTTTGCGAAGCAAATTTATATAGTTGCTCGCCCTGCATCCGCCACCCGTTTGGCTTATCAGAAGTGCGACCTTGTGCGTGTCAAATTCGCCACTTTTTAGCGCGTCGATAAACTGCCCGATTACGAGCAGGGCAGGGTAGCACATATCGTTATGGACATTTCGCAAGCCCTCCTCGACGATGTTTGCGCGATTGTCCCGTAAAAGCACGCTTTTATACCCCTCATCAGCCAAAACGCTTTTCATAAAGCGAAAATGCGGATCGATCATCGTAGGGATTAAAATCGTGTGAGTGCTTTTCATATCTTTTGTAAATTTCGCAAACATCATTAGCCTTTTTGTATAAATTGAGCTTTTTCGCGCTCTAACATTGTCGCTTTTAGCGAGCGTAGGCGGATTTTGACTGCGCCCAGATTTGTAACTTCGTCGATTTTAAGCTGAGTGTAAATTTTGCCATTTGCGCGTAGCAGATCGCGCACTTCATCGCCTGTAATCGCGTCTATCCCGCACCCAAAGCTTACGAGTTGCACGAGTTGCATTTTAGGGTATTTGCAGATAAATCTAGCCGCGCTATACAGCCTGGCGTGGTATGTCCATTGATTTAGTGATTTGGTTTGAACCTGCATTAGTGGCAGGCTATCCTCGCTTAGCACGATAAATCCGAGAGAATTTAAGTAGCGATCAATCCCGTGATTTACGCTTTTGTCGATATGATATGGTCTGCCAGCAAGCACGATTGCGCTCAAATTTTGCTCGCGGATTAAATTTAGGGTTTCTTCGCCTTTGATTAGAATAGTGTTTTTGTAGTTTTCTAGCTCTTTTTTGCCCTGAAATACGGCATTTTTGATGACATCAAGCTTAAATTTAAACCCTAAATTTGCTAACTCTTTTCGCATAGTTTTGGCAAAAAAATCAGGCGAATTTAAATCTAGGTGAGGATATGAAAACGCTACTTCATCTAGCGCGCTGACATTTGCCTTGATTAGTTCTGGATAATACGCTACCACAGGGCAGTTGTAGCAGTTTTCGCTGATATTTTCGTCTAGGTTGTAGCTCATGCACGGATAAAATATAAAATCGACATTTTGCGCTAGCAAGTCGTAGATATGCCCATGCACGCTTTTGGCTGGGTAGCAGACTGTGTCGCTTGGTATGCTTTGATTGGCTAAAAACAGCGTCTCTTTGCGCGGTTTGCGAGATAGAGCGACGCTCATACCTAAATTTTCAAAAAACGCACTCCAAAACGGAATCATCTCATACATATTCAAAACAAGCGGAATTCCGACCTTTGGCGCGCCCTCTTTTGGGAGCTTTTTGTATTTTTTCAAAAGCTCGTTTTTAAACTCGAACAAATTCGTAATATCGTTTCTGATAGCCTTACCTGCGCCTCTTTCGCATTTATTTCCGGTGATAAATTTCGAATTTTCAAAATGCGTGATTGTAAGCGGGCATTTGTTCGTGCAAAGCTTGCAGGTATCAAATTCGCTTTTGTGCGTAAATATTGCTAGTTTTTCGCTCGTGATTAAATTTGAGCTAATTGGCGCGTTATCTCGCGCAAAAAGCGCAGCCCCATACGCGCCCATAAGCTCGCTAATATCGAGCCTGATGACATTTTTGCCAAGCTCTTTTTCAAAGGCTCTTAGCACGGCATTGTTTAAAAATGTCCCGCCCTGAACCACGATATTTTGCCCCAAATCGTCAGAATTTCGCACACGAATTACCTTGTAAATCGCGTTTTTAATCACGCTAATTGCAAGTCCTGCGCTGATATCTTCCACGCTCGCGCCGTCTTTTTGGGCCTGTTTGACAGATGAGTTCATAAAGACCGTGCAACGACTGCCAAGCTTGGCTGGGTGCGAGGCGAAAAGCCCCATTTTGGCGAAATTTTTGATTTCATGGCCTAGCGAATTCGAAAATGTTTGCAAAAACGACCCGCACCCTGAACTGCACGCCTCATTTAGCACGATAGAATCGATATTACCGTCTTTTATCGAAAAGCATTTGATATCTTGTCCGCCGATATCGATGATAAAATCGACCTTTGGGTTGAAGTGGCGCGCCGCGCTGTAATGCGCGATAGTCTCGACTATGCCGTAATCAAAGCCAAATGCGGTTTTGATTAGCTCCTCGCCATATCCTGTAACGCCTGAGCTTTTGATTTTTATGCGCGAGCCACAAAGGGCGTAAATTTCGGCTAGTTTTTCTTGCAAGATATTTATCGGATCGCCCTTGTTTGATGAGTAAAATTTGTATAAAAGCTCGTAATTTTCGCCGATTAAAACGACCTTAATCGTCGTGCTGCCGCAATCCACGCCCAAATACGCGCTCCCAGAGTATGAGGCGATGTCGGCTTTGGGGACACTCGCTTTTTCGTGGCGAGCGATAAATTCGTCAAATTCAGCCTGCGAGCTAAACAGAGGCTCCTCTGATTCTAAAAGCTCTTTGTTTGGGCTTTTTTGCAAAAGTTCTATGATTTTGTCCAAATTTAGCGCGGTGCCTGTTTTTTTGGCATAAATCGCTGAACCATACGCCACGAAAAATGGCCCGATATCAGGGAAGGTGGCGTTTTCGTCGCTTAAATTTAGCGCCTCTTTGAAGCGTTTTTGCAAACCTTTTAAGAAAAATAGCGGTCCGCCTAGAAACAAAATATTGCCCTTAACCTCGCGTCCTTGCGCAAGTCCGGCGATTGTCTGCTCGACTACGGCTGCGTAAATGCTCGCACTTATGTCTTCTTTGCGCACGCCTTGATTTAGAAGTGGCTGAATATCGCTTTTGGCAAAAACCCCGCACCGAGAGGCGATAGGGTAAATTTTGCTCGCGTTAAAGCTTAGTTTGTCAAGTTCAGCGATATCTAAATTTAGCAAATTTGTCATTTGATCGATAAACGCGCCAGTTCCGCCCGCGCACGAGCCGTTCATACGCTCCTCGACCCCGCCTGTGAGAAATATAATTTTCGCGTCCTCGCCACCTAGTTCGATGACGATATCGGTTTTAGGAAACATCTGCCTAACTCCTAGCGAAGTGGCATAAACCTCTTGGACAAAGGGAATTTCGCAGTTTTTGGCGATACCCATACCGGCTGAACCTGCTATGGAGAGGCTGAAATTTTCGTTTGGATATCTTTTTTGGATTTCTAAAATTCTCTGTAAAACTAGCTCTTTTGGTTTGGCTAAGTGTCTTTGGTAGGTTTTTTCTAAAATTTCATTATTTTCATTTAAAATTACTGTTTTTACAGTCGTGGAACCAACATCAATGCCTAGATATATCATAATTCATCACTTTTGAAAATTTTATTGAAATTTTACAAAATTTATTAAAAAAATAAGCTATGTAAAATTTAAATTTCGTGATTTTATACATTGTTTTTAAACGAAAATAAAATAATGATAGATTTTATCTCATTAGCGAGATAAAATCCTATTTTGCGCAAATTTGCGCTGAATTTTGGGCTAAAATTATTTTCTAAGCTCTTTAATTTTAGCAGCTTTACCTTGTCTGTTGCGTAGATAAAATAGTTTTGATCTGCGGACACGACCACGGCGTAATACTTCGATATTTTCGATACTTTCGCTGTAAATTGGGAAAATTCTCTCTACGCCAACGCTGTTAGCACCGATTTTGCGGATGATAAATGTCTCGCTTACGCCTTCGCCGCGTCTAGCGATACATACGCCCTCGAAATTTTGAACACGGCTTTTGTCGCCTTCTTTGATTCTGATAGCGACTTTTAGTGTATCGCCAGCACGAAAATCAGGCACAACTTTGTTTGCAATTTGAGCATCTTCAAATGCTTGAATATACTTGTTTTTCATAAAATGTCCTTTATTTTTTGGCGATTTTTCGGTACATATCCACCCGAAAGTACCTAGTTTTCATTAGCGCCATTTGATTTTTTAAACTGTGCATTTTAGCGTGATTACCCTTTAAAAACTCTGAAATTATAGATAAATTTTTAAAAATATCAGGTTTTGTGAAAGAGGGTGCCTCTAAAAGCCCATCTTCGAAGCTCTCTTCATCAAGCGAGGCAGTATTTCCCAAAACACCGGCTAAATTTCGGCTTATAGCGTCGCTCATGCACAGCGCGCCAAGCTCGCCACCAGTTAAGACAAAATCCCCTATGCAAAAAACTTCGCTGACATACTCTTCGATTATGCGCTCGTCGATTCCTTCGTATCTGCCACAAATAAAGCAAATTTCGCTCTGCCTGGCTAGGCGTTTTGCGTCGTTTTGGGTAAATTTTTTGCCAACTGGGGTTAGGTAGATGATTTTTGCGTTTGGGGAAGTTTTTTTAAACTCATCAAGCGTCCTAGCTAGGGGTTCGGTGCCGATTAAAAGACCTGCGCCTCCGCCTATCATATAATCATCGACCTTTTTGTATTTGTTGGCAGTAAATTCTCTGGGATTTAAAAAATTTAGCTCGATAATGCCCTTATCAACGGCTCGTTTTAAAATCGAGTCCTCAAAATATGGTTGGATTAAATTTGGAAAAAGGCTTACGAAGGTAAATTTCATGAATTTTCTAAAATCGCCTTAGCGTTTTTGGTTAAAATTTTGCGCTCATCAAGCGAAATTTGAACTACAAAATTATCTAGGTATGGCACAAAAAATGTGCTAGCAAGCCCCAAATTTACAAGCTCGCTCGCTGTTTTTACCTCAAAAAGATACGCACTGCCACTCTCCATTATGTTGCTTACCTCGCCCAAAATTTCGCCATCTTCGCAAACGCTAAGCCCCAAAATATCAAAATAGAAAAATTCGCTTTTTTTTAGCGGGCAGTTTTTTCTAGTGTTTTCGATAGTTTGATAAAGGGTTTTATTTACTAAATTTTGGGCTAGTTCAATGCTCTCAAAACCTACGAATTTCACAGTGGAATTTGATTGTAAAAATGCAGAAATTTCCAAAACGGTGCCATCTTGTAAGTAAAATTTGGCACCTTTTTTAAATTGTTTTGGGAAATCGCTTTTATCGTGAAGTCGCAATGCGCCTTTTAGGCCGACTGTTTTGCCGAGCTTAGCGACTTCGAGCAGGTTTTCAGGCATCTTTGGCTTTAACCGTGATTTTGTAGTTACTCGGATCCTTGGCCTTATAGCCCATGATGACCGTTTTTATGGCGTTAATCATTTTGCCGTCTTTGCCGATAAGTTTGCCAGTATCGGCCTTATCAGCGTAGATGATAATCTCTGTGAAATTATCGCCAGATTTTAGCTCGGTAGAAATCGAGTCTGGGTGATCTACGATGAGTTTTGCGTATTCTTTTATAAAGTTTTCAACCATGATTATTTGCTTGTGATTTGAGCAACTCTATCGCTTAGTTTAGCGCCTACGCTTTTCCAGTAAGCTAGTCTTTCGCTATCTACTTTGACATTGTTTTCGTCTTTTAGAGGGTTATAATAACCGATAGTCTCGATAAAACCGCCGTCGCGTCTTTTTCTGCTATCTGTTACAACTATACGATAAAAAGGTTTTTTCTTTCTACCTAATCTTGTTAGTCTAACAACTGTTGCCATTTTTTCTCCTTGAAATTTTTAAAGTTTTAGAACTTGTAAATACCCAAAATTTGGGCATTGATAAGCTCTAAAACCGAGAATTATCTCGGTTTTTGCACAATCGAGGCTAGCCCTTGCATACCGCCTTTTGACGAGAATTTTTTAGCAAGTTTTGCTGCGTTTGTGAATTGTTTCAAAAATCTATTGACCTCGACTTGCGATAAACCTGCGCCTTGGGCAAGTCTGCGTTTGCGAGAATTGTTCAATAAATCTGGATTTTCGCGCTCTTTTGGCGTCATAGAATCAATCATTGCTTTAATATGTCTAATCTCTTTTGAATTTTCCAAGTCGATATCTTGGATTTTGTTTGCCATGCCAGAAAGTCCAGGAATCATGCCGATTAAATTTTTCATATTTCCTAGCTTTTTGACGCTTTCAAGTTGAGAAATAAAGTCGTTGAAATTAAATTCGCCTTTTTTGATTTTTTTGTTTAATTTTTTTGCCTCTTTTTCATCGAAAACAGCCGCTGTTTTCTCGACCAATGTCGCTAAATCGCCCTCTCCCATGATACGGCTAGTGATACGATCTGGTATGAAGCCCTCTAAATCAGCGACCTTCTCGCCTGTTCCGATAAATCTAAGTGGAATTCCTAACTGATGTGCGATTCCAAGGGCGATTCCGCCTTTTGTATCGGCGTCAAATTTGCTCAAAATCACACCGCTGATTTCAAGCACTTCGTTAAATTTAGCCGCTGTTTTCACGCCGTCTTGACCGCTCATCGCATCAGCGACATAGAAAATTTCATGCGGGTTAATCTCTTTTTTGATATTTGAAATTTGCTCCATTAGCGCTTCGTCGATTGCGAGGCGTCCAGCAGTATCGACTAAAAGCACATCATATAATCCAGCTTTTGCCTTTGCAAGGGCCTCTTTTGCGACTTTGATAGGGTTTGTTTCGTTATCTAGGGCAAATAAATCAATTTCGTTTGCTTCGCAAAGTTGTTTTAGTTGCTCGACGGCTGCGAGGCGTTGCAAGTCGCAAGCCGCGATTAGCACTTTCTTTTTTCTAAGTTTTAAGAAATTTGCGAGTTTTACTGTCGTGGTTGATTTACCACTACCTTGAAGACCTGCCATAAGCACGATTGTAGGGTTTGTATCAGCAAAAACAAAGCCTTGATTGCTACCTTTTGGCGCTGTTAAAATCATGGTTAGGTTGTTTTTGATTGAATCTAAAAATTGCTTTTGACCGATTCCGTTGATTTTGACATCGGCTTCTACTAATGCTATGAAATCTTTGGTTACTTTGTGATGAACATCTGCCTTCAAAAGTGCCTTTTTGAGGGTGTCAAGCGCGTTTTTGAGCGCTTTTTCATCATCGATTGTTTTTAGCTTATTAACTGCGTTTTTAAATGATTCACTGATTATCTCAAACACTATCGTTCCCTTATAAAATTATTAAACTTACGATATTACCAAAATTTAACTTAAATAGCTGTTAATATTGCATATTTTTTGGTATATCAAAGCCAAATTCGTTAAATTCGCCCTTTAATGGGGCACTAAATTTAAGCCCTAAAATTTCGGTTTGGTATGAGTGCAAAAACATACGCTTTGATTTGCTTTTGGCGTATTTTTCATCGCCGATTATGCCGTGAGCGAGGCTAGCTAAATGCACCCTGATTTGGTGCGTGCGACCAGTTTCGATTGTGATTTTGACAAAGGATTTTTTACCGCTTACCATGAGCGGAAAAACATTTGTAATAGCCTCTTTGCCGTTTGGCGAAATTTTCGAAATCGCGCCGGATTTACCCTTGATTGTGAGGATTGGGTCGGTGATTTTGATCTCTTCGCTGACTATGCCATTTACGAGCGCGAGATATGTTTTTTTTACGCGCATGGCTTTGAATTCGTTTATCGCTTTTTGGCGGAATTCTTCGTTCTTCGCTAGCATTATCACGCCACTTGTGCCCTTATCTAGGCGATTTAAGAGAGTTGCGCGATAAATTTTTTCTAAATTTTCGCACTCCAAAAACGCTGGTTTATCCACGGCGATGATGTTTTCGTCCTCGTAAATCAGCTTTGGTTTTTCCATTTTTGCGACGCTAAAAATGGTTTTTTCGCTCATCATTTCGCGCGCGACGCTAAGCTTTTTGCCGTGCGCGCTCACAAGCCCAGCGTCTATTAGCGCCTTGGCTTCGTTGTTTGAAATTTTTTCTTGGATTGCTAGAAGTTTATAGGCTTTTTCTTGCATTGATTTCGTCCTTTATGATTTTTATAATGCGCCCTAAATCGCAAATTTGCAAAATTTCGCTCTTTTGGGGCGGGTTTTTTAGCGCGTCACCAAGCTCGCTAGCTTCGCAAATTTTGATATTTTTTACTAGATTATACAGCGCGTTTTGGTTGTGAAAATACCTGCCGCTGATGATTTTAGCGCCAAAGCTTGCAGGCTCGATTGGATTGTGTCCGCCGATATTTGGCACGAAACTGCCACCAAGGATTACAATATCGCTAATGGCGTAGAAATTTATCAATTCGCCGATTGTATCAAGCAAAATAAAATCGCTTTTGAAATTTTTGTTTTCGCTAAATTTCTCAAAACTCAAATTTAGCTCATCTGCCCAAATTTTCGCGATTTTGGCGCAGTGTTCGAAGCGCGCTGGGTGGCGTGGGGCAAGGATAAATTTGAAATTTTTGTTATTTTGCGCGAAATTTTTTAACCCAGCTAAAATCAGCTCTTCTTCGCCCTCGTGCGTGCTAGCAATCGTGATAGTGGTGCGGTTTTGAAATTTTGGCAAAATTTTGCTTGGAGAGCTAGAATTTGCGCTTTTGATATTTCCAGCTACGATTATGTTTTTTGCGCCAAGCTCGCTAAGACGGGCTTTGTCACGCTCGCTTTGGGCTAAGACCAAATCAATATTTTCAAAAATTTTATTGTAGTAAAATTTAAATCGCAGATAGTTTTTGTAGCTTTTATCTGAAATTCTGGCGTTTAAAAGCACGACAAAAGAGCCGTTTTTTTTCGCGCTTCGCACCAAATTTAGCCACAGCTCCGCCTCGAAAATCACGGTAACCTTGGCCTTTTCTAACCAAAATGGAAGCAGGTTTTCAAATGGCAAAAAGCGCGAGTTTTGCGTGATTTGTTTCGCTGCTGCAAAGCCCGTGTCTGTGGTCGTGGTAAGGGCGATATTTTCAAAATTTGAGATTAGGTTTTTAAGCGCATTTACCTCGCCAAGACTGCAAGCGTGAAAATGCACATCGCAGGGGTTGAATTTCGGATTTTTAAATAGCAAAAACCTAGCAGGAAGGCTTTTGTGATATTTTTTTTTGAGGGCTAGCACCGCCAAAAATGGCAGTGCAAGTAGCCAGATAAGAAAAGAAAAAAGTGTATAAATCACTCTGCTTCTTTGTATAAAATTCTGCCACAATACGGGCAGGTTACGATATCGTCGCTTTTGATAACTGCGCTATAAACTCTGTCGTTTAATCGCATGAAACAGCCATAGCAGGCTTGTTTGCGCACTGGAACGACAGCTGTGTTACTAGCCCATTTGCGGATTTTTTCGTAGAAAGATACGGTTTTTGGATCCATTGATTTGATTAGTTTTTCGCGAACTGAATAAATTTTTGATCTGCTCTCTTCAACCTCGCCCATTTGGGTGCTAACCTCCGCTTTGATCTCTTCAAGCTCTGTCTCAAATGCGCTTTTTTGCGTCTCTAAATCAGCGATTAGGGCTTTTTTGGTTTCGACATGTTTTTCTAATCTATCAATTTGCTCGTTTGCAGCACTTAACTGCTCTTTTGTGATATCGACCTCGACGCTAAGGGCTTTGATCTCTTTTTCTGTTTTTAGCGAGGCTGATTTTTTCGCGCTACTTTTTGATTTAGCGTTTAGCTCTGCGATTTGAGCGTTTGTGAGTGAAATTTGCTCACTTAGCTCCTCGATTTCACCATTTAGCACATCGATTTCGTTTTTGGCTTTGTCGATTTGATTAACTTTCGAATTTAGTCTTGCTTGGGCTGCTTCGATTTTTGGTTTGAAGCTGTCTAGTTCTTTGTCGTGTTCGCACAGCTCGACTAACTGATTTAGGTATTTGTTCATGATTTTCCTTTTAGTAATATTTAAATGGATTTTTTTGTTCGTTTATTATAACTTTTATTTTATCTTTTGGCAAGTGTGGAGCGAGGCAAGCCCCAAAGTAGCGCTCACTTTCAAAGTGATTGATATCTATCAAACAGACCTTATTTTCTAAATTTTGTATCGCACTATGATATTTGATATCACCTGTGATGAAGCAATCCACGCCCAAATTTTCATTTAGCTCGCTTCCACTTCCTGTGCAAAGCGCGATAGTTTTGATATGCGCTTTGGCATTTACAGCTCTGATTATAGGCATGTTAAATTTGGCTTTTATGTCGCTTACAAGCTCGTAAAAGCTCATATCCACGCGCATGAATTCCAAAAATTCTCTGCTTTCATAAATTTCATAGCCCAAAATTTCACGCGCGACATATTTATTTAGCAGATGTTTGTCGAAATTCGTGTGCATGGCAATGACGCTGATGTTTTTTTGGATTAGTTGATAAATCAAATTTGAGGGATAAATTAGCGGATTTAGCGATTTTAATCCCTTAAAAATCAGCGGGTGATGAACGATGAGAAGCGAGCCTGGCCAGGCTTTTTCCACTAATTCGCTTGTAACATCTAGGCTTAGATAAACTTCGCCTATCTCGCTTCCCATCTCGCCTAGTAAAATTCCGCTATTATCCCAGCTCTCGGCGTCTTCGAAAGGCGCGAGAGTATTTAGAATTTCATAAATTTCGCCAAGTTTCACGAATTTTCCTTAGCCAAATTTTGCAAGTATTTCTCTGGATCTGCATAGCAAAGCGCGCAGTTTTTCGCCATATCACGGATTTTTAGGATATAGTCTTGTCTTTGGGTTACGCTGATTGCGCCTCTGGCATCAAGGACATTGAAGGTGTGCGCTGCTAGCATGCAGTAATCATACGCTGGTAGAGCTAGTCCTTGCGCTAGGATAGATTTGCACTCGGCTGAGGCGTTTTCAAACTGCGCAAACAGCCTATTTGCGTCTGCGACTTCGAAATTGTATTTAGAAAACTCAAATTCGCTTCTTTTATGCACATCGCCATAAGTTACATTTTCGTCCCATGCTATGTCATAGACATTGTCCTTGTTTTGTAGATACATGGCAAGTCTTTCGAGCCCATAAGTAATCTCGCCACTGATTAGCTCGCAAGGGATTCCGCCTACTTGTTGGAAATATGTGAATTGCGTAACTTCCATGCCATCTAGCCAAACTTCCCAGCCTAGCCCCCAAGCGCCAAGGGTTGGGCTCTCCCAGTTATCTTCGATGAAGCGAATATCGTGTTTTTTGAGATTTAGCCCCAAACGCTCCAAGCTTTTTAAATATAGCTCTTGGATATTATCTGGGCTTGGTTTTAAAATCACTTGAAACTGATAATATGCGCCAAGGCGGTTTGGGTTTTCGCCATAACGCCCGTCAGTTGGGCGGCGGCTCGGTGCTACATAGGCTACATTCCACGGATTATTTCCGATAGCGCGCAAAAATGTAGCTTGGTGGTATGTGCCAGCTCCACTTGGCATGTCATAAGGCTGGACAAGTAAGCAGCCTTGCTCGTGCCAGTAGTTTTGAAGTGTTAAGATGATTTGTGAAAATGTCATAGCTTTCCTTTATAAAATTATTTCGATATTTTGTGAATCTTTTTGCAATGCTTCTGCCTGTTGCGCTCTGTTTGCAAGCAGTTTTGTAGCCAAGCTCTCATCGCTTAGGGCTAGGATTTGCACAGCTAAAAATGCTGCGTTTTTCGCCCCTGCCTTGCCGATAGCTAGGGTTGCCACTGGGATACCGCCTGGCATTTGCACTGTGGCATATAGTGCGTCCATGCCCCCTAGCGCGCTTCCAGCAAGAGGAATTCCAAGCACAGGTTTGGTTGTGTTTGCTGCCACAGCTCCTGCTAAATGAGCTGCCATGCCAGCAGCGCAGATAAAGACCTGTGCGCCCTTTTTTTCTGCGTTTGCGACATACTCTGCGGTGCGTTTTGGACTGCGGTGAGCGGAGCTGATTATCATTTCATAAGCCACGCCAAATTCTTTTAGGATTTTCGCGCACTCATTTACGATTTCGTAATCGCTTTTCGAACCCATTATTATCGATACAAATTTCACTTTATTTCCTTTCTTAAAAAGCTAAATTTTGGCAAATTTACAGGAAGTTTGATTTCGTTTAAATTCCCGCTGTGAATTTCGCTAAATTCTCTGTTATTTTTGGCAATCAAACGGCTAAATTTGATAAATTTTTTGCCCCCGTTTTCAAAAATTTCTCCAAATTCGTTTTGACAAGGCTTAATTTGCGCCCCGTGCGGTGCGAAAATTTCATAAATTTCGCCTAGCGCGATTTTATCTTTGACGCTGATAAACTCGCCGTCATTTGAAATAGCGCAGACTTGGTGCGTGCCTTCCTCGATACTTGTGTTTAAATTTTGCGTATCGTCGCGCTCGTAAGGGCGTTTGATGAGGTATCCGTCGCTAAAACCGCGATTTTTCAGCGTCGCTAGCTCGCTTTCGTAAATTTCAGGCTCAAATTTACCGCTGGCTGCGTCATCAATCGCGCGTCTGTAAGCGTTCGTGGCGCATGCGACATAATATTCGCTTTTGGTGCGACCCTCGATTTTAAAGCTATCAATCGCGCCTGTTTGGAGGATTTTTTCGGCGTGGCTAGCTAGTTTGAGATCTTTGGCGTTCATTATGTAAGTGCCCTCTCCCTCGCACTCTTGTAGGCGAAATAGGGCGTTACCTTCGCTATTTTTGGCGTAAATTTCGTATTTGAAACGGCAATCGTTCGCGCAACTGCCTCTGTTGCTAAATCGCCCGCTTTGAACCGCGCTGATTAGGCAACGCCCACTGTAAGCAAAGCACATCGAGCCATGCACGAAAATTTCGATTTCTAAATTTGGCAAATGCTCTTTGATTAGCACAGCGTCTTTTAGCGTCATTTCGCGCGCCGCTACTATGCGCGTAGCCCCTAGCTCGCTCCAAACCTGCGCGTCAAGCCAGTTTAGGACATTTGCTTGGGTCGAGATATGTAGCGGAATATCTGGGGCGAATTTTTTTGCCAAACGCGCTACGCCAAGGGTCGCGACCAAAATCCCATCTACGCGCAAATCTTGCAAGTATTCAAGGTGGCGCGAGAGAGTGTCGATTTGGACATTTGTGGGAAATCCATTTACCGTGGCGTAGATTTTTTTGCCCATTTTATGGGTAAAACAGACGCCCTCTTCAAAGCTAGTTTTATCAAATTCCTTTGCGCTTCTTTGGCGAAGCGAAAATGCCCCCGTGCTCGCATACACGGCGTCTGCGCCATAAGCGATTGCGATTTTTAGTTTAGTTAAATTTCCTGCTGGACTTAGAAGTTCTGGTTTTTTCAAAAATAATCCTATAAAATTTTTTAAAGCGTGATTTTACTACAATTTAGCAAAAAAATATTTTAAGGAAGCAAAATGAAGGTCGATTTACACAACCACACAACCCTTTGCAACCACGCTAGCGGGAGCGTTTGCGAGTATGTGCAAAGAGCGTGCGAGCTAGGGTTTGATATCTATGGATTTGCCGATCATGCGCCGATGAATTTCGATGAAAAGTATCGTATGAGCTTTTCGCAGATGAGCGAATATGAGCGCATGATAAATGAAGCAAGGTCGAAATTTGGGGATAAAATCGAAATTTTAACCGGCTATGAAGTGGATTTTATGCGAAATCGCGCGCTTATTGATGAGCGAGTTTTGACGCGCAAATGCGATTACTTAATCGGTTCGGTGCATTTTTTGGATAATTGGGGCTTTGATAATGAGGAATTTATCGCGCAGTGGAGCGAGCGCGATATAGACGATATTTACGCTGAGTATTTTGCGCTGATTTGTGCGCTGTGTGATAGCGGTAAATTTGACATTTTGGGACATTTTGATTTGATTAAAATTTTTAAATTTACCCCTAAAAAGGATATTAGAATTCTAGCGCGCGAAGCTGTGAAGGCTGTGAAAAAAAGCGGTATCACGCTAGAATTAAACGCCGCTGGACTTCGCAAAATGGTAGGTGAGATTTACCCAAGCGACGCGCTTTTGGCTGAGTTTGCGAGCGAGGGCGTGGATATTAGCTTTGGCTGCGATGCGCACGCTGTGGCACAAGTGGGCTTTGGATACGATGAGCTGACGCGCAAGGCTAGGGCGTTTGGCTGGGATACGGTGGCTCTGTATCGCGGGAGAGATAAAGAGCTAGTGAAATTTTAAATTTAAGGCAAGAATTTGGATATTTACGAACTAGAAAATTTAAGAAAAAATACTTTAAAAGAGATTGATGATTTAAAACCTTTTGTTATTTTGGGGACTTTTGTAATCCCGAGTTTGATTTTGATAATTTTGCATTATGGCGGTTACAATGTAAAAAGTGCAAGTATTTATATTGCTTTTATTTTATTTTTACCTATGATTATTTATGTAGCAGATATTTTTGAGCTTGATAAAACGCCACAAATAAAATATATGTTGTTTGCTAGAATTGCACCTATGATATTTTTTACAATAGCAACAAATTTGGCAGAAAAATATCCAAAATTTTTCTATATTGTAGTTATAATTTTTACTATTTTTTCAATGAATTTAATTTATAAAACATGTATGAAAAGTATAAAAAAATCAAAACAGAAAAAGTATCAAAAAGAATTTAAAATTCAATCTTTGAAGCCTTATTTGGCAGAGTTTGGTTATGATTATAATGAAAATGGTTTAATAGAAAATATGTATTTAAGACATAGTAAAATTTTTAGAGAAAGTATTCATTATATAGAAAGCGGTAATGATAAAATTTGTGGAAAAGTCGATGGAATAAAATTTACTTTTGTAGATATAGCGCTTGTTGATACTATAAAAAATTATGATATTTACGGCGTATTTTTTCATGCTAGTTTTAACAAAAAGGCAAATTCAAATTTATTTGTAATTTCAAACGACGCTACAAATGATAACGCCAAACAATTTAAAAAAATCACAATGGATAATAGCGAATTTAACTCTAAATTTAGCGTATATTCTAACGATATGCAAAATGCAATGTATATTCTAAGTCCTGCGTTTATGAAGCGACTTTTGGATTTAAAAAGACGGCTAAATTTCCCAATCAGCGTTAGTTTTGTGGGAGATAAAATTTACATTTTTTTAGATACTGGCAAGGATAATTTTGAGCCAGACATCGATAAAAGCGTTTTACGCGCAAATCCAGCTTTTACCATAAAACGCGAACTTTCGCACTTTTTATCAATCGTTAAGACTCTAAATTTAAATACAAGAATTTGGAAAGTGTGAAATTTGGCTAAATTTAGTGTGGAATTTCGTAAAATTTTGCCATTTTGGTGGTTGTGAATTTAAAATTTGTAGATTGCCACGCTCGTTTCACTCGCTCGCAATGACACTTAAAAGCGAAATTTCGGTGCAGTATCCTAAAATTTGCGAAGCGAAATTTAAAATTTCACTAAATTTTAGTGTTTTTTCAGCAAATCTCGCAGGCTCTCTTTGACATTTTTTCCGTCTAAAATTTTGCCTACTTCGCTTGAAATCGGCGTGTAAATCCCATGCTCTTTGGCGATTTTTTCGACTGCGCGTGCAGTATATACCCCCTCTGCGACCTCGCCAAGCTCGTCTAAAATTTGCTCCAAGCTTTTGTTTTTAGCTAGGCCTAGCCCCACGCGGTAGTTGCGTGAAAGCTCGCTAGAAGCGGTCAAAAACAGATCGCCAACCCCGCTAAGACCCAAAAATGTGTCGTCCTGCGCGCCAAAAAACTTGCCAAATCGTGCGATTTCGACGATTCCACGCGCGATGAGGCTGGCTCTGGCGTTGTTGCCGAGCCCCAGCCCGTCGCAAATCCCGCTGGCTATGGCGATGACATTTTTATACGCGCCACAGATTTCTGCGCCGATGACATCGGTGCTGGCGTAGGTTTTCATGTATGGCGGGAAAAGGTCTGCGATTGCTTCGGCGAGGGCGAGGTTTGCAGAGCTTACCACGAGGGCGCAAGGCAGTTTGCGCGTAACTTCGCTCGCAAATGAGGGGCCTGAGAGGTAGGCGAGGTTTTGCGCGCTCGTGTGGCGCTCGAAAATCTCGTTTAAAAACCTGCCGCTGCTGGCCTCGATGCCCTTTGAGGCGACTAGGATTTTTTGGTTTTTGTTTGTGAAATTATGGGCTAAAAACTCCGCCGTGTGCTGAGCGGCGATGACAAATACTAGCATTTCGCAATCCAAGGCTTCTTCGATACTGACGAAATTTGGCAAATCTCGCTTCGTGCGCGAGGTGATGACGCACTCGTTTTTTTCGCTTAACGCGCCACAAAGCGCACTTCCCCATTTACCTGCACCGATGATTGCTATTTTCATTTTGCCTCTTTTTTGAAAAATTTAGCTAGGATTTTAGCAAAATTTATTTTATTTTTTCATAATACGGCATAAGGTCGAATTCGCGGGATTTTTGCTCGAATTTTTCGTAGTAGGCGTCAAAATTTTGCGTGGTTAAAAGCCCTGTGCCATCGCGTAAATATTCAAGCATTTGTGAGTTAAATTTATGCGAATAATGCGTTAAATCTTTGTAATTTGCGATATTATCAGGGTAGTCGGTATCGCCCCAAGCGTAAATTTTAAGATTTTTGTAAATTTGGCTTTGCTCTACCAAATAACGCAAAACTTCTTTTGTAACCAAAAAATCTCGCTTTTTAGTATGAAATTCTATGGCATTATGTATGCGAGAATATGGTGGCAAGACGAGATAAAACTCGGCTTGTGGGTTTTGCGAAACAAATTTCAAAATATATTCATCGACATATTTTTTGGATTTTAAAATTTGCTCATCTAAATTTTCAAGGCTTTGAATTTTGTTATTATTTATTTTTTGTATTCCGTCTATTATTTTTTCTGTCTCTTCTCCAATTAACCAACTAGCTTTATATCTAAGCCAATTTTCAAAACCGCCAAAGCGAACTTTGTGTTCTTGCATTTCAAACCATGCATTAACTCTATCAGTATTTTGAGATGTGCATTTTAGAAGATTTTTCCCAACTCTTGTAAGCATATATTTGTCAAAATAAACTTTAAAATCATTAAATTTATTATCATCATACAAAAAATAAAATTTTAACGGCGAATATGTAGTATCGCCTTTTCTTTGTTTTAAAAATTTATCAGTATCAAGTGAATAGATAATTTTTTTCAAATTTTTCTTTTTATGAGCATAATTTAAAATCAAACTTCTTTCTAGAAAATCTCCACCTGCAATGGATAAATTCATAAACTTTCCACCTAGAATTTCACTAGCTTCTGCACTAGAAGTATTTTCTAACATAGAAGTTCCCAAAATAACACTATCAAATTCATAATGGTCTATAAGAGTTTTATCGCCAAGTCGTAAAACTATTTCAATATTATCTTTACAGATAATAGGTTTATGGAAAATTCGTAAAGGATCTACGAAAAATATCACAAGTGAAATTACGCCAAATATTAAACAAAAAAGTGTTAGAAATGTCAAAACTAATTTTTTACTTTTCAAAATTTTATCCTAAAAATTAAAATATATAAATTCACTATAAGTTCCTATAAGCATAGAAAAAATAGCTATAAAAAATATCATTGAAAAATATATCGTCCATTTTAAGGTAATTTTATATTTGCTAAATTCTAGTGAATTTTTAAAAAACACAATAAAAAATAGTGTGAAAATTAAGATATAAAATAAAAATATTTGATAATCATTGTAAAGAATTTTTAATGCGAAATCTAATAAAGTTTTATCTCTCCAAAAAGTTAGACTTGATAAATCAACGCCATTAATTCCCACCATACCTTTTAGCACTTTTATAGCATCATCAAACGAATTTGCTCTAAAAAATACCCATGCGAAATTTACAAAATTAAATGTGATTATCCAAGCTAAAATTTTTGGTAGTTTGATTTTTGTAAGCGACCAAAGGCGGTGGATTACCAGTGCTATGCCGTGCAAAAAGCCCCAAAATACAAATGTCCAACCAGCCCCGTGCCAAATTCCACCTATCAAAAATGTGGCAAATAAATTCGCACAAGTTCGTGGAAGCCCACCTCTATTTCCCCCAAGCGGGATATAGATATAATCACGCAAAAATCGCCCCAGCGTGATATGCCACCTACGCCAAAAGTCCTGTATATCGCATGCTTTATATGGTGAGTTGAAGTTTATAGGAAGTCGTATGTTAAATAAAAGTGCAGCACCTATCGCCATATCGCAGTATCCGCTAAAATCAAAATAAAGCTGAAAAGTATAAGATAGCGAAGTCTGCCACGCCGTAAAAAACTCTAAAACTTCCATTTTATCAAAACCCTGCGTGGCATAAACGGCAAATGTATCGGCGATGACAACCTTTTTAAAAAGCCCCATTGAAAAGATAAAAAGCCCTAGTAAAATGTTACCATAGTTTTTTACCTTATTTTTGAGTTTGGCAAACTGCGGCATCATCTCCTTGTGATGGACAATCGGACCTGCTATGAGTTGCGGGAAAAACGACACAAACAGAGCGTAAGATAAAAAATCATACTCTTTCGTTTCGCCTTTGTAGCTATCGACTAGGTAGGCGATTTGTTGAAATGTGAAAAATGAAATCGCCAGTGGCAAAGTAAGTTTTAAAAACTCAAATTTAGTGCCAAAGATAAAATTTGTATTTAATATGAAAAAATCGGCATATTTGAAATAACCTAAAAGTGCTACATTGCCACAAATTCCTATGATTAAAAGTGTTTTAGGGGAGATTTGCTTTTTTAAATTTGCACTACCAAAATTCCTTGATAGATATGAGCCGATTGTAAAGTTAAAAACCATAGAAACTAAAATGAGTGGCAAATAAGCGGGATTCCACCAGCTATAAAAAAATAGACTTGCCACGACCAAAAACGCTTTTGCAGCTTCGCTTAATCTTTTGTGATTAAGCCAAAAATATACAAAAAATGTTATAGGCAAAAAGGCAAAGATAAAAACTGGGCTATTAAAGAGCAAATTTGATCCTTTAAATTATTTTAAAAACGCTCAAATTTTGAAAAATGTTATTAAAGCTTTTGCTTCAAAAGCTCATTAACCTTGCTTGGATTAAACGCTCCCTTGCCTTCCTTCATAACCTGCCCTACAAAAAAGCCAAAAAGCTTGTCTTTTCCGCTTTTGTATTCTGCGACTTTATCTGCGTTTGCGCTTAAAACTGCGTCTATTATAGCGATTATCGCGCCGTCATCGCTAACTTGTTTTAAGCCAAGTTTTTCGATTACGCTATCGACGCTTTCATCATTTTCCATCAAGAAATCAAGCACCTCTTTTGCCGCTTTTTGGCTGATTGTGCCGTCTTCAATGCGGGTTAAAAGCTCGTTCATTTTCGCGCTATCAACAGGGCTATTTTCGATAGTTACGCCGTTTTTAAGGCGGCCATTTAGCTCGACATTTAGCCATGTTACGCATAGTTTCGGTTCGCGCCCTGCGTTAATCAAATCCTCGAAATACTTCGCATTTTCATAGGTTGAGATGATGACTTCTGCGTCCTTTGGTTTGATACCAAGCTTTTCGACATAGCGAACTTTTTTCTCATCAGGCAGTTCAGGGATATTTTGCCCCTCTTTCATCATCTCATCATCGACTATCACAGTTAGCAAATCAGGATCAGGGAAATAGCGATATTCTGCGCTATCTTCCTTGCTTCTCATTGATTTGGTTACAAATTTATTCGTATCAAAAAGTCTAGTTTCTTGATAAACTAGCTCGTCGTATTTGCCATCTTCCCAAGCTGAAATTTGGCGTCCAACTTCATATTCTATGGCTTTTTGGATAAATTTAAATGAATTTAGATTTTTGATTTCAACGCGTGTGTAGAGCTTGTCATCGCCCTTTGGTCGAATGCTGACATTGACATCGCAGCGGAAAGAGCCCTCTTGCATATTTGCGTCGCTGATATTTAAAAAGCGCAAAATCGAGTGCAGTTTTTTAAGATATGCCACAGCTTCATTGCTAGAACGCATATCTGGCTCACTTACGATTTCAAGTAGCGGTGTGCCAGTGCGGTTTAGATCGACTAGGCTTCTGCCGTTTTCGTGGCTGTTTTTACCCGCGTCCTCTTCTAGGTGCGCACGCGTGATACCTATGCGCTTTTCATTTCCGTCGATATTGATAAAAAGTTCGCCGTTTTCGACGATAGGGATTGTAAATTGTGAAATTTGATACGCTTTTGGCAAATCAGGGTAGAAATAGTTTTTTCTATCGAAAATCGACTTGCGATTTATGGTCGCATTGACCGCGGTGCCAAAGCTTATAGCCTTGATAACAGCTGCTTTATTTAGCACAGGAAGTGCGCCCGGCAGGGCTAGGCAAGTAGGGCAAACATGGGTGTTTGCCTTATCTCCGAAGCTAGTGGCGCATGAGCAAAAAATTTTGGTTTTTGTATTTAATTGACAATGAACTTCAAGTCCGATTATGGTTTCAAACATAAATTTTACCTTTAAAACAAAATTCTGTGATTTTACTACTAATTAAATTTGAAATCGGTTAAATTTTGAAATTTCAGCCCAAAATTTGGCAAAATTTGAGGCTAAATTTTACTTTTTGTTTTCTAATTGTTCTTTTAGATCGAGCAAATCGACTAAAAGGCAGGTGATGATGACACACACGACCCCGGGAGCTGTGCAGATTAGCAGAAATTTAAGACCTAAAAAATAAAATGCAGGATATGAAAAAAAGATAAACGCACCGACGAAAATCAGTCCGAACGATGCGCCTACCAAAAAGTATAAAAAATTGCGTTTAAAATTAATGCTCATCAACTACTACGGCGCCAGCTAGATAAACATAGCTAAGAACCATAAAAATGAAAGTTTGCAAAATCGCCATAAAGGTTAGTAACGCATAAGGCACCATAGGCACGAGCGCAGGGAATAGCGTGAGCATAACCAAAAGGAACATATCATCGCCCTTGATATTTCCGAAAAGACGGAAAGATAACGACACAACGCGCGCGAAGTGTGAGATAAGCTCGACGATAAACATAAATGGCGCAAGAGCCTTTACTGGACCCATGAAGTGTTTGAAATATCCCACGACACCGTGCTCTCTAATACCCTCGAAATGGTAATAAAACCACACACAAAGTGTCAAAGAAAGTGTCAAATTTAGGCTAGAAGTAGGGGATTCAAAACCGGGAATTAGACCGATAATATTGCTTAAAAATACAACCAAACCAAGAGTTGCTACAAGTGGGAGATATTTTTTGGCTCTTTCTTCGCTACCCATTGTGTCCTTGCCGATAGATAAAACACCGCCGACATAAGCCTCAGCGATATTTTGCATACCGTGTGGGACGAGTTGAAGTGAGCGAGTAGAAAAAATCGCAATAGCTATAATGATAGCAACTACTAAAAAGAAATAAAATAGATAAATAAAAGTGTGGTCGTAAGTAAATAAACTACCAGCGAACAAGAATATGTCTTTTAACATAAATTACCTTTTGGGATTAAAATTTTGCGCACATTTTACCTTTTTAATCGTTAAATTTGGTTTAAAATTTGAGCGAATTTAAGCAATTTGTTGCGCATTTTGCACTTCTTCTTCCATAATCGCAATATGCTTTGCGTGCTTGATTTTAGCGTCATCTTTGAAGGTCGCTCTGACCTTATCCATGCCGGTGTAGAACTCCTTCATCAAAATCACGCAAAGATATTTTCCAAACTGCGTCGTAATGATTTTGCCACCTTCCACTCTGATTGCGTTTGACAGCCTAAGTAGCGAGATTTCGCGCCCTAGCTCTTTGCGTAAATTTATGCCGTTTGCGCTCCGGAATTTTGCCATGTCAATCTCGCCGTTAAAAAGCTCGGTCAAAAATATATATTTTGCCCTCTCGCTCTCGCTAAAATCGCATGTGGCAATCACTGTGCTTTTGCCCTCTTTGATACGAGCTGAATAATCGCTTAGGTTGAAAGCGTTTATCAAAAGTCTGCCGTCCAAAAAGCTAAATGCACCACTTCCAATGCCCAAATATTCGTGGTTTGCGCCCACATACTCATCGGCGATATTTGAGCTTTTTCGCGCAAACGCCCATGAGTTGTTTTTGTGCCATGAGCTAAATTCATCGCAGATTATTTTGTAAAATTCCTCTTCGTTATCCACACTGCTTATGCCCAAATTTCGTGCGATTTGATCGCGCATTAGAGGCGATTTCATTAGCGGATACATGGTGATTTGCTCTGGATTTACGGATTTTGCCATAGCGATGTCGTGGAGTAAATTCTCTTTTGTTTGAAATGGGAAATTAAAAATCAAATCAAGGCTTAAAATCGGCAACACTCCAACCGCCTTGCTTAATTTTTCGCGCAAAACCTCGCCACTGCCGAATTTCTCATATCTCGCAGCCTTGCGCAAAATTTCATCATCGAAGCTTTGCACGCCCACGCTTAATCTATCGATTAGCCCACGAAACCTTGCAAGCGAGGCAGGGTCGATGTGGTTAGGGTCGCTTTCGCATGAAATTTCCTCGATATTAAAAAGCGATTTTGCAAGCTCCAATGTGCGCAAAAGCTCGTCCTCGTCGATTAAGGTTGTGCCACCTCCGACATAAAGTGTTTTGAAATCATACCCTGCCTCTTTTGTGCGACGCATTTCTGTTCTAAGTGCGCTAAAATAGGCTTTGCAGGCGTCTTTGTCATAGGCGTATTTGTGAAAAGAGCAATACGGACAAAATGTGTGGCAAAACGGCACATGCATGTAGAGCATGTAGTTTTTCGCTGGATCGGGGATTTTCTCTATATTTTGGTCAGAAATGTCGATTCTAAGGGAATTATAAAGTGAATTTTGCATTGTTTTACTAGCATATTTTTTGGCAAAATTTTGGATAAAATTTGTGATTATTTGCATAAAGCTTAAACCTTCTTTAAAATAAAAAATTAACTTTTAAATTTAGCGAAATTTATCTTAAAATTCATATAAATCGCAGAAAAATCGTGTATAAAAGCGTCGGAACTGCGATTGTAATCAGTGAATTTCTAAATTTAGCGTGCGCCAAAAACGAGAGAGCTAGACAAAACACAAGCCCGCAAATAGTGGCGAAAAATGCGGTATTTTCGCCATTTTCGCTAAATTTTGGAATCATAGTTTTTAGCGCATAAATCATAAGCGCTATCATAATCACAAGCCCAGAGTTTTTTTGCAGATACACGAGCGTGGGGTTTTTGCTCTTTTTTTTAAAGAGCCAAAACGGCAAAAATCTCGTAAGCACGGTAGCTATGCTAGCCATTGCGATATATGCGAAAATCTCCATTACTAGGGCCTTTCGAAAAATTTGCGAAATGCTAAAAGTGCAAAAATCGCGCAAAGCAGTGTGCCAAAAAGATAGTATTTCACGGGGAATACAAACAGCCCCGCAAATGCGCAAATAAGGCTAAAAATCAAAATTTTATGCTGTGGGTTTGATTTAAACATTTCGTAACTTAGCATAGCAAAAAGCGCCACAAGGCTAAATTCAACCCCGCTAAAATCGACATTTAAACTAGCTCCAAGGATTGATCCAATCGCCACACCGCTAATCCAATACGAGTGGTTAAAAACAGCCGTGAGATTATAAATCAGCCCTAGCTCGCGCGCTCTTTGCTCGCTAATGCCATTTTTGCGCTCATCATCGCTTAAAAAAACGCGAGTTTTAAGCAGAGCAAATGTCTCATCAGTAAGCGCATAAATGGGATAAATTTTGCGTGGAATTGCGCGCAGTTCGTCGATGAGCGACATTGTGTAGAAAAAATGGCGAAAATTTAGCAAAAACGAGATGATAAAGGTATCTATCAGCGAAGCGCCAGTTACGATAAACGCCACCAGCACGAACTCCACGCTCCCTGCATAGACTAGCACGCTAGTTATCATCATCACCCAAAACTCCAATCCCTGCGAAATGCCGTAAATTCCAAACGCGATTCCAAGCGGAATATAGCCTAACATAACCGGTATTGTGGATTTGAAAATTTCGAATTTGCTCATAAGACGGAGTAAAATTTCGCCCAAAATGGGCGAAATTTAAATTTTAAGATTCAATGTAGGTTTTGAGTTTGCGACCGATTTTTGGGTGTTTTAGCTTTTTGATCGCAGAACTTTCGATTTGGCGCACGCGCTCTCTGGTGATATTTAGCTCTTTGCCGATTTCCTCTAAGGTGCGGTCGCTCTCATCGTCTAATAACCCAAATCTCATGCGAATCACCGTGCGCTCGCGATCGTTTAACTGCTCTAAAATATCGTCGATTTGCTCTTTTAAATCTGATTTTAGGATTTGCTCGATTGGCGAGATTGAGTTTTTATCCTCGACAAAATCGCCGAATTTACCGTCGTCTTCGTTGCCGATTGGCGCTTCTAGGCTGATTGGCTCTTTTGTGATTTTGATGACTTGCTTGACCTTATCCACGCTAAGTCCCACTTCCTCGGCGATGACATTGATATCTGGTTCTTTGCCACCTTCTTGGATATATTTGCGTGTGATTTTGTTTATGCGATTGATAGTTTCAATCATGTGGATTGGGATACGGATTGTGCGGGCTTGATCGGCGATTGCGCGCGATATGGCTTGGCGTATCCACCATGTGGCGTATGTAGAAAATTTGTATCCTCTGCGATATTCGAATTTATCCACAGCCTTCATAAGTCCGATATTTCCCTCTTGGATTAGATCCAAAAACGGCAAACCGCGGTTTGTGTAGCGTTTGGCGATACTCACAACTAGGCGCAAATTTGACTTTGCCATGCGCGCTTTTGCGTTGTCGCTTATGCGTTTGCCACGCTTGATTTGCTCTAAAATTTCTTTTAGTCTCTCAGGCTCTAAGTTGAAGCTTTTTTTGCTTGCCTCTTTTGTCAAAAATAGCTTTTTGATATCCACATAAGTCGATACCATAGTCGCTTCTGGCACACGGGCGATGATATCTTCTTTGCTTAGTTTTGTTATGTCTTTTAGGATTTTTTCGTGGTTTTCACGAAGCTCTTGGCTAAACATTGGAAGCTTGTATTCTAGGCGTTTTAGCTCTTTGTCAAACCCTGCATCGCTTTTAAGGGCGGTTTCCATTGATTTTACGATTTCGGTAATTAGTTTGCTAGTTGGGCCCAAATCCATAAGTTTTTCTTTTAAAATTTTCTTTTTAAATGCCAAATTTAGCTTAGATAGTGTGTCGTTGCTATCTTTGATTTGTTCGGCGTTTTTTTCGGCAAATCTCATCCACTCTTTTTTGGCTTTGTCTAGGGCTTTGAAGCTTTCGATGACTTTTAGAGTGCGTTTGTCGTTTTTCTTAGGGGCTTTTTTGACCTCTTTTTCCTCGTCTTCGCCCTCGCTCTCATCATCGCTAAAATCATCGTCGATTTCCTCGTCCTCAGCTCCCTCTTCGTCGCTATCATCAAAGCTTTTGAAAAGCTCTTTTACGCGGCGTTCGCGGTTGATTAAAGGCTCTTTGTAATCCAAAATAAAGTCGATTAGGTATGGCACAGAGCAAAACGCATCGATGATGATATCCTCGCCAAGCTCGATTTTTTTGCTGATTTCTATTTCGCCGTCTTTGGTCAGAAGCGGGATTTGCCCCATTTCGCGCAGATACATACGCACTGGGCTATCAGAGCGCGACCACTCCAAAAGCTCGACATCATTTGAGATATCAAAATCATCGTCCCAGCCCTCGTCAAGTAGCCTTTTTTGGGTAGCTTCTTTTAATTTTGCGTCCTCGATATTTCGGATTTTTGAAATTTCAGCAGCCGAAATAAGCTCCACATCGTATTTTTTGATAAGAGTTTCGATTTTTTTTACGACAGCTGTCTTTGGAGCTGTATCGAAAAATTTAATCAATCTTTCAAAGGTTATATAGCTTTTTTGGTTTTCTTCAAAAAATTGTTCAAGCGTAGAGTTAAGTTCTTTTGCTGATACTGCCATCAAATCTCCTTGTCTGCAAAAATAACCTTTAATTATACCCAAATTTTATAAAGCAAAACTTAAATTTATAAAAAATTCCCAAATTTAGGGCAAAATTTCAAAATTTAAAATTTGGCTGAATTTTTGAAATTTTGCAAAATTCATACGCTGTTTTTTGGCTAAATTGATTTAAATTTAATCTAAGTTTTGCTAAAATCAAAAGTTTATTTTAAAACTGAAAAGGTGAAAATTATGGCAAAAGTATGGAAGTTTGCAGACAATATCGACACGGACATCATCATCGCGGCTAGATATTTGAATACATCTGATGCAGATGTGCTTGCAAAGCACATTATGGAGGACGCTGACAAGGATTTTTATAACAAAATTTCGCAAGGCGACATCATCGTAGCTGGTAAAAATTTTGGTTGCGGCAGCAGTAGAGAGCACGCTCCAATGGCGCTAAAAGCGGCAGGTATTTCGTGCGTAATCGCGAAAAATTTCGCTAGGATTTTTTATCGCAACAGCTTCAATATGGGGCTTTTGATTTTAGAGTGCGACCAAACTGATGAAATTGGCGAAGGCGATGAGCTAAAAATTGATTTAGATAAGGGAATAATCCAAAATTTGACCCAAAATACGCAGTATAAATTCGGCGCAATTCCACCATTTATGCAAAAACTGCTAAATGCAGGTGGCGCGATAAATTATGCGAAATCTCAAATGAAATAATTAAGGAAATTTATGAAAACTTATAATGTTTGCGTCATAAAAGGCGATGGAATCGGCCCTGAAATCGTGGAAGAAGCGGTTAAGGTTTTAGATAGTGTGAGCCATAAATTTGGCTTTGAGTTAAATTTCGACTACCATTTAATGGGTGGTTGCGCTGTCGATATTTTCGGCGTTCCGCTCCCTGATGAGACACTAAATGCCGCCAAAGCAAGCGACGCTGTGCTTTTTGGTGCGATTGGCGGGGCTAAATGGGACAATTTAGCGCGACATTTGCGCCCTGAAAGCGGACTTTTGAAACTTAGAAAAGAGCTTGGTGCGTTTGCAAACCTGCGCCCGGCAATCATTTTTGATGAATTAATCAACGCTTCCACTCTTAAAGCAGAGACCGTCAAAGGCGTGGATATCTTGGTCGTGCGCGAGCTAACGGGCGGAATTTACTTCGGACAACCACGCGAAAAACACGAAAAAAGCGCTTTTAACACTATGGTTTATAGCTACGAAGAGATCGAGCGAGTATCGAAAATCGCCTTTGAAGCAGCGATGAAACGGGGCAAAAAAATCACACTAGTCGATAAGGCAAATGTGCTAGAAACAAGCCAGCTTTGGCGCGAAGTAGTCGCAGAGGTGGCAAAATCATATCCAGAAGTTGCGGTCGAGCAAATGTATGTCGATAACGCTGCAATGCAACTCGTGCGCGATCCTAAGCAGTTCGATGTATTGCTAACCGAGAATTTATTCGGCGATATTTTAAGCGATGAGGCGAGTATGATTTGTGGCTCGATTGGGTTACTTCCGAGTGCTAGTATCGGTGGTAAGGTAGGAATCTACGAGCCGATCCACGGCTCTGCGCCTGATATCGCAGGTCAAGGAATCGCAAATCCGATCGCAACTATAATGAGTGCTGCGATGATGCTACGATACGCATTTAATGAGACCGAAGCGGCGCAGTGTATCGAAAACGCCGTGAAATCGGTCTTGCGCGATGGATACCGCACCAAAGATATAGCGAAATTTGATGCCAAAGAGATCTGCTCTACTAGCGAGATTGGCTCTATTATCAGCGATTATACGCATAAATTTTAATCTGGGCGCAAAATGGGCGAAGCGATAGAAGAAATCCTAAAAATGGAGCGTGAGGGCGATTTTTACGGCGCTTTGGCACTTGCGCGCACGCTCTTGCGCGTAGATCCAAACGACAGCGACGCTAGGGTGGCATTTGCCAGAGTGAGATTAAATCACAGGATAAAAAGCGGTGTAAATATGCAAATGAGCGAGATTTTCCTAAGTCCTGGTGGGCATAAAAATCGTGAGCTTAAAAGGTGGCTAATAAATGGATTATGAGAACGAATTTAACGATATCATTAACGCTGTAAAAAGCGAAATCAAAGCGCAAAAACAGGTGCAAAATTCGCAAAATTCACAAAATTCTACCAGCGCGGTGAGTTTTGCTGAGTTTATCGAGCACTCAAACGATGAATTGAGCGCTGATTTAAACAGCGACGAGATTGCGCAAAATTTGGGCGATGATGATAGCTTGAATTTTAGCGAGATGAATTTTAATGCGCCTAAAAGCAAGGCTAGCGCAAATAGCGATGAGGTGGCGTTTTTAAGCGCGGTTAGAGAGCGGATATTGGTGCTTTTTGAGGGGCTAAATTCCTTCGATAGCGCAGATATCGAGGCTAGGGTCGAGCTGAATTTGAAATTTATGGAATTTTTACTTGCGAGTATCGAAAACAGACTTGAAAATCTATCAAAATAGCGATTTTATCGCTATTTTTGACCTTCTTAAAAAATATACAAAAAGAGCGTATTTCGTCGGCGGTTTCGTGCGCGATTTTTTCTTGGGGCGCGAAAGCGGCGACATCGACATCGAAGTTTATGATATAAATCCGCAAAAATTTAGCGAAATTATGGGCGAGCTTGGCGCACTTGGGACTGGAAAGCAGTTTTTTGTCTATAAATTTCACAATTTCGACATTGCTCTGCCTCGCACCGAAAACAAGGTCGGAGTGGGGCACAAAGCCTTTGAAGTCGCCCTTGCAAATGACGAAAAAATCGGTGCTAGGCGCAGGGATTTTACGATAAATTCGATGATGATAAATATTTTTAGTGGCGAGGTGCTGGATTTTTACGGCGGGTTAAATGATTTAAGGGGTCGAATTTTGCGCGTTGTCGATGAAAAAAGCTTCGTCGAAGATAGCCTAAGAGTGTATCGTGGGGTGCAGTTTGCGGCGAGGTTTGGCTTCGATATCGAGCCAAAAAGTTTGGAATTAATGCGCCAAATCGATACTTCTGATTTGAGTGTGGAGCGGATTTGCGCTGAGCTAATCAAGCTTTTTAGGGCTAAATTTCAGGGTTTGGGGCTAGTAATCTTGCACGATTTGGGGCTGTTTGAGAAAATTTTTGGCGTGCAAATTTCGCGGGAGCGGTGCGTAAAAATCGCAAATTTTATTGATAATGGGCGAAAATTTGTAAGCGACGAGGCGTTTTTTTTATACGCTGTTTTAAATTTGTTAAGCTTAGACAAAAAGCAAATTTTAGAAAATTTAAAGCTAAATTCGCATTTTAGACGCATTATAAACGAGCCGTTTTATAAAAAAATTAACGATGAAAAACTAATGCAAATTTCACTGCAAATGCCGATAAATTTGTGGCTGGGTGTGTATAACCAAACTCGCATAAATCGCGCTAAAAAACTTGGAGTGTATGAGCAAAAATTTAAAACCAAAATTTGTGGCGATGAGCTTGTAAAGCAGGGATTTAGTGGCAAAAATTTGGGCTTGGAGCTTAAAAATCGCCAAAAAATAGAGATAAAAGAGTTTTTAAATTCACACCATAAAATCGCCCAAAAAAGCGTAAATTTAGAGAGTTTTTAGTAAAATCATCGGTTTGAATTAATAAGGAAGGCTTGATGTTTAATATCGTTTTAGTAAATCCCGAAATCCACACAAACACAGGCTCGATTGGGCGCATGTGCGTTAATTGCGGAGCTAGGTTGCACCTAATCAAACCGCTTGGCTTCGTGATTGATGATAAGCATTTGCGAAGAGCTGGCCTTGATTATTGGGCGAATTTGGATTTGAGAGTTTGGGAGAGCTGGGACGAATTTTACGCGGCAAACGAGGCGCACAAAGAGCGATTTTTCTTCGCTACGACCAAGACAAACAAGCTGTATTACGAGGCAAAATTTCAAAAAAATGATTTTATATTTTTTGGCGCAGAGGGGCATGGTCTGCCACTTGATATAATGAGAATAAACCGCGAAAACTGCATTACGATCCCCATGACCGCGCTTGGGCGAAGTCTAAATTTGGCCACGAGCGTGGGCATTATCACATACGAGGCGATTCGCCAAAATCTGGGCGAATTTGATTTTAGGAGCGAGATTTGCGAATTTTAGCCCTTCTTTTCGTCGCACTCGCACTCTTTGGCGCAGAGCTGAAAATCGCCACTTACAATGTCGAAAACCTCTTTGACGGCGAAAACAATGGCAACGAATACGAGGATTTTCGTTTGGAATCTGGCAAATGGAACAAGGCAAAATATAAAGAAAAATTAAATAAAATTGCGGGCGAAATTTTAGAGATAAACGCCGATATAATCGCACTTCAAGAGATTGAAAACGAAGGCGTTTTAAAAGCTTTGGCAAACAAAACGCAGTATAAATTTTATAAATTTTCAAACCCCAAATCAGCCCCAGCTGGCGTGGCGGTGCTATCAAAAATACCGATAATTTCGAGCGAGTATTACCGCATGAGTAGTGTCAAAACTCGTGATATATTAAGAGCGGATTTCGAGTTTGAGGGGGCGAGATTTAGCGTGTATGCCCTGCACATGCTTTCTGCACGCAATCCTATCGGGGATAGAAAAAAGAGTTTTGATTTTTTAGCAAAAATCATAAAAAACAAAAAAAATAGCGTGATTTTGGGCGATTTTAACACCGGCATTGGCAAAAATTCGCTTTTAAACGAAATTTTGGGCGAGGGCAAATTTGTCGATTTGTGGAGCGATAATGTCTGTTTCGCAAATAAACTAATCGCGTGCAAATCTCACGATAGCGGGGCTTTGCTAGATCATATTTTACTTAGCGATGATTTTTTTGGCAAGGCAAAATTTGGCTATAAAAAAGGCTCGTTTAAGGCCGAAAGCATAGCACAAAGCTCCGATCATATCGCGCTTAGCTTTGTTTTAAGCAGTGAAAAAATTTCGCCAAACAAACCCAAAAGCTTAGCTGTGCAAAACCCAAATTTAGAGTTAAAAGAGGCGCAAATTTCTGAAATTTACGGCGATGTAAATTCTGCCCCATTTATCCTAAAAAACGCAGTCGTAACCTACACTGACAAGCACGGAAGCGCGATTTCGCAAGGTAACAAGGGTGTGTTTGTGTATGGGCTAAGTGGCGTTAGCGTGGGCGATAGGCTAGATCTTGTCGTGCAAAAAGCTAAAATTTATAGGAAAAAATTCGAACTTAGCGAGGTAAAAATCCTCAAAAACCACGGAAATATCGGCAGTATCGAAAAATATACGCTAAAAGAGATTAACTATCACACCATCTCCCCTGGCGATGTCGTAGCGCAAATCTGGGGCGATGTGACGGACGGGCAAATCGTGGTAAATGGGCGAAAATATAAAATTTATTCCAAAAAAGGCAAAATCAAAAATCAAAAAAACGCAAAATTTAACAATGCGTATTTTACGATTTATGATGAGCAAAAGGAGTTTATAGTTCAATGATACATCTGCTTATGATGACCGCATTTGTGCTGTTTATGGCGTTTTTGGTCATCGGGTTTAACAAACAAATGATAGAAAAAAATAATAAACGAAATCAAGAAAAGGAAGAAAAAAATGAAATTACTTATTGAAATTGGAGTAGAAGAACTCCCAGCAATCCCGTTTTTGAAGGAATACAAAAACATTGCGCCAAAATGGAGTGCGGTTTTGGAAAAATACCGATTGCAAAGCGAATTTAGCTTCGAATTTACCCCTCGCAGATTTGTCATCTGCCACGAAAATTTCGCTAGCACACAAAGCGACAGCTTAATCGTGCAAACTGGTGCGCCAAAATCAGTTGCCCTAAAAGACGGCGCATGGAGCAAGGCTGCGCTAAGCTTTGCTAGCAAATGTGGAATTAGCGAGAGTGAATTGAAATTCAAAGAAATTGATGGCAAAGAGGTGCTGTATTTTGAGAGCGTGCAAAAAGGCGAGCCTAGCAAAAGCGTGCTAGGTGCGATGATTGAGGAGTTTTTGGGTAGTTTAAATTTCGGTAGAGCTATGCGCTGGGGCGAGGGCAAATTCGAGTTTATCCGCCCGCTTCGAAGTGTGGCTTGCTTGCTAGGAAATGATAGCGTGGAGTTTGAAATTTACGGCGTAAAAAGCGAGCTAGCGTTTTTCCCACACAGAAGCTTTGGGTATGAAAAGGTCAAATTTACTAGCGCAGAGGAATACTTTGCGCTTTTGGAAAAACACGGTGTGATTTTAAGCGCACAAAAACGCAAAGAAAAAATTCTAGCCGAATTTAAAGAAATCGAGAGCGCAAATGGCGTTACAATCGAAATCGACGAGGATTTGCTAAGCGAGGTTGTCGCCATTACCGAGCACCCAACCGCGCTACTTGGCAGTTTCGAGGCTGAATTTTTGGCAGTGCCAAAAGAGGTAATCATCACTTCGATGAAGGAAAATCAACGCTATTTCCCAGTTTTCAAAAATGGCAAGCTAAGCAATCATTTCGTCGTCGCAAGCAATGCAATCACCGATGATAACAGCCTAATCGTGCGCGGAAATGAGAAGGTTTTGCGCGCAAGATTAAGCGATGCTATGTTTTTTTGGCAAAGCGATCTAAAATCAGGGCTAAATCCAGAAAAACTAAAAAGCGTTTCGTATCTAAGCGGGCTTGGCTCGATTTATGATAAGCAAGTCCGTGAAATCTCTGTCGCAAAAGAGATTGCTAAATTTTGGGATAAAGAGCTAAGAGCCGAGTTTGGTGGGGATTATACTGGCGCGCTAGAAGAAGCGATAATGCTTAGCAAGGCGGATTTGGTTAGCACTATGGTGGGCGAATTCAGCGAGCTTCAAGGCATTATGGGAAGCTACTACGCCGCGCATGCGGGCAAAAACGAGCTAATTTCGCGCGCGATTTATGAGCAATACCTGCCAAATTCCGAGGACAGCGAGCTTCCTGTGGGCGTGTTTTCGTCGCTCGTGGGGGTTGCTACGAAATTTGAAAGCCTAGCAGGTCTATTTAGCATAAATAAAATTCCAAGCGGAAACAAAGACCCTTACGCACTGCGCCGCGCGGCCGCTGGAATTATCAAAATCGTGCAAAATTTGGGGCTAAATTTGGATTTGGGGGCGCTGGTTAAAAATGTAGCGGTGCAATATTCTGGGCTTGATAGCGATAAATTGTTGGATTTTATCAAAGATAGACTTTATGCTATTTACGATGTCAATCCATCTATTATAAAAGCGTGCCTAAACAGCGGCGAAGATGATATAAAGGCTCTTGGTAGCGCGATTATGGCGCTGGATAAAATTTCAAAAGATGAGAAATTTAAGGATAATTTCGACACCTTCAAACGCCTATCAAATATCATAAAAGATGAAAAAATCGGTGCTGTCGATGAAGCGCTTTTCCAAAACGAAGCTGAGGGCGAGCTAAATTCGGCGTTTAAGGCGATTAGCGTGAGCCAAAACGAGCCCGAGGCCTACCTAAATGCGCTTTTTGGATTGAAAGATAAAATCGATATGTTTTTTGAAAAAGTAATGATAAATGTAGATGACGAGGCTATCAGGGCAAATCGTATCGCAAATGTGGGTCAAATTTACAATGCGTTCAAAAAAATCGCCGATATCAAAGAAATCAGTTTTTAAGGAGAGAGTATGAAGAAGCTAATTTTAGCGTTTTTTGCTATGTTTTTTCTAATCGGTTGTGGTGGCGGTAGTGTCGATGATACGGTAAAGGGCTTTTTGGAAGCAGGGTATGCTGGCGATACAAAAACAGCCGCAAGCCTTATTTATCTTAGCAAAGAAGATATGCAAGATGAAAGTGTCAAGCCTGCATTAGAGGGCAAAGTGGGTATGTTGGTAGGTGAGGCTATGCAAGTAGCCAAAAAACACAACGGTCTAAAATCGATTGAAATCGTAGATAAAAATCTCGGCGAGGATGTCGGCACGGTGAAAGTGCGGATAGTTTTTAAAGATGGCAAAACGATAGATGATATGATGAAAGTGCGCAAAAATCACAAAGGCGAGTGGAAGGTGAATATTTTCTAAATTTTAAGGAGTAGCGATGAAAAGGTTATTTTCAGCGATTATAATGATAGTTTTTGTGGGTTGTGGCGAAGGTCCTGAGGAAGTGGTAAAAAGCTATGTCGATTCGGTAGGGTGCAAAGGAGATATCGAAAAAGGCGCGAGCCTAGTGTATCTAAGCGAAAGCCAAATGAAAGATGAGGCCACAAAGCGCAAGGTAGAGAGCAAGCTAGACTCGATGTCAGGCACCACCACAAGAGACGCTATGAGGCGTGGAGGGTGCAAAACAATCGAAATCACCGATAAAAATATCGGCAAAGACGCTGGCAGAATGAAGGTCAAAATTACCTTTGGCGACGGCACTACCGAAGAACTTGACGCCAGGGTGCGCAAAAATCATCAAGGCGATTGGAAGGTAGTATGGCGATAGTTTATGAAATTTAAAATTTCGCTTTTTATTTTTTTGGGATTTGCGCTTTTTTTGGCGGTGCAAATCCCGCAAATCTGCCAAAATTTACCCCAATTTTTTCAAGACAAAAATTTAAAATTTAAAACCCTAAATTTGCAAAATTTAACAAATTTGCCAAATTTAGCGCCCGGCGATCTGGTTTTTCGCCTAGGCGATGAGTTTGATAGCGCGCTAATCGCGCAAATGAGCGAGTGGAAGTATTCGCATGTAGGGGTAGTGATAGATACTGCGCCGACACAAATCCTGCACGCGATCAGCGACAAGCGATACGCTCAAAACGGTGTCGTGATAAGCTCGCTAGATGAGTTTGTCTCTCGTGCGCGTAAATTTGGCGTAGCAAGGATAAATTTTTTAAGCGCACAAGAGAAGCGAAATTTGATAAATTCGCTAAATTTGCGCGTGGGCGAGGAGTTTGTTTTGGCAAAATCGACTGAGCCAAATTTGTATTGCACCACGCTAATAGAGCGTGAAATTTTTAAAATTTATCCAAATTTTGCCCCCGCTTACACCTATATTGACGCGCCGTTTTTTCGTGGAGAGTATCTCTTTCCGCGCGCATTTGCCGAATTTAATGGCACCGAAATGATTTACGAGAGTGAGTGAAAATTCGCTATGAATTTCGCTGTGAAATTTCGCTGTGAAATTTAGTGGGAAAATTCGGGCATAAAAAAAGCTTGCCAAATTTGGCAAGCTTTGTGTGTCCGACGAGAATTTATAAAACCTTAGTAATCTAACTCTGGTTTTGGAGTAGCATCTGTTCTAGCTGGCAATACTGGGTATTTTAGAGCTGCATCAGGTAGTTTTCCGCTTAGAGCGTTGAAGAAAGTAACGATTTTGTTTGCTTCATCATCGCTGATTTCGATACCAAGTTGAACGCTACCCATAGCTTTAACAGCGTCTTTTAGTGACCAGATTGCGCCATTGTGGAAATATGGTGCAGTATCAACAATATTTCTTAAAACTGGTGCTTTAACCATACCGTTAGCATCGCCTTTGAAATCGCCAACATTAGCGAATTCGTATTTGCCTGCTACTTCGAACGGTTGCATTGTGCCGCCTAGGTTGATTCCGTTGTGGCAAGATACACAACCTTTATCGATAAATGTTTTTAGACCCTCTTTTTCGGCGTCAGTTAGGGCTTTTGAGTCGCCGTTTAAGAACTCATCATATCTTGATGGAGTTACAAGAGTTCTTTCGAAAATTCCTACTGTTGTAGCGAATAAATCGAAAGTGATTTTTGTATCTTTGCCATAAGCATCTTGGAATTCTTTAACATAGCCAGGGATTGAGTTAAGTAGTTTTTCTACGCTCTCAGGAGTTGCAGCCATTTCAGGAGCAGCTGTTGCTGGACCTGCTGCTTGCTCAGCTAGGTGAGCTGCACGACCATCCCAGAATTGCGCTGAGTTGAACACTGAGTTTAGTGTTGTAGGCGCATTGATATGGTGTGGGTTTGGAGTCCATTTGTGACCTGTTGAAGCTGGAACGCCGTCAGTTCCGCCGATTGCTAGGTTGTGGCAGGTATTACAGCTGATGATTCCACTTCTTGAAATTCTTGGGTCAAAATATAATTTTTTACCAAGTTCAACTCTTTTTTCAGTTGTTGGGAAATCTTTTGCATCTGGTGCTGCACTCTCTGCAAGTTTTGCGATTTCAGCAGCAGTTTTAGGTAGTGCTTGTAAGCCACTATCTTTTGCAAGTTTTGCCAAATCGTCAGCTGCGAATACTGAGCTAGCAACAACTACTGAACTAAGTAATAAAAACTTAACTTTCATTTTCCTCTCCTTTAAAAAAATGTAAATGGATTTTAAAATTTATTAAATAAAAAGTTACTTAAAAATTTAAGCGAAATAATAAAAATTCTTAAAAAAAAAAAAGATATAATTTATCGCAAAAAGGTGCTAGAACATAAAAAAATTACAAAATTTTATTAATTTAAGTTTTTTTTAAATTTAAAGCCGAATTTCCTCGATTTCTTGATAAATCACCCGAAATTTATCATCAATTTTAAAATCCTCGTGAAAATGCCCAAAATACCACTTTTTAAACTCTATTTTGTCGTAAAAATCCTGCAAAATTTTAGAATTTACATCATCGATTTTCGCTGCCATTGATAGTTTTATCACACGCGGTATGACAAATCTGGGGCAGGTGTGCGTGATGATGATATCGACATTAAAGCCGTGTTTTGCGAGGTTTGCGTTCGCTTCGCAGATATCGGCCTGGCTTATCATTTCGCCCTCCCACCACGAAATGCCAAGCTCTCGTCTATCTCGGTCGATACTAAGCGCGCCACCCATGGTGAAAATTTTGCGCCCTGCGATTTCATAGACTTGCCCCCTCATTAAATGATACACGCTTTGCGAAATTTTATGCACTTTGCCGCCAGCAAATTCGCTGATTTCATAGGCGTTTAATCGGTCGAAATTTTCATGGTTGCCGTCGATGAAAAGCGTGGTAAATTTACGCTCATTGAAGTATTTTAGCCACTGCTCCTCGCGCGCGTCGCTTTGAAACATATTCCAAACAAAGCCAAAATCCCCAGCGATGATTAAAAAATCATCTTTGCAAAGCGCGCTTTCGAATTTTTCGAACTTTTTAAATCGCGCCATTTCGCCACTAAACCCGCGCCAGCCGCCGTGTGTATCGCCTGTGATAAAAATTCTATTCATTGCCTGCCTTTTTAAATTTTTGTTTGATTTTTGCTTTTGCGATATTTATTTTATGTGCAAAATCCAAAATTTATGGAATTTTCATTATTTTTCAAATTTTGTATTTACCAAAATACTGACCCAAAAAACGATTACAACTATAAAATTGAAATTTTTGTATTTTATCGGAAACGAAATAAAGCTCAAAGGAAAATTTGGTGGTGTCCCGTGCAGGCTTCGAACCTGCGGCCCTCTGATTAAGAGTCAGATGCTCTACCAACTGAGCTAACGAGACACGAACTTGTATTTTATTCATATATATATAAAAAATAGGTTAAATTTGGCAGAATTTTCGAAAATTTGATTAAATTTAAACGATTTATTATTGAGAGTGAAATTCCATAGATAAATTTAATGAATTTTAGGCTCCCTTAACGAGAGCCTAAATTTGAGAAATTATTTTTTTGTTTGAGTTTTGCTTGCTTTTGCGCCTTTTTTGTAAGGGCGGTCAGAAACGATTGGTTTGCCATCAGCGTATTTTTTCTCAATTTTTGCAAACTCATAATTTGCGCCTACATTTTTAGCTGAGCGGACATTGCCCATTGTTAGGTATTTATAAAGAACAGCTTTTAGGTTTTTAGTGTGTTCTGTATTGCGTGGAGAGTCGTTTAAAATATCCTCGTAAGCGTAAATTCTCTCATAATAATCGTTTGTTAGTTGATCATCGATTGTGATACGACCGCTATCGATTGTTACGCCAGCATACAAGCCTGTTTGCTCGCCTGGGGTTGCAATCCATGCTGAAATATCAGGTAAATCAGTAGCGCGACCAGCTTTCGCACCGTGTCCGCCAAATGCTGCACCAGCGCTTACTTCTAGTGTATCAGCGCCTGTGAATACATCTTGGTAAGATTTAGTTGTGTGGAAAAGTAGCACAACATCGCTTGTCTCGTATCCTGCTTGGATACCTACGCCAAAGCCTTTGTATTTGATGAAAATCGGAGCACTCCATGTGCCATCAGCATTTTTTACGCTAAAAATTCCATCGCCGTATTGGATAGAAGCGCCAGCTGCTAGGCGTTTGACATCTGTTAGGATCGCTACTGCTTTTGCGCCTTGTAGATATTTTTGATCTACATGGAAACCGCTAGATGCGCCAAATGATCTCATAACATTAGTCGCTGCGATGACTTCTTGATTTGCTACGACATCAGCGTGCAAAAAACTAGAAACTACAAATGAAGCAATTAATAAAAATTTTTTCATATGTTTAATCCTTTTAAAATAGAAATTTAGTTATTATAACAGCAATTTCATTTTTTTTAGCTAATTTTTAACAAAAAATTGATGAAAAATAACAAATTTTTGGGAAAATAATGAAAATTTTGGCGATTTTAGCATTATGCGCGGTTAAAATTTTTGCTTTATCGATAGTAAATGGTGAAGCAATTGTTTTGAAATTTAACAAAAACACGAGTGAAATTTTAGCAAATGGTAAAAAAATTCCCCTCGTAAATTCACTGGGTAGTGATGAAAAAATTGCAATCATCGCTGCAAATTACAGAGCCAAAAACGATATCAAACTCAAAATCACCCAAGATGGCAAAACCACAACCGAGATTATAAATTTAATCAAAGGCGATTACAAAAGCGAGGCATTTTCTGTCGCTCCGTCTAAGGTAAAACCGCCAAAAGAGGCCAAAGCTCGCATAGAGCGCGAACTAGCCGAAGCAAACAAAATTTACGCTAAAACTACGCCAAAAATTTTATTACAAAAACCTTTTTTATTACCTTCAAATGCTAAAATTACATCCGCATTTGGCAATGCGCGCACCTTTAATGGCGAGTTGAAAAGCTACCACTCAGGCACGGATTACCGCGCTGCTATGGGCACAGATGTGCATAGTGTGGGCGAGGGCGTGGTCGTGATAGCAAAGGACAGATATTACGCTGGTGGTTCTGTGGTGATAGACCATGGTGCTGGCGTGTATTCGCAGTATTATCATTTAAGTAAAATTTTGGTAAAAGTAGGTGATAAAATAGGCGGTGGCGATAAGCTAGGGCTAAGCGGTGCTAGCGGGCGCGTGAGTGGGCCACATTTGCACTTTGGGATCGCTATAAATGGTGTGAGTGTGAATCCTTTGGATTTTATAAATAAATTTAATAAAGTGGTGTTTGAAAATGAGTGAAAACAAAAAATTAACCCCAAAAGAGTTGATAAAAGAGTTAATCGAAGGTAGCGAATATACGCTCAAAGACTCGGTAAAAGGGCGCGTGCGCATAGTAGGGCGAGATAAAAAAATCATAAATTTCCTCCCAAGACAATTTGGCGTAGAGAGCCTCAATGACAAAATGAGCCTAAGCCCAGAACAAATCGCAAAAATCAAGGCAAATTTCTTATCTATTTTGCGCGAGGGAGCAAAACCAGCCACGAGCGCTGGAATTACTGGCGAGGCTAGCATGGAGCAGGATTTGCAAAGTGCTACAAAAAAATCGGTCAAAAGCAAGCCGAAATTTAACCTAGCGTCTAAAAATAAAACCTTGCAAGAAATTTACGAGGGCTCGAAAACAGCTGTCGTTAAAACACAGAGCAAAAGCGCGCAGTATTTCACGCCAGTGGCCGTGCGCAAGAAAAACACAAAAATCCCATGCAAGGTGAGAATTTCGTTTTTGCGCAAAAGTTGCAGTGACGAAAAATTAGGAATCCTAGCTAGGGTGAAAATTCCGCTTTTAATGGAAAATTTCGGACTAAATGATGTCATAAACTCATCTGAACACGCGCAAATGGCGAAAAAAATGGTTCGCACAATCGCGAATTTGTATGTCGCCAAAGATTTGCGTGGCGTGCGCATAGAGGGCCCTGTGTGCCTATCTATGGGCTTTAAAAGCCAAATGGCAGATATCAGCAACCACGCCTTTGTCTTCAAACTCATCGAGGATACTTTGGTAAATAACCGCGTCATCACAGACGATAACGCTAGCGTCGTCAAAGAGATAAAAATGTATAAACAAGACGAATTTGACGGCGTTTTGGTCGATATTTTAAAGACAGATAGATAATCGCTTCAAAATTTAATCGCTTAAATTTAAGCGATTAAATTTTTCACAACTCCCCAAAGAAGTTTTGCAGCATAAAACACCAAAATCGCCGTAGAAATGTAAGCAAACGCCCTAGCTACGCTATCTGGCAGGCGCGCTCTGTTTTTATATATCACAAGCGGAAAAAGCGTAATCCACGATAAAATCGCTATAAAAAGCCCCAGTAGTGAGAGAGCGAAATTTTCGCTACTCACGCTGGCTGAGACACTGAGCCAAAACATAATCACATAAGGATTTAGTAAATTTAGAAAAAAGCCTTTTGAATAAATTTTGGCGCGAGAGCCAAGCTCGACGCTTTTGATTTCGGGTGTGTTGCGCGCACTTTTGTGAATTCCATACGCAATGTATAGCAAAAAACACGCCCCAAACACCGAAATAATCGCAAATACAAGCGGAATTTTGGCAAGTTGCGAAATCCCAAATGCGCTAAGGGCGAGATAAACCATATCCGCACTCATCGCGCCAAGCCCCAAGCAAAGGGCTTTTGTATAGCTTTGCAGGGCGTAAGACATAATCAAAACATTAATCGGACCGATTGGCACACTCACGCCAAAGCCCATTAAAATGCCGTTTATAAAGGCGTTCATCGATTTCCTTAAATTTTTAGTGTGAAATTAAAATTTAAAATTCAAAATCGCCAGTGCTACCCTTTGACATGCTCTCAAACACGGCTTTGACATACTTATCGCGCGTTTGACAGTCTAGGATTTTTTCACACTGGCTACAACTTTGCAAGCCATTTTGCGCTTGGCAATCTTGCAAAATGGCTAAATTTTTGTCTAAAATTTGCTCGAAAATATCGCGTTCTTGGTTATTTTCTGACATTATTTTTCGCTTTGATAAATTTCGTGCATTTTTGAAATTTCATATTTCGAGCCGAAAAAACACGGTGTGGTTTGGTGAATTTTTGAAATTTCAAGCTCTAAAAGCGAATTGTTTTTTCCGTCGCTAGTAGCACCGCCAGCACGCTCGTAGATATAGGCAAACGGCAACACTTCAAACGCCATGCGAAGCTTGCCTGCTGGGTGATCGCTCGTGGCTGGGTAGCTAAATAGCCCACCACCTTTTAGCAAAATTTGGTGCAGGTCGCTGACCATGGCACCTGAGTATCTGAGGCGATAACCCTCGTCAAATAGCGCTCTTACGAGCACTCTGTGCGTATCGCTCCAACCTTTTTGCGTCGCTCCTGTGGCGTTTAGTTTGCCTTTTTCGTTTAAAACTAACTCTTTTGCGAAGGCAAATTTGCCGTCCCTGCCAAGCCTGTATAGCTTCGGAGTATCGCCTAAACATACGCAAAGCTCGATTCTAGGGCCATACACGCTATATACTGCTCCGCGCAATGAGCTTGGTGAAATTTCGCCCTCATAAATCGCAAAAATCGAGCCCACGGCGAAATTTACATCTACTAGGCTAGATCCGTCGAGCGGATCGTAAGCTACTATAAATTTGCCGTTTTCATTAATGCTTAGCATTTCCTCTTTTTCTTCGCTAATTAGGGCCTTTACGCACTCTACGCCGCGAAATTCGCGCTCGATTATCATATCGCTTAGCACATCGAGTTTAAGCTGTGTGTCGCCGGTGGAATTTTGCGTGCTAGCGTAGCCGAAATCAGCATATTTTAGCTCTTCGCTGATTAAAACGGCGATTTTTTCTATTGTTTTTACGATTTCTTGCATACTCTCTCCTTTTTAAACTTTTTTAGCATTATCAAGTATCCATTTTGCGATACTTTGCGCGTCATTTATGTCGAAATTTACGGGGCAGAATTTATCCATTTGCGCTTTTGGCAAATTTGTCGCAATGGCCTGCGAAAACGGTAAATACGCCTCGTCGATTTTGTCCCTAAATAGGCTGATTCGTGGCAGGGGCAGTGTTTTTAGACCCTCCACAATCAAAATATCAAAATCACCAAATCCATCGATAATCTCGTCTAAATTTCGCATTTGTTTCAAAAAATATGTCGTGCGCGTAGGGCTTACGACCGCCACATCTGCGCCAACTGCGCTAAATTTCGCGCTATCCTTGCCCTCGGTGTCAAATTTGGCCTTGTCTTTGGGGTCGTGTTTGACGATAGCGACCTTTAAATTTTGCTCGATAAAAATTTGCGCTACCTTGCAAATTAGCGTTGTTTTGCCGGTGTTTGACGGACCTGAAAACGCAATGGCTAGTCTTTTCATATCTCTCCCTTAAAAAACCTTGATTGTATCAAATTTAGCCTTTTAAAAAGCAAAATTTGATAATATACGCCAAAATTTAAAGGAAGAAAAATGCAAAATTTAACTATTTCAAAATTTGCGCACACTCTGATTTTAGGGCTGTTTGCGCTAGGAATTTGCTCGTGCGCTAACAAAGAAAAAGTCCCTCACGACCCGGTCAAAAACGAGTTTATGGCATATACGCAAAAATTCGAAAGCGTCAAAGAGGGCGATAGATACCTGGGCGTGGCGACCTATCTAAACCCCACAATGCCTGAAATTCGCAACGAAAGAGAAGATGAGTTTTTCTTGCTAACCTCGTATCCAAAAGAGATCGAGATTAAAAATGTGCGCGTAAATGGAAGCGACGAAAATGTCAGCGTGGAGCTAATTGCCGATGCAAGCCCGCTAGCTAGCAAAGAAGTTTTTAAAATCGCGTGGTCTAATCGCTACAAAATCAGTGCGCCAAAAACGCAAAAAGATGATCTCGTGCTTAGCTTTACGACATCAAACGACCTAAATGCGAGCGTGAAATTTCGCAAGGTCTCAAAGTCGATGTATTGGCACCCTAAGCTCAAACTCGACGATTAGAGTGGGCGTAAATTTTGCTAGAAATAAAATTTGTGATAAAATTTCAGAAATTCAAATTTGAAGGATAAAAAATGAAATGGCGTGGCGGAAATAAAAGCTCAAATATCGACGATATGAGGGCTAGTAGCGGTGGTGGCGGAGGCGGAGTAAATCTCGCGCTTTTGATTCCTGTGGTGAAATTTTTGGTAAAAACGAAATTTGGCAGAATCGTCCTAGCCCTTGGCGTGGTAGCGGCGTTTATGGGTTATAATCCGCTAAATTTGCTAAATTTCACCTCTGCTGGCGGTGGAGCTGCGGCTAGTAAATTCGAAAACAACGAAGCAGCGCAGGAAGCCAAGGATTTCGTCTCTACCGTTTTGCGCCAAACCGAAGATGTTTGGGGCACGATTTTTGCGAAATACGGCGCGAAATACTCTGAGCCAAGACTGCTTTTATTCCACGGCGCGACAAGAAGCGGGTGCGGGTATGCTAGCTCGCAAGTTGGCCCGTTTTACTGCCCGGCTGATACTAGGATTTATTTGGATACGGATTTTTTCTCTGATTTGGCGAAAAAACACCACGCAGCGGGCGATTTCGCGCAAGGCTATGTCATCGCGCACGAAGTGGGACACCATGTGCAAAACCTGCTAGGAATTTTATCTAACGCCGATAAATTAAAGGCCAGAACAAACGAAGCTGGGGCAAACGCGATTCAGGTTAGAGTGGAGCTTCAAGCCGATTGTTTGGCGGGTATTTGGGGACATCATCAATACAAAATTTTAGAAGATGGCGACTTGGAAGAGGCGCTAAATGCCGCTACGATGATAGGCGATGATACCTTGCAAAAAAAGGCGCGTGGGTATGTGGTGCCGGATTCTTTCACGCACGGAAGTGGCGCACAAAGAAAAGAGTGGTTTTATAAAGGCTTTAAAAGCGGTTCGCTAGAAGCATGCAAAAGCGGATTGGAAAGTTAGTGAATTTGGCGAAATTTAAAATTTCGCCAAATTTTGAATTTTAATAAATTCGCTAAATTAGGTTAAATTTAGCGGATTTTATCACTCTTGCTTGGGATTAAGAGCTTATCTAGCTCCTCACGCACGCTTACTTTTGAATTTGGGTTTAAAATATGCGAATAAATCACATAATTTGCCAAAACCTTCTTGCCATAATCCCTACTTTCAGCAAATGTTACTAGCTCCATTGACAAAAATGGCTCGTATTTGCCCCTTTTAAACAAATCTGCGCGTTTTAGAAGTTTGCTCGTAAATCCTAGTCCGCCGTTGTATGCGTATGCGATAAAAACCGGGCTAAGTAGCTTGGTTTCGAGTGTATCGATGTGGATATTGGCGAATTTATAGGCGATTTTTGGATCAAACATCATATCTTGATCCCAGCCCTCGATACTAACCTGCTTTTTGGCGATATCGTTCGCTACAAATGGCATAAACTGCATCATACCAAGCGCATACGAGGTCGAAACCGCGCTTGGGATAAAGCGTGATTCTTGGCGGCCAAGGGCTAAAATCAGCGCTTGGCGGTGCAAATCAGTAGTGCCGATATGTTCCATAAATGGCGTTAGATAGTAGTTATCGCGCCCGCCACTAGCCTTATTCATTATATACGCCCACTCGCCAAGGCTCTCTTTGGTGTCGAATTTCTTCGCAAACTCCAAAAGCTCTGCTTTGCCCATTTTATCGGCTTTGGCCTTGGTGCGAACCCAGTTAAATGGGTTTTTGATATCATAGTTTGAAATTTTATCGCGCGCTGGGGTTGGATTTATGATATTTAGGCTTTTATCGCCCAAAATTTCCTTTGCGTAGAGCGAATAGAGGCTATAATAGTTGCTTTTGGCAAGCTCGCGCAAGATATTTTCATCTTTGCTTAGCAAATAGACCCAAAATTTCGCATTGTGCGAGTTATGCACGCTCTCTATCGTAGCTGCCGCACGCCCAAAATACGCCAAAGCCTGTGCCTCATCGCCATAAGTTAGAGCATTTACGCCGAGCAAAAACGCGATTTCTTTATCCACTTTTTGCGGATCAATTCCTAGCATAGATTGGCGCAAATTTGGATATTTGCGCTTGATTACGGCATCTTCAAGCACGCTTTTAAAGCCAGAGAGTTGCGCCATATCTGTGATAAAAGCTGGGCTTGCGTTTATGTTTAGCAAGCTCTCATCGCCTTTGAATTGATAATATGCGAAGTAGTTTTGCGCATGACCGCTCTCTTTAAAATACTGCGCCGGCGAGCCTGAATTGAAGCCTTTTAGCAAATTTATCGCACTCATCGCGCCCAAATTTCCGCTATTTTCAAATTTGCTAATTAATGCCGAGCGAGTTTTGGGGCTTAGCTTTGCCACAAATGCTGGATAGCTTCTAGCCTTTTGGCAGGTCAAATTCGCATCTAGTATATTCGCGCTACTTATCCCTGCGCACTTATCTGGCTTTGGCAGAGCTTTAAACGCGCCTAAAATTTTATCAAGTTCCTTTTTTATCTTGCCACGATAGCGGTAAATTCCAGCCTTTCTTAGGGCTTTTAACTCGTTTTTATCGTATTTGGTCTCGGTGGCTAGGCGGTAAATATAATAATCTTTCGCCAAAGATTTTGGCTCGTTTTTTATCTCTTCGTAGCTTTTGACATTTGCTGCGGCAAAACTCGCGCAAAGTGCCACCGCTAGGCTAAATTTAAATAAAATTTTCAAAAAACACTCCTTTGTAAGGCATAAATTATCGCATTATCAATCACGCTAAGGCCGATTAAAATCACAAGCGGGGCGAAATCAAACCCGCCAAGCGTGGTTGGGATATACCTGCGCACGAGCTTGAAAGCCGGGGTTGTAAGCTTGTAGATCGCTTGGACAAATTTATTAAACGGATTTGGGCGTATGAAGCTAAGCACGCAGGCAACAAACACAAGCAAAATGTAGGCTTGTATGGCGTAGTGCAGAGTGATCAAAACGCCGTAAATTAGGCTATTTGCTAGCATTTAGGATTTCCTTGATTGATGATTTTATGAGCGGGTAAAGTTCATTTAACTCTGGTCCGTGAGGCGCGCCTGTAAGAAGCAATCTAAGTGGCATAAAAAACGCCTTGCCTTTGAGAGCGGTTTTTTCCATAAGGATTGTTTTTAACTCGTTAAATTCGGCTGGAATTTGGGCTAAATTTAAAATTTCGTTTCGCAAAATTTCAGCGTTTTGGCTAAATTCGCTTGGAATTTCTTTTTGGCTAAAAATTGCGCTAATTTTTGCTTTGATTTCTGGGATTAGGCTGGATTCTTGGGTGTAAAATTTCACTAACTCTACCTTGCTTTCATCTACGCCAAAAAGCTCGCAAATGCGCTTAGTGCTTGCTCTTTTGATATGCTCGCGGTTGATAAATGCAAGTTTGTCGATGTCAAATTTCGCCGGAGCCTTTGAAATTTTAGCGATATCAAAAAACTCCACCGCTTCTTCGATACTAAAAACCTCGCACGGGGTTTTATTTCCTAGCAAAACCAAATAATTCGCAATCGCCTCAGGCAAAAATCCAGTATCTAGCATCCATTTTACGCTACTTGCGTCGTCGCGTTTGGACATTTTCTTGCCATCAGGCCCCAAAATAATCGGCAAATGCGCGTATGAAATCTCGTCTGTGTATCCCAAACACTCCCTAATCCAGTTTTGTTTCGGGGTGTTGCTGACATGATCCTCGCCCCTGATTACGAAGGTAACACCCTCTAACATATCATCAGTGGCGCAAGCGAAATTGTATGTTGGGGTCTTATCCGCGCGCATGATGACGAAACTATCGATATTTTCAGGCTCGAAGCTAATCTCGCCCTTGATAGCGTCTGTGAATTTCAAAACTCTGGTTGGTTTTTTAAGTCTAATTGTAAATGGCTTTGGATTGTCTATGACCTCAGCGTCACTTAAATGCTCGCAAGTCCCGTCGTAGCGATACGCTACGCCTTTTTCTTTGGCTTTTTCTTTTTTGGCACTAAGCTCTTCTTCGCTACAAAAGCAGCAAAACGCCTTGCCTTCTTGCAGAAGCTTTGCGGCGAATTCTTGGTGAAATTTTAAATTTTTGCTTTGATAATAAAGTGTTTGCCATTTGATACCAAAAAGGGATAAAATTTCCATTATATCTTTGTCTTTGCCCTCGATATTGCGGGCAGTATCGGTATCCTCGATACGCAAAATAAATCCACTTTTATCTTGAAGCGAGCGGATATAGTTAAAAATCGCGGCGCGTAAGTTTCCAATGTGCATATCGCCTGTGGGTGATGGCGCAAATCTATACATAAATTTTCCTTTTCTTTATTAAATTTCAAAATTTGCCATTATACTTTTTTCTACCTAATAAAAAGCAAAAAGTAAGCAAAATTAGGTTATTATCTATCCTTTTATTTCCCAAAGGAGGCTTTTAATGAGCTTTATTCAAGAATTCAAAGAATTCGCAATGAAAGGCAATGTCATCGATATGGCAGTGGGTGTGGTCATCGGTGGAGCCTTTGGCAAGATCGTAACTTCACTAGTTGGCGATGTCATTATGCCAATCGTCGGAGTTATCACAGGTGGTATGAATTTTACCGATTTAAAAATCGTTTTAAAAGAGGCTGTGGGCGAAACACCAGCCGTAACGATAAATTACGGCTCGTTTATCCAAACAGCGGTTGATTTTATCATTATCGCATTTTGTATTTTTTGCGCGATTAAGGCGATTAACAAGCTTAAAAAAGAAAAACCAGCCGAGCCAGAAGCTCCTGCCGAGCCAAGTGAAGATATCAAACTTCTAAGCGAAATCAGGGATTTGTTAAAAAAATAATATGGAAATTTTGAAATTTATCCCTTTTTTTAAGGGGCTTGATGAGGCCAAAATCGAGCGATTAGCTCAGATTAGTAGCAAAAAGGCTTTTAAAAAGGGAGAAATTTTATTTTATGAGGGCGATACAAGCTCTCATTTAATCATCTTGCTTAAAGGCACAATCGAGATTTACAAAACAGCCCCTAGTGGCAAGGAGATCTATATCCACGAAATCCGCCCGATGTCTTTCGTGGCTGAGGCTGTAAATTTTGAAAATATCCCCTATCCAGCCAGCGCGCGCTTTGCTAGCGGTGGCGAGGTTTTAAAAATAGATTATGAAAAATTTGTCGAAGAGTTTTTGAGCGAGCCTGAGATTTGCATTAGCATTATAAAATCAATTTCGGCGAAGTTAAGGGCGCTAGAATTTGCGCTTGAAAACAGCGTCGTGCTACCTAGCGAGGCAAAAATATCAAAGTTTATCATCGAAAATTTTGATATTTTTACCAGCTCAAAACACATTAAAATCGCCAAAATTTTAAATATCACCCCTGAGACATTTTCTCGCACGATTACGAAATTTAAAAAATCTGGCGCGCTTTTGGTCGATAAAGATGGCGAAATTTCGGGCTTTGATAGAGAAAAATTAGAAAAATTTATCTGATTTGGAGTAAGAGTGAAAATCCCATATATTTTTCCGATTGTAGCCACGACGCTCTTTGTTTTTTTGAATTTATACATTTACAAATCAATCTCAGCTAGGTTTGAAATTTATGATAAATTCAAAAAAATAAAGCCGTTTTTAATAGTTTTTTGCCTATTTTTGGTGATTTTCGAGGGTATGTTTTTTACTAGAAGTGTTTTTGCCGGCGCGCTAAAAGATGAAATTTTATACAAAATTTGCGTCGTTTGCGTGGCTAGTAGCTTTTCGCTTTTCTTTTTGTGCCTAGCCTATGATATTTTAAATGTGAGCGCAAAATTTGCTAAATTTAGCGAGAGCAGGCGCAAATTTATTAAAATTTGCGTAGATGTAACCTTTGTAATAATGGCGTTTAGCTACCTTTTTAAGGGCTTTTATAATGCTTTAAAAACTCCAAAAATAAATGAAGTGGATATAAAAATCAAAAATCTAAGCCAGGATCTGAATTTGGCTGTGGTGAGCGACATACACTTGGGCGAGTTTTTGAAAAAAGATTTTTTGCAAACTATCGTAGCACAGATAAACGCTACCAGCCATGATGCTGTGTGTATCGTGGGCGATATGTTTGATTTGCGTTCTCACGAGCTAGGCGATATTTTGGAGCCTTTGCGCGAACTAAAAAAGCCTGTGTTTTTCGTGACAGGAAATCACGAATATTACAGAGGCGCGAAGGGGTTAATCGAGGCCTTGGAGCGCGAGGGCGTGAGAGTTTTGCAAAACGAGAGCGTGGAGTTTATGGGGATAAATCTGCTTGGCACACACGATTTAAGCGGTGTGAGATTTAACGAATTAGAGCCAAATTTCAGGGCAGCCCTAAAAATGACAGATCCAAATAAACCCAAAATTTTACTCGCTCATCAGCCAAAATTTATAAATTTACATGTAAAAGATGAGGTGGATTTGTGTATTTGCGGACACACGCACGGCGGGCAAATTTTCCCATTTAGCCTGCTTGTAGCACTCGATCAAAAATATGTCCATGGGCTATATAATGACGGAGCGAAGCAAATTTATGTGAGCAGTGGGGCTGGATTTTGGGGGCCTCCGATGAGGATTTTTGCTGACGCAGAAATCGCGCTACTAAGACTAAGGAGAGAGTGATGAAAAAGCTAATTTCACGCTGTTTTGGGGCTGTGGCTGGGGTAAAATTTCCACGCCCTGTGCAGAAGTTTATAAATCAAAAATATATCGACGCTTTTGAGATTGATATGAGCGAATTTTTAGGCGCAGGTGATTACGATAGCCTAAATGCGCTATTTACGAGGCGTTTGGTGAGGGAGCGTGAAATTTGCGCCGAGCCTAGCGCATTTTTGAGCCCGAGTGATGGAGTGATTTTTGAGTGTGGGCGCACGAGTGATTTTAGCGCGTTTAGCATAAAGGGGCATAAATACGATATTTGGGAGCTTTTGGGGCTTAAATCTTGGGCTGGGGATTTGCAAAAGCAAAATTCCGAAATTTTTATTAGTTTGCTAAATTTAGATGATATGAAAACTTCCAGAGATTTTAAAATGTCGGCGGATTTGATATACGCAAACATCTACCTAAGCCCAAAAGACTATCATCACTATCACGCCCCATGCGATCTTAGCGTCATTGGTGCGCTATATATCCCGGGCGAGCTTCACAGCGTGGCAAAAAAATATCTGCTAAAAGTGCCAAATCTCTATGCTAAAAACGAGCGCGTGGTACTGCTGTGCAAAATGAGCAACGGCGGGCTTTTGTGGCTGGTTTTTGTAGGGGCGCTAAATGTAGGCAAGATGAAATTTGACTTTGATGAAAGGATTCAAACTAACGCTAAGGCTAACGATAAGGCTAGGGAAATTTTGAATTTTGATTATAATAAATTCGATTATGGCGAGGGCGTGAGCTTTAAAAAGGGCGAACATATCGGAAATTTCGAGCTTGGCTCTACGATAGTGATGATTGCCGAAAAGGAATTTTTAGAGTTTGAAATTTCGCAGGGGCAGAGAGTAAAATTTGCGCAAAAAATCGCTAGCTTAAAATAATTTAAAGCTAGCTTAATTTAATTTTAGCTATACTTAAATCTATTTTAAATCAAAGGATTTAATATGAAAAACGCATTTACTATGATTGAGTTGATTTTTGTTATCGTTGTGCTTGGCATTTTAGCAGGTGTTGCTGTGCCTAGACTAGCTATGACCAGAGATGACGCTACGGTCGCAAAAATGAGAGGCGATTTGGCTTCGATTAGAAGTGGAATTTCGCTAAAAAGAGGCGAAGAGCAATTAAAAGGCAAGAGCGCATGGCCTGATTTAAACAGTAGTGGCTCTGATATGTTTGGTAATGTTTTGCAAAATGACCTAACTGCAAGCACTGGCAAAAACGGCTGGAAAGTTGTAAAGCTAAATAAAACTTACCAAGCTTGTGTGGCTAACAATTGCACAACATTTACATATTATCAAACAGCAGACGCTACTCACAAGGCTGGCACATTTGATTGTGATCATACAGAAGCAACTTGCAAAGCATTAGCAGAATAAGCTTGTATTACTATGAAATCGCGGTTTTAGGGGCAAGACTAAAACCGCTTACCTATTTTTCGAATTCACAAATTTCACCATACCAAATAGTCCAAATTCCCGTAAAAAACGCCCAAAAACGCGGTGTAGTTTTGCGTGAAGTGCCAAAACCTGAGTTTTGCACGAAAGAAATCAGCGAAATTTTGCCCCTAAATTTCACGCCGTTTCAGGTGGAGTTGGCGCAGTTTATTTCGCATTTTTATATTTGCGAAATCGGCGTGGCGTTTGGGGTTTTTGAGCCAAATTCGAGCATAAATTGCGCGCCTTGCGAAAAGCTAAATTTCACAAAAACGCCAAATTTGACCCCAGAGCAGACAAAAGCTCTAAATTTTGCCAAACAAAACGCCGTTTCGCTGATTTTTGGCGATACGGGAAGCGGCAAAAGCGAGGTTTATATCTCGCTCATAGCAGAAATTTTAAACTCTGGCAAACAAGCGCTATTTTTAATGCCAGAAATCTCGCTCACACCGCAAATGACGAAGCGCTTGCAAGGGTATTTCGGCGAGGCTCTTGGCGTGTGGCACTCCAAAATCACCCCCACTAAAAAACGCCAAATTTTAGCCGATTTTTTCGCAGGCAAAATTCGCCTTATCGCAGGCGCGCGCTCGGCGCTGTTTTTGCCGTTTAGTTCGCTTGGCGCGATTATCGTCGATGAGGAGCATGATGATAGCTACAAATCAGCCTCCGCTCCACGCATAAATGCCCGAGATCTCGCGATTTTCGCTGCGCACAAATGTGGCGTTCAAACCGTGCTTGGCTCAGCCACGCCCTCACTTACGAGCTTTGCGAAACAGCCAAATTTCAGGCTCAAAGGCACCTATCACGCCACGCACAAACGCTACATTTACGACGAGAGCGAAACTTCCCTCACGCCAAAAATAAAAAAAGAAATCAGCGCAAGTCTAGGCGCAAATCGCCAAGTGGTGGTATTTTTGCCCACACGCGCAAATTTCAAATATATGGTTTGCAAGAGTTGTGGCGAGATTATCAAATGCCCGTTTTGCTCGGTGGGTATGAGCTATCACGAAAAGGAAAAGGCGCTAAAATGCCATTATTGCGGATACAGCGCGTTTTACAAACAGCCTTGTGCTAAATGTGGCAAAAGCGTAAGCGAGGCCAAAAAAATGGGCACTAGCGAGCTTTTAAAGGAGCTAAAAGCAAATTTCCCTGAGGCAAAAATCGCTAAATTTGACCGCGATGAGATTACGACCCAAAGAAAGCTAGAAGCTCTACTAAACGACTTTAACGCCCATAAAATCGACATTTTAGTAGGCACTCAAATGCTTAGTAAGGGGCATGATTACCATGGCGTGGATTTGGCGGTGATTATGGGGATTGATGAGCATTTGAATTATCCTGATTTTAGGGCGCGCGAAAAGACCCTAGCCCTTGGCATGCAAGTAGCAGGTAGAGCCGGCAGGAAGGGCGAAGGCAGGGTCGTGATACAGACTCTACAAAGGGCGTTTTTCGAGGATTTTTTGCAGGATTATGACGCGTTTTTAGAAGAAGAAAGCGAGGATCGAGATCCGCTATATCCGCCATATACTAGGCTTTTGCGCGTTTTAATCTCGCATAAAAACGAGGCAGAGGCGGCTAAAATTTGCGCTAGCGGGCTTGAAATTTTGCACGGCGCGCTAAAAGCCAAAAAACTAAATGGTTTGCAAATCATAGGGCACGGCAAAGCTGGAATTGCGCTGATTGCGGGCAAATTTCGCTACGAAATACTGCTTCGAGCTACCACACACACGCCACTTTTAAAGGCTGGCGCACTTCTAGCACATTTGCCCGTTGAGATCGATATGGATCCGATTAATTTTTCTTAAATTTCATCTGTGCGCACAATCAGGCTTTTTGGGAGATTAAATTTAGCGATGATTTCGCGCTCTTTTTCGCGCATTTCCCCGTTATCAATTTCGTGGTCAAAACCCAAGATATGAAGCAGTCCGTGTGTGAATAAAAGCGCGATTTCATCGTTATTTGAGTGCGAAAATTCTAACGCTTTTTGCTCTACTAAATCCAAATTTATCACAACAGAGCCTATCGGGGCAGTATTCGCACTACCTGGCACAATTTCGAGCGGAAAACTAAGCACATCGGTGGTTTTATCGACCCCGCGCGCGCTTTTGTTGATTTCGCGCATTTCCTCGCTTCGCACGAAGACTAGCTCGACCGCACCCGCGCTAAGCGTGGCTAAAATTTCGTCCAAAATTTTTGGGTAATTTTCTTCACAAAGTATCAATTTCAAGCCCTTTAAATCAAAATTTGCCTATAATTCTACCAAAAAAGGATTAAATTTGAAAAAAGCTTTATGTATCATCAGTGGCGGTATGGATAGCGCGACTTGCGCGTATATCGCCAAAAATTCAGGCTATGAGGTCATTGGAGTGCATTTTGATTATGCTCAGCGCACGCAGGATAAAGAGCGCGAGTGTTTCGAGAGAATTTGCGATGATTTAGGCGTTACGAGGAGATACACGCTGGATGCTAGATTTATCGCGCAAATCGGCGCAAACTCGCTTACAGATACGAGCCTAGAAGTGCGAAAGGGCGCAAATATCGATAAAAACGAAATCCCAAACACCTATGTGCCGTTTCGAAACGGCGTGTTTTTGAGTATCGCGGGTGCGCTTGCCGAGCGTGAGGGGTGCGAGGCGATTTTCATCGGCGTGGTGCAGGAGGATAGTAGCGGATATCCTGATTGCACGGCGGAATTTATCGCAAAAATGCAAAGCGCGATAAATGCGGGCACTTCGCCGAATTTTAGCGTGGAGATTAAAACGCCTTTGGTGCATTTAAACAAGGGCGAGATTGTGGCGCGTGCGCTTGAAAACGGCGTAAATTTGGGGCTTACTTGGAGCTGTTACACAAACTCGCACAAGGCTTGTGGCGTGTGCGATAGCTGTCAATTGCGCCTAAATGGCTTTGCAAAAGCCGGCGTAAAAGATCCAATTGAGTATGAAATCGAAATTTAAAATTCTTTGCTCTAAATTTGCCGTCATTGCGAGTGAAGCGAAGCAATCCAGTAAAATTTAGAGCAAAATTCTACTTAAATTTAGGATTGAACGATTTTTAAAATTTAATTTTTACTCAAATGCGGAGTTTAAATTTAAACTTGGGATAATTTGTAAATTTTGCGGTGCGATAAAGTTTTGTTTGCGGTATTTCTCCAAACCTGCGCGCGCTATCATCGCAGCGTTATCCGAGCAAAATTTCAGTGGCGCAAATAAAAGTTCGCACTCGTGTGCGTCGCATAAATTTGCCAAATTTTGCCTCAAATGCGTATTCGCACTAGCCCCGCCCACGACGCCAAAACGCCTAAATTTGCGCTCATTAAAGACCCGCGAGAGTTTATCCGTGATATGCTCGCAAGCACTTTTTTGAAAGGCGTAGGCGATATCGCACTTATCTTGCCCCGTTAGTTCGCCATTTTGGGATAGTTTTTCGATTTGCACGCGAACGGCATTTTTAAGGCCTGAGAAGCTGTATTGTAGGCGTTTATCGCCCTTTAAAGGCACTGGGAAGCTAAATTTTGGCGTGCCATTTTTGGCTAAATTTTCGATTATCGCGCCACCTGGATAGCCAAGTCCTAGCATTTTGGCGCATTTGTCAAATGTTTCGCCAAAGCTATCATCGCTGGTGCTTGCAAGCACGCTGATTGCGCCTCTGGCGTCAATATCAAGAATCATCGTGTGCCCGCCACTTACTAGCAAAACACCAAGCGGAAATTCTGCTTCTTTGTCCAAAAATAGCGAATAAATATGCCCGATTAGGTGATTTACGCCAATTAGTGGCAAATTTAGCGCAAGGCTAAGAGTTTTTGCCATATTCACGCCACCTATCAAACTCACGCTAAGGCCCGGTGCGTGCGTTACGGCGACGGCTTTAAGAGAGCCAAAAAAGGGCTTTGCGCGCTCTAAAATGCGAGGCAGTGCTTCTGTGTGAAGACGCGCAGCTAGTTCTGGCACGACACCGCCGTATTTGGAGTGTTCGAGTTCTTGGGAGATTTTTTCGTAAAACTCTAATGCGAAATTCGAGCTGTTTAGCACAGCAATCGAGCTGTCATCACAGCTACTTTCAATGGCTAAAATCATTATTTTCCTTTAAATTTTTTCTAAATTTAGCATTTTTGGGCTAAGTTTTGGGTAAAAATAAAACAGACTAATTAAATCTTTAAAATTTTAATAATTTTTACCATTTATAAATAAATTTTGATTATAATCAAAGGTTGTAAAATTTAACACAAAGGAAAAAAATGATAAATGTTTATGATGTAGTTGTCATCGGTGGCGGTCCTTGCGGAATCGCGGCTGTGGTCGAGGCCAAAAGAAAAGGCGTAGCCAAGGTGCTTTTGCTAGAAAAAGGCGATAATCACTCTCAAACAATCAGACAATTTTACAAAGACAAAAAACGCGTAGATAAAGAATACAAGGGCATGGATAGTGAAACAAAGGGCACGATTAGCTTCGAGACTGGCACGAAAGAGAGCGTGCTGGATTATTTCGATAGCTTGCTAGATCACGGCGATATCGATATTTACTTCAACAGCGAGGTCGAAAAGGTCGAGAAAAAAGAGGGTGGGCTATTTTGCATAACCACAGCCTCAGCTGGCTTTGTAGCGCGCAATGTCATCATCTCAATCGGCCGTATGGGCAAACCAAACAAACCAAGCTACAAAATCCCGCCATCAATCACACAAAGGGTAAATTTCAACCTCGATAAATGCAGCGTCAATGAAAAAGTCCTAGTCGTGGGCGGTGGCAACTCAGCCGCCGAATACGCGCTCTCGCTATGCAAAACAAACACCGTTACCCTATGCTACCGCAAAGAGAGCTTTACAAGGCTAAATGAAATCAACGAAGAAGATATCAAAAAAGAGGCTAGAAATGGTGACATTATTTTGCGCCTTGGGCTTGATATCGAAGCGCTAGAAAACGAAAGTGGCAAGGTGCTAGTGAAATTCACAAACGGTATGGAGTTAGTTTATGATCGCATAATTTATGCAATCGGTGGCACGAGCCCTGTGGATTTCCTTAAAAAATGTGGCGTAGAATTCGACGAAAACGGCGTGCCAAGCGTCGATGAGAGGTGCGAAACAGCCACAAAAGGGCTTTTTGTGGGTGGAGATTTGATCACTAGAAACGGCGGTTCGATCGTCGTAGCCTTCAACCACGCTCACACAATCGTAGAAAATCTGCATTTATGAGACTTTTCCAGCTAAAAAGTGGGTATCGCTACACCAGTGATACCATTTTTTTATGGAATTTTATCTGCGAAAACTGGCTTAACTCTCGCCACGCAAGCTTCCTTAAAATTTTAGATGTTGGGGCAGGGTGCGGGATTTTGGGGCTGATGTTGAAGCGGGATTTTCCAAATTTAGATTTAAGCTTGCTTGAAATCCAAGAGCAAAATTTAGAAATTTTGCGTAAAAATTGCGAGCAAAATTCATTACAGGCGCAAATTTTACACGAAAATTTCGCAAATTTTAAAAGCGAGCAAAGATTCGATTTAATCGTTTCAAATCCGCCATTTTATAGGGAAAAAATCCTAACTAGCCAAAATTCGCACATCGCGCTAAGCAAAAGCGCCACAAGCCTAAGCCTTAGCGATTTCGTGCGTGTTAGCAACACTCATTTAAAGCCAAAAGGCGCGCTGATTTTTTGCTACGAGGCGGGCAAAATCGCGCAAATTTGCGAAATTTTGCAAAGCTATAAGCTAAATTTGACAAAGCTTGCTTTCATCTATCCTAACGAAAACAAGCCCGCCAAACTCGCACTTTTTTTGGCGCAAAAAAGTTCGCGCTCACTTTGTGAAATTTGTGCGCCGATTTATACATTTCTTAATGGTGAAAAAAGTAAAATAACGGCTAAAATTTATGAAAAAGCCAATTTAGAAAGTGTCGATATTGAGTGAGTTTGACTATACCTTCGATAGTAGCGCCTGCGAAAGCTGCGGCGGCAAGTGTTGCACGGGCGAGAGCGGATATATTTGGATAAATGACGCAGAAATCGAGAAGCTCAGCGAATTTATGGGGATAGATAAGGCAAATTTTATCTGCGTATTTTTAGAGCGCGTTGGGAATAAATTTAGCATAAAAGAAAAACCATACCTTGACGGTATGGCGTGTGTGTTTTTCGACGAAAAGCACCGAAACTGCGGGATTTATGAATACAGACCAAATCAATGTAGAACCTTTCCATTTTGGGAATATTTCAAAGAGCATAAAGATGAATTGGAGAAAGAATGTATTGGGGTAAAATTTTAACCGCTTTTTTGGCTCTTGGTGCCCTAAATTTGGGCGCTAGCGAAACCAAAAGCGACGCGATAAAAGATATGAATAAAAGCTCGGTTATCACAAATACTGCGCCGGTACCCGAGAAAAACGCTAGCGAAAATGTAGTGCAAAAGGCCACCACACCGCAAAAGCTAAAAGAGGCGATGAAGGCTTACGATGAGGCTGAGCTGAATTTCGATCTGCTAACTGCGCTAGAACTAGCCAACAAAGACCCGCAAAGCGCGATGAAGCTTTACGAAAAGGCCTTTTTAAAGACAAATTCGCAGGTGTATTTGCTAGAAGCCTTAAAGCTTGCGTTTTTCTTAAAAGATAGCAAAGCAACCGCGCGCTACTTAGCTTTGGGCGATAAAATTTTGGCTGATGATAGCGAGTATTTGCGCGTAAAAGTGGGGTATTATATGGGGCAGGGAGAGATACTCAAAGCCAACACTACCGCGCTTCATCTAGCAAATTTAGAGGTAAATTCGAGAAATTACTCGATTTTGGGTGCGACATATTATGCTATGGATAATTTCGCCCTAGCCAAGCAGTATTTCGAAAAGGCCTACGAGCTGGAAAAATCAGAGGAAAATTTAATCCGCCTTAGCGATGTTCTTTTAAATAGGCTTGATAGTAGCGACTCTGCGGTGCGTATCATGGAGACGCATAGGCGAATTTATGGGTGCGCTAGCGGTATGGTGTGCGAGGTTTTGGCCGATGTGTATCGTATGCAAAAAAAATACTTCGAGGTCGCCAAACTCGATGAGGCGCTGTATGAGAGCAAAAAAAATACGAAATTTTTAGACGATATGATTGGGATTTATTATTATATGAAGGAATTTGATAAAATCATCGAAATTTTGCAAAAATACGATTATAAAAAAGATCTCATAATGGACGCTTACGCCCAGAAAAAGGACTTCGCCACAGCTATGAGATTAGCGCGCGAGGAGTTTTTGAAAACCGAAAATTACGATTATTTGGCGAACGAGGCGATTTATCTGTATGAATCTTTTGGTGATAAAAAAACAGCCGCTCAGATTAACGAAGTCGTGGCGAAATTTGAAAACATAGCTAGCAAGCTAAAAGATCCGGTGCATTTGAATTACTACGGATATATTTTAATCGATCATGATTTGGATATCAAAAAGGGCATTGATTATGTCGAGCGCGCCCTAAAAGACGAGCCAAATTCGGTTTATTACATAGACTCGCTAGCATGGGGTTTTTACAAACTTGGCGAGTGCGAAAAAGCCAAAGAGTGGATGGACAAGATAAAAGACGATGAGTTTTACACCAGCGACGAGGGCAAGGGGCATGTAAGCGCGATAGAGAGATGCGTGATAGATAAAAATATCCAAAAAATAGGCGAAATAGCAGGCGGAATAAAGGCGCAAAAATGATTTTAGATGAAATTTTAGAAAAAACGCGCGAGGATTTGGCTAGGCGCAAAGAAAAATTTAGCTTTGATATGCTTGGTCGCACGCTAAGTGCCAATCCCATGATACCGCGCGACGCGAAAACTGCGCTAAAAAGCACCCCGGATAATCCGCTTCGCATAATCGCTGAGGTGAAAAAAGCAAGCCCTAGCAAGGGCGTTATCAGAGAGGATTTCGATCCGCTTAAAATCGCTATGGAGTATGAAAAATCAGGCGCGAGTGCGTTTTCTATTTTGACTGAGCCACACTATTTTAAGGGCGATATTAGCTACATTTCGCAAATCAGGCGCTATACAAACACGCCGATTTTGCGCAAAGATTTTATAATCGATGAGTATCAAATCCTAGAAGCGCTCGTGTATGGGGCGGATTTCGTGCTTTTAATCGCAAAGGCTTTGGAGCAAAAAGAGCTTAAAAGACTTTTGGAATTTGCTAGGCATTTGGGGCTTGAAGCGCTTTTTGAAATTCACGATAAAGATGATTTGAAAAAGGCGATTTTCGCAGGGGCTGATATAATCGGCATAAATCACCGAAATTTGCAGACTTTCGAAATGGACATGAGCTTATCGGCAAATTTAATCCCGCTTATCCCAAATGGCAAAATCATCGTGGCTGAAAGTGGGCTAGGCTCGCACGAACAGCTACTCGAACTAAGCGCACGCGGGGTCGATGCGTTTTTAATCGGCGAGAGTTTTATGCGACAAGATGATGTCGGCGCGGCGCTTAGAGCAGTGAAATTTGGCGAAAAATAGGGGGAGAATATGGATTATATTTGCGCGCCGTGGAGAAGTGATTATTTTACCGAAAAACGCAGCGGTTGCCCGTTTTGCGCAGCCGCAAAGGCAAAAAATGGAGAAAAGTGCGTAGGCGTGGTATTTCGCGCTAAATTTTGCTTTGGGCTTATGAATTTATACCCATACAACCCCGGGGCTTTTATGGTGATTCCTTACGAGCATACTGATAATATCGAGAATTTACCGCTAGAAGCGTGGTTAGAGATGAGCGAATATGTCCAAAAAGGCGTAAAAGTGCTAAAAGAGGCTATTGGCGCAAAGGGGGTAAATATCGGTATGAATCTAGGCTCCGCTGCTGGGGCTGGGATAGCCGAGCATGTGCATTATCATCTAGTTCCGCGCTGGGAGAGGGATACGAATTTCATCACTACGATCGCAAATGTGCGCGTAAATGGCGTCAGCTTCGCCCCGCTTTATGAAAAAATAAAAGCTGGATTTGAAAATTTGAATAAGGATTAAAAATGGTAAGTGTAGAACAAGCTATACAAGATATGAAAAATGGCAAGATGATTGTCATGGTCGATGATGTTGATCGCGAAAATGAGGGCGATTTGATTTTTCCTGCGACTTTTACGAGCGCGGAGAAGGTAAATTTCGCTATCACACACGCTCGTGGCGTGGTTTGCGTCGCACTGGACGAGGAAATCGCCAAAAGGCTAGATTTGCCCCTAATGGTCGATAAAAACACATCTTCGCACGAGACGGCATTTACTATCACAATCGACGCAAAAGACGCAACCACGGGCGTGAGCGCGTATGAGCGAAATATGACAATCGAGCTTATGGCGCGCCCAAACTCCACCCCAAGCGACTTCGTGCGCCCTGGCCACATAAATCCGCTCATCGCCAAAAAAGGCGGAGTGCTCGTGCGCACAGGCCACACTGAGGGCTCTGTGGATTTGTGCAAGCTCGCTGGAATCGCGCCAAGTGCGGTGATTTGCGAGATCGTAAATGAAAACGGCACAATGGCGAGGCGCGATGATTTGGAGAAATTCTGCGAAAAATTTGGCATAAATATGATTTCAATCGCCCAAATCGTCGAATACAGATTAAAGCACGAAACTTTGGTTAAATTTGGCGAATTTAGCGAGGGTAAAATTTGCGGTAAGCCTTGCAGAGTTTGCGAAATCACAGACCACGACGACAACGCTCACAAAGTCTTTATTTTCGGCGAAATTGGCGAAATTTGCAATGTAAAATTTCATAAAATTTCAACCGATTTAGAGTTTATGCAAGATGAAAATTACGATGATTTTATGCAAAATTTAGAAATTTTAAGCACGAGTGGTGGCGTGATTGTGGCGCTAAATTCGGCTTCGCACAAGGGCGATTTCAAAAGCTATGGTATTGGAGCGCAGATTTTAGCGCATTTGGGGATTAAAAAAATCAAAATTCTTTCAAATTCCAGCCCGAAGGAATACGCTGGACTTAGTGGATTTGGGATAGATATAGTTTGATAGCGCATATCGATTTAGACTGCTTTTTTGTATCTGTCGCAAGGCTGATAAATCCCGCTCTTAGCGGAGTTCCTGTCGCAGTTATCGGCGGAAATAATGAGGAAATTTTCGCTAATAAAGACGAGGGTTTTGGGGCGAAATTTCACTTCGATGAGAGCGCGCAAAATTTTAAAATTCAAGCTCAAAAAGAGCAAAATTCGCAAAATTTCGGCGATGAGCAAAAAAGGCTAAAATCCTTGCAAAAAGGTGTGGTTTTAAGCGCTAGTTACGAGGCTAGAAAATTTGGCGTGCATTCAGCCCAACCCCTAAAAATGGCGCTTCTAGCCTGTCCAGAGCTAGTGCTGGACGCGGCAAAGCACGGCGTGTATGGCAAGATTTCAAACCAAATTCACAAATTTTTGCTAAATTTCACGCCAGAAATCGAAAAATTTAGCGTTGATGAGTTTTTTTTGGATTTGCGTGGCACGAAATACAACGAAAACGCGCGCGAGTTTGCGCTCTTTTTGCAAAGCGAAATCAAGGCGAAATTTGGGCTTCCTAGCAGTGTGGGGCTAAGTGAGGCGAAATTTATCGCCAAGCTTGCCACTGATTTAGCCAAGCCTTTTGGGGTGCGTGAAATACCCCTCTCGCGCCTTAAAACCGAGCTTAGAGATGTCGAAATTTCAAAATTCCCAGGTGTGGGAAAATCTATGCAAAAAACGCTCGCAAAATACGGCATTAAAAGTATTGGCGACGCGTGGGGACATAGGGAAATTTTCGAAAAAATGGGCAAAAACGGCGAGCAAATTTTCGCTCAAATCAGTGGCGATACGAGCGAGCGGGTGCAGGTTAGCAGGGAGCGCAAAAGTATCGGTCTTGGGCGCAGTTTCGAGCCGTGCTTCGATAGGGACGAGATCAAAAGGCGCATTAAAATTCTCTCTCGACACCTTGCTAGCGAGGTTTTAGAGGGTGGGCTAAACCCTCTGACATACGAGGTCAAAATCCGCTACAAATCGCGCGATGAGAGCTCTAAAAGGCTTAGCCAGCACAGGCCTTTTAGCCTAGATTTGCTCGATGAGACGGCACTTTTGCTTTTCGAGGCTATTGATGTGCATAGGGGCGATGCGATAATTCATGTGTCGCTAAATTTGTCAAATTTTGGCGCAAATAGCGCGGATTGTGCGACGCTGCTTTTCGATGAAATTGATAAAAAACGCCAAATTTTGGATAAATCAATGAATCAAATTTGGTCAAAATTTGGTGTAGAAAAAATTAAAAAAGCTAGTGAAATTTAAGGAGAAAACATGAAAGTAGGGGAACTTTATTCGGTTATGTGTATAATTTTCGCGACGAATTTTAAGGGCGCGATAAGCAAGGAAAATTTCGAAAAACTTGCTAGCAAATGGATTATAATCAACGAAAATCCAGAAAACAAAAAGGGCCAAGAGCTTTGGGCAGGGGTTAAAAATAGCGATTATGAGGCTATTTGCGCTGATTTTGAAAATCTCAAAGAGGCCTTTGATATGAGCTATTTCAAGCTAATAAGTGCGAGCGAAGTGAGCGTTTTTTACGAAAAATGTCGCTTCAAAAAGCCATTTGCGGATTTGCCAGATACACACGCTGCAAACATGCTAGGGCTGTTGGCGATGATTTTTAAGCAAGATACAAACGAGAAATCGCACAATATTTTGGGCGAGTATTTGACGAATTTTATCATGCCAAGCCTGCGCGGGCTAGCTGGACATTTGCAAATCAATGCTAAAAGCGATTATTACAAGGCGTTTGGGTATTTTTTAGCGGATTTTTGCGTGGTTGTGAAAAATAGCTTGGGGCTTAAAATTTAGCCAAATTTACAAATTTAATTAGGGGCGAGAGTTGGAATTTTGGAACCACATTTACGAAAAATTTGACCCAGTTGCGTTTAGCGTAGCCGGTTTTAGCGTGCATTGGTATGGCATAATGTATGTTTTGGCCCTGCTAATCGCACTCTTTATGGCAAAGTGGATTGCTAAACGCGACGGGCTGAAATTTAGCAGTGCGGTGCTGGATAATTATTTCATCTGGGTCGAAATCGGTGTGATTTTGGGCGCTAGACTCGGATATATCGCGATTTATTCAGGCGAGGCGCTGTGGTATTTCACTCACCCGTGGCAAATTTTCAACCCCTTTTATAACGGCGAATTTATCGGAATTCGCGGTATGAGCTACCATGGGGCGGTGGTTGGATTTATCATCGCCACAATAGCGTTTTGTCGTCGCCACGCCCAAAACCAGTGGGCGCTACTCGATCTTGTCGCGCTTAGTGTGCCACTTGGGTATTTTTTCGGGCGGATTGGGAATTTTTTAAACCAAGAGCTAATCGGGCGCGTAACCGATGTGAGCTGGGGGATTTTTGTTGATGGCGTGCTTCGCCACCCTAGCCAAATTTACGAGGGTTTGCTCGAAGGAATTTTGATTTTTGTGATTTTATTTTTTAGCAGGAAATTTAAGAAATTCGACGGCGAACTGATTTGCAACTACGCTATTTTATACACTTTTATGCGCTTTGTGAGCGAATTTTTTAGAGAACCAGACGCTGGGATTGGGTTTGTAATCGCTGGATTTTCAATGGGGCAAATTTTATCGCTCGTTATGTTTTTGGCGGGTGTTATATTAAAAATTTCTTTGAAATTTCAACTAATAGGGCGTAATTAACTTTACTTAAAGTTAAAAAATACTATAATGTCCTGTTAAAGTTAAATTTACAAATTGTTAGTAATTTAACTAACTAATTTTCTATAAGGAGAGCTCATGAGCGAGCAAATCGAAGGCTTCTTAGGTATCCGCACGGATCGCACAAAAAGCCGTATGCCAGCGCGCCTAGACTTAATCCAAAGTATCAGTGGTGGAATTTTGGGTCTATTTATGTGGGTGCATATGATGTTTGTTTCTACTGTATTGTTCGGTGGAGACTTTTTTACCAAAGTTGTTGAATTCTTAGAATTAAGATTTTTGAGCGACAGCCCTTCTATGAGCTATATTACATCTTTCTTAGCTCTTGCTGTATTTATCATTTTCTTTATTCACGCTGCGCTAGGTATGAGAAAAATGCCAATCAATTTCCGCCAATGGCAATCATATCGTGCTCACATGAAACGCTTCAAACACGAAGATACTTCACTTTGGTGGGTTCAAGCAATCACTGGCTTTATTATGTTCTTCTTGGGTGCTGCACACCTTATTTTCATCATCACAAACTCTGATAAAATTTCAGGTGATATGTCAGGTGCTCGTGTAGTAAGCCATTTTATGTGGTTGTTCTACCTAGTATTGCTTTTCGCTGTTGAACTTCACGGTAGCATTGGTTTATACAGACTATGCGTTAAATGGGGTATTTTCGAAGGTCCTGATGCAAAAGAAAGTCGTAAAAAACTTAAAAAATTAAAATGGATTGTTTCAGCTTTCTTCTTAATTTTAGGTCTTTTATCTTTGGCTGCATTTATCAAAATCGGTGTAAATTTATAAAATAGGGAATTGAAATATGAATGTTAAATATTATGATGCATTAGTTATCGGTGGTGGGCTTGCAGGCCTACGCGCTGCGGTAGCTGCTGGCGAAAAAGGGCTTAGCACAGTAGTTTTAAGCCTTATTCCTGTTAAACGCTCGCACTCAGCAGCAGCACAAGGTGGTATGCAAGCAAGTCTTGGTAATTCTAAAATGAGTGAAGGCGATAATGAAGATGTGCATTTCGCTGATACCGTAAAAGGTAGCGACTGGGGTTGCGATCAAGATGTAGCTAGAATGTTTGCTCAAACAGCTCCAAAAGCTATTCGTGAGCTAGCTGCGTGGGGCGTTCCATGGACTCGTATCACAAAAGGTAAGAGAAGCGCGATTATCAACGCTCAAAAAACAACAATCGAAGAAAAAGAAGAAGTTCATGGTCTAATTCACAGCCGTGACTTCGGTGGAACAAAAAAATGGAGAACTTGCTACACAGCTGACGCTACTGGTCACACTATGCTTTTTGCTGTTGCAAACGAGGCATTAAAACACAATGTCGATATCCACGATAGAAAAGAAGCAATCGCTCTAATCCACGAAAACAACCGCTGTTATGGCGCGATTGTTCGCGATTTAGTAACTGGCGAGCTTACAGCTTATGTTGCAAAAGGCACACTAATCGCAACTGGTGGTTATGGTCGTGTATATCGCCACACAACAAACGCTGTTGTTTGTGAGGGAACTGGTGCTGCTATCGCACTAGAAACAGGCGTAGCTCAATTAGGAAATATGGAAGCAGTTCAATTCCACCCAACTCCAATCGTTCCAAGTGGTATCTTGCTAACTGAGGGTTGCCGTGGTGATGGTGGTATCTTGCGTGATGTCGATGGATATCGCTTTATGCCTGATTATGAACCAGAGAAAAAAGAACTAGCTAGCCGCGATGTTGTTTCACGCCGTATTATGGAGCACATCAGAAATGGTAAAGGCGTTCCTAGTCCTTATGGATACCATGTTTGGCTTGATATTTCTATCTTGGGTCGTGAGCATATCGAGAAAAACCTTCGCGATGTTCAAGAAATTTGCCAAATTTTCAACGGTATCGATCCTGCTGATACAGAGACTTACACAGATGAAAATGGTCGCAAAAGAGGCAAAGGTTGGGCTCCAATCCTTCCAATGCAACACTACTCAATGGGTGGAATCAAAACAAAAGCAACAGGCGAAAGCCCAACACTAGCAGGTCTATTCTCAGCTGGTGAGGCTGCATGCTGGGATATGCACGGATTCAACCGCTTGGGTGGAAACTCAGTTTCTGAGACAGTTGTCGCTGGTATGATTGTAGGTGATTACTTCGCAGATTTCTGCGCAAGCCACGAAATCGATATCAAAACAACTTCAATTGAAAAATTTGTAAATAAATCACAAGCTTATCTACAAAGCCTACTTGATAAAGACGGCAAATACAATGTATTTGAGATCAAAAACAAAATGAAAGATATCATGTGGGAACATGTTGCGATTTTCCGCACAGGTGAGGGCTTGGCAAAAGCTGTAAAAGAGCTAGAAGAGCTTTACAAAGAATCAACGAATGTTAAAATTTCAAACAAAGAGCTATTTGGAAACCCAGAGCTAGAAGAGGCTTATCGTGTTCCTATGATGCTTAAACTTGCACTTTGCGTTGCAAAAGGCGCACTAGATCGCACAGAGAGCCGTGGCGCTCACTACCGCGAAGACTTCACAAAACGCGATGACGCAAACTGGCTAAAACGCACACTAGCGACTTGGAAAGACGGCGATACATTGCCAACTCTAACTTACGAGCCACTAGATATTATGAAAATGGAAATCCCACCAGCGTTCCGTGGTTATGGCGCTAAGGGTAACATTATCGAGCACCCAGATAGTGCTAAACGCCAAAAAGAAGTTGATGACATTAGAGCAAAAATGGAATCAGAGGGCAGAGGACGCTATGAAATCCAAGAAGCACTAATGCATTATGAGTTGCAACCAAAATATAAAGCACCAAATGAAAGAGCAGGTATAGGATATGAGTAGAAAAATCACAATTAAAGCGTTTAAATTTAATCCGCTAAGCAAGGTTTCTAAACCTCACTTTGCGACTTATGAGCTTGAAGAAACAGATGGTATGACACTATTTATCGCACTTAATGTCATCCGCGAAAAATTTGACCCAGAGCTAAGCTTCGACTTCGTATGTCGTGCTGGTATCTGCGGTAGCTGCGGTATGTTAGTCAATGGTAAGCCAGCACTTGCTTGCCGCACACTAACAAAAGACTATCCAGAGGGCGTTATCGAGCTTATGCCACTTCCTGTATTTAAACTACTAAAAGATTTGAGCGTAGATACAGGTAACTGGATGAACGCGATGAGTAAGAGAGTCGAGAGCTGGATCCACACTGACCATGTAACTGACATCTCTAAATTAGAGGAAAAAGTCGAACCAGAAGTAGCACAAGAGGTTTTCGAGCTAGATCGTTGTATAGAGTGTGGTATCTGCGTGGCAGCATGCGGAACTGCGATTATGAGAGAGGATTTTATCGGTGCTGTTGGTATCAACCGCGTAGCTAGATTTAAAATCGACGCTCTTGATAACAGAACAGACGATGATTTCTACGAGTTAATCGGCGATGATGACGGTGTGTTTGGTTGTATGAGTTTGCTAGGTTGCGAAGACAACTGCCCTAAACACCTTCCATTACAATCTCGCATTGCTTATATGCGTAGAAAACTTGCTGCAAAAGGCAAATAATCCTATGACGCTTGCAAAATTTTTGCAGGCGTCTTTCTACTTTTATAAAATTTTGAAATTTTATTGCAAAACTTATCAAATTTCTAACCATTTCAACCCAAAAAAGGTAGTTTATGAATAATTTTATGAGTAAAATTTGGGGTTCAAAGAGGCTTTTTATCGATGAGAGCCTAACTCGCACTATGCCTAGTGATATCGCTGCGCTTATGTTATGCACAAATTCGCAAAATTTCGAAAAATTTAAATCGTTGCAAAGTTTTAGAGAAATTTTAAAAGAGCTTGGCGAAGAGATTGGAATTTATGCGATTCAGTCCCTGCAAATCGGCGCAATCAATGCGATTTGCAAGCTTAAAATTTCCAAATTAAGCGTTTTGATGATGGTAGAAAATTTAAGCAAAGAAGGAATTATTAGCAAAAGCGAGTATGATGAAATTTCAAAATTTTTGCTTCAACTTCAAAGCGATTTGAGTGAAAACGAAGCCCCAAATTCGCCCGCAAATTTCGCATTTTACGGCAAATTAGAGAGTTTGGACGCTATTAGCGATGAGCTAAAAGCACTTTTGAGCGCCAAAAGCGAAGATGGGCTTGCAAATTTGGTTTCAAGCGCGGACACTGGCGCGGGCGCAAATTTAGGCGCAAATTTGGGCGAGTATTTGGATACTAGCGCGAGCGAAAATGCGAGCGAAAATTCAGATACAAATCCAGGCGCAGGTTTTCTCGTTTGCGCGAGCGAATTTGAAAATTCACTCTTTGAGCGCACAAACGCCGCCAAATCAAACGCCAAAGATGCAAATTTCACACTCTCGGTTACTGGCGTAATCAACGCTGGAAAATCTAGCATGCTAAATCGCCTTTTGGGATTTGATATTTTAGGGACTTCAAATATCCCTGAAACGGCGAATTTAACGCTTCTTAAAGGTAGCGATAAGCCTTATGCTAAGGTCAAATTCTACGATGATGAGGAGCTTGAAATTTTGGGTTTTGCGCAGGAATTTCACTCGAAATTTCAAAACCAAAGCGAAGCCATAATCGAGCCAGAAAAACTGCAAGAATTCACCTCTGCCAAGTATGAAATTTCAAAATTTATCAAATTTATCGAACTTGGCATAAAAAGCGATTTTCTAAGCGATAAAATCACCGTCGTCGATACCCCAGGTCTGGACGATAGCGTGGTTTTGCGCGAGGAGCTGACGAAAAACTTTATGTTTTCAAGCGACGCGATAATCCACCTAATGAACGCCTCTCAAAGCTCGACCAAAAAGGATATGAGCTTTATCGCAAGCACCCTAAAAAGCTCGAAAAACAACTCACTCATTGTGGTTTTAACCCACGCTGATTTGCTTAGTCAGACCGAGCTAATCGACGCGCTAAGATACGCTAGGGCTAGTATTTGCGAGGAGCTTGGGGCGTTTGGGTTTGATGAGGGGCTGATAGAAAATGTGAGTTATTTTTGCATAGACAGCCACAGCGGACGGGGCATTGGCGAGCTGAAATCTCATCTTTTCGAGCGATTTTTCGGCGAAAATTCAGCCAAAGCAGATGAAATTTTATCCTCATACAAAAAAGAGTTATCGCTGATTTGCGAGGCGTATTTGGCTGATTTGCAGGAGCAAAACGCCGATTTTAGCGCGAATAAAAGCGAACTAGCCCAAAAATGCGAGAATATAAACGCCGAAATTAGCGCGCTAAATGCAAATTTAGCTAAGCTAAAAAACGATTTAACTGGCGCGATTAGCAAGCTTAGCTACGATGATAGCACGCTTTTTGCGCCGTTAAAATCAGCGATTTTGACGATTAAAGACAGGGTTTTAACTGACATAAATTACTCGAAAAAAAATAAAAAGCAGATTGATTTTTCTAGGCTAGAAGTCATCGCAAACTCTGGCGTCAAAGATGTCATCACGGACATTTTCCGCTCGTTTTCGCAAAAGATTTCGCGCGATATTTCTGATATCAAAGAGCTTTTGGGAAGCGATTTTAGCGAGGTAAATTCGCTTAAATTTGACACGAAAAAATACATGGACGAAAATTTCGCCCAGCCAAATTTCGCTAAATTTAACGAAAGCATGCGTGAAATCGTGCGCAAAAACAGCGATTTTGGCGCATTATCGGCGAGTTTTGACGCGCTATTTAGCGAGTTTTTCGCTAAGCTAAATTTAAAATCTAGCTTCGAAAACATCGCCAAAACCTGCACTGCGGAGTTTAAAGAAAATGTCCTAGCCCTTTTTGCTAGCAAAAAATCTAGCCTAGATTTGCGCCAAAGCGAGCTTGAAAGCGCGCTTAAAGCAGGCGATGAAAACGCCGAGCAAATCGCCAAAAACGCGCGATTGGTGCGAGAAAAAATAAATTTGGTAAATGGATTAATTAAAAGGATCGAGCAATGCTAAGGGAATTTATCAGCGAGTATAGGGCGAAATTTTTACCCAGCACGAAGCAGGGATTTTGGGGCGATATGAGCAGGGCTGTGAGCGAGCTAAAAGACCCGAGTCTGCACCCTAGCGCACATTTAAGCAAGGTTTTAGATGAAATTTTGCTCGTCGAGTCCGAGCCTCTTAAAATCGCGGTTGTGGGGCAGTTTAGCAGTGGTAAATCGACATTTTTAAACACCTTGCTTTCTAGCGAAGTTTTGCCAACTGGCGTCGTGCCAGTTACTGCCAAGGCCACTCACATTAAATACGCCCCTTATGAAATGATGAGTGTAGCGTATAAAAACGGCTACACCCAAACCTTAGAAAGCTCGCAAATTTCGGATTTCGTCGATCAAAGGCGGGAGCTAAAAGATATCAAAAATATAAATATGTTTTTGCCACACGAGCTTTTGAAAAAAATAAATTTCATCGACACCCCAGGGCTAAATTCGCGCTCGAACGCCGATACCAGGGAGACTTTGGAGATTTTCGACGAGGTTTTTGGCGTGCTTTGGATTTCACTCATCGACAATGCCGCCAGAAAGAGCGAAACAGCTCAAATTTCGCTTTTGCCAAAATTTTTAAGCAAAAACTCCATTGCGATTTTAAGCCAAAAAGATAGGCTTAGCACCGAAGAAATCGAGCGCGTGCATAATTACGCTAAAACGATTTTTGGTGTGAATTTCGCCTCTATCGTGCCAATCTCATCAAAGCTAGAAAAAGCTGGCGATAGCCAAAACAGCGGGTTTAGCGAGGTTAGGGAGTTTTTAGACGGACTTGATAAAAACCGCATTAGCTTTGCCAAATCTAGGCTAAATTTCATACTTGCCGAGCTTAAAAATGAGCGGGCAGGGTATTTGGAAATACATAAAATTTTAGAAAACATTATCGCTTCAAACAAAGATAAAATCGCCGAATTTTGCGCCAGTGAGCGCGAAATTTACAAAGAGGAATTTAGCAAAATTTACGCTTCGATTAAAGAGACCTCGAAATTTATCGCTAAAACCATGCAAGAAGCCCTAAGCTCGAAGCAAAACGAGTATTTCGTGAGCGCGACACAGACGAAAAAGAGCTTTTTTGGCACGCAAACCTCGAAGGGATACGAAAAGGTAGCCTACGAGGCGCCGTATTTCAACACCGACGCCGCGCTTTCGAAGCTGATTTACAACGACGATAGGCTAAATGTGATTTTCCGCCGTTTTAAGGCTGAGCTAGTCAAAACCCAAAATGCTATGAGCGAGGCGATAGAGCGCATTTATGCGGGGTTTGAGAGGGAAATTTTGCTATTTAAAGGTAGGTTTGAAAACTACGAGCGCCAAAGCGATTTAGCCTCTATCATAGAGGCTTCAAACATCGCTAAAATCGCAAGCGAAGTCTATGGGCTGTTTTTAAAAGACGGCGAGAGGGCTGTTTTTCAAATCTGCCAAAAAATCGCGCTGTTTTTCGAGCAAATTATGATAAAAATCGCCTCAAACTACACAAACGCCGTAACCCTAAGCGCGAATTTCATCGCAAACAAAATCGCGAAATCAATCAGCGATTACGAGGAAGAACCAGGTCTTTATCAGCTTTTTTATCCCTCTTATGAGGACTTTGAAAAGGCGGTTTTGGGGGGACTTCATTACTATGAGTTCGAAAATGACTTCGTAGGGTCTAGCTCGTTTGTGGATAAAATTTACTCAGATTTTAGCGCGCAGATTGCGCAAATTTTCGAGGAAAATTTAGCCAAAATCGCAGATTTTAAAGCCACGCAAGAAAATGCGCTTGCGATTTTTAGCGCACTTGAAAATTTGCAAAGTCAAAATTAGTCTAAATTTCTAAATTTAGACTAATTTCGCAAACTCACTTCCTAGTTTTTCGCGCCAATTATCGGCGATTTTTTCGCCTTCTTTGGCGTATTTTAAAATCACGCCTTCACATTTTTGCAAAAATTTAAAGAGCTTTTCCTCCCAAATTTCGGGGCTTTGATTGCTTTTGTGCATGGTTTGGATAAAGACTAATTCCTTGCTAAGATTTGCGATTTCATCGAGTGCTTCGTCCCTTTGGCTCTCATCTTTCAGCTCTAAATTTTGCAAAGCTAAAATTTCGCCATCAAGTATGTCGCAAAAGCTCAGATATTTGGCGTTATTTGGCACCTCCTCTATCATATCAGCGCGCGAGGCTGCGCGCATTACCTGCGAATAAACGATAAAACCTACTATCAAAAAAACCGCCAAAATCAGCGTTATATTAACCATTTTTCCTCCTTTTTAAGCTATCAAATCCCACTATCGCAAGCCCTAGCCAAATGAGCGAAAAGCTGAAAATTTTGTAAAAACTAAGCTCCTCGCCGTATAAAAACACAGCGATTAGCATGCTCATCGAGGGGCTAAGATACTGCATAAATCCGATTGTCGAAAGCGGCAGATACGCAGTCGAAATCGCAAAAGTAATTAGTGGTAAAACCGTGATAACTCCGCTAAATGCGAGCAATGCGCCGGTGCTGTGCGCCCCAAATGCGCTAGTGCCTGAATACGCGCAAAACCCCAAATACGCGCACGCAAGCGGGAGCATGAGTGCGGTCTCGCAAAACAGCCCCTCGAAGCTAGGCACGGCGATTTTTTTGCGAATTAATCCGTAAAATGCGAAACTTGTCGGCAAAATTAGCGATACAAATGGCAGTCTGCCAAGTGCGTAAATTTGCACGCAAATCGCCAAAAATGCCAAAAATAGCGAAACCCTCCCTGCTAGGCTTAGCCGTTCTTTTAGAAAAATTGCGCCCAAAAGCACCGATAATAGGGGGTTTATGAAATACCCTAGGCTCGTTGATAAAATATCGCCTAAATTTACCGCCCAGATAAAAATGCCCCAATTTATGCTAATCAAACAGCCTGTGCAAAGAAGTGCTAATGCCTTTTTGCGATTTGATAACAAAAGCGAGATATTTTTTAGCTTTTTTGTAAAAAACAAAAATAAAAAAAGCAAAACAAAGGACCAAAAAATTCTGTGCGCTAAAATTTGTGTGGCATCTACATCTTGGATAAATTTGAAATAAATCGGAAAAACGCCCCACATAAAAAAGGTCAAAAACGCGATTATTAGCCCTTTTGTGCGGTCGTCTTTCATAAAATTCCTTAAATTTGTGATTGATTTAAAAGGCTTGCATTTTAAAATTTAATTGATTAATAACTGCTTATTTTTGGCGTGAAATTTAGGAGTAAATTTATATTTTTGAAATGAAATTTAGTCATATTTAGGTATAATGGCAAAATTTTTAAAACCAAAAAAGGAGAATTTATGAGTTGGGATAGATCGTCTTGGAAAAATTTCAATATCTTACAGCAGCCCACATACCCTGATATGGGCGCAGTCGAGGCCGTCAAAGAAAGGCTTTATAACTTTCCGCCACTAGTTTTTGCTGGCGAGGTCAGATCTTTAAAAAGCGATCTTGCCAGAGCCACAAGGGGCGAGGCGTTTTTGCTTCAAGGTGGAGATTGTGCTGAGAGTTTTGCAAATTTTAGTGCAAACAATATCCGCGATATGTTTAAGGTAATGCTTCAAATGGCGATTGTAATGACCTTCGCCGCTGGCAAGCCTATCGTAAAGGTCGGACGCCTAGCAGGTCAGTTTGCCAAACCTCGCAGTAGCGATTACGAAGAGGTCGGCGGTGTGAAGCTTCCTAGCTATCGTGGCGATATTATAAATGGTTTTGAGTTTAACGAAGCTGCGCGCGTGCCAAATCCAGAGCGTATGATCGAGGCATATCACCAAAGTGCGGCTACGATGAACCTTTTGCGTGCCTTTTCGCGCGGTGGTCTAGCCAATCTGCACGAGGTGCATAAGTGGAATTTGGGCTTTTTGAAAAGGGCTGAGTTGCAGGCGAAATTCAACGCTCTAAGCGATTCTATCTCAAATGCGCTGAAATTTATGGACGCATGCGGCATAAATACGCAAAGCGCGCCAACGCTAAATGAGACGAAATTTTACACTTCGCACGAGGCGCTTTTGCTAAATTACGAAGAGTGTTTGACACGCATAGACAGCACGAGTGGGGATTGGTATGACTGCTCGGCGCACATGGTTTGGATAGGCGAGCGCACTAGGGGAGTTGGTGATGCGCATGTGCATTTTATGAGCGGGATCAAAAACCCTATCGGCGTAAAAATCGGACCAAACGCCAGTGCGCAGGATATTTTGCGCTTAGCTGACGCGCTAAATCCAGAAAACGAGGCTGGCAGGCTAAATATCATTATTCGCATGGGCGCGGATAAAATCGGCGATAGACTGCCAAAAATACTGCGCGAGCTAAAAAGTGAGGGCAGGGAAATTTTATACAGTATCGATCCTATGCACGGAAACACCGTCAAAGCGGGCAATTACAAAACGCGCGAGTTCGATATGATTTTAAAAGAGGTTCAAAGCTTCTTTGAAATCCATAAGGCCGAGGGCACGAAAGCTGGCGGAATCCACCTAGAAATGACAGGTCAAGATGTCACAGAATGCACAGGCGGGGCGTTTAATGTGACAGAAGAGACGCTAAAAGAGCGCTACGAAACCCAGTGCGATCCGCGCCTAAACGCAGATCAAGCGCTCGAACTTGCCTTTGTAATCGCTGATAATTTAAAGGCAGTGGATTAAAATTTCAAAATTTAAATTTTGCCTATAAGCCAAATTTGCCATTTTTGGTGAATTTGGCTTTTTTATTTTGTGGTGGATTTGTAAAAATGAATTGTTGTTATTTGTTATGGATTAATTTATAACTTGCGAAGCGAGATTAAATCACGCACAAATGCTTGATTTTCTCACCCTCAAATTTCAGCTCCACTATGTCGTGCCAAAGCGTGATAAACTGGCTATTTACGCAAAAAAGCTCCTCGTGAAAGTGTCCGAAAAACCACTTTTTAAATTTGATTTTGCGATAAATTTCTTCTAACAAATCGCCGTTTGGATCGTGGAAATCTAGCGCAAACTCATTTAGGGCTAGCACCTTTGGCGCAATAGAATTCGGCGCAGTGTGCGAAAGCACCAAATCCACGCTAAAATCGTGCTTTGCTAGGTTTTTGTAAGCCTCGTTTAGCTCAGCCTCGCTGATATTTTCGCCCTCCCACCACGATATGTTTTGCGTGCGATACTCCCTGTCGATACTCGCCGCACCGCCCATACTAAGGACTTTGTGCCCTGCAAGCTCATAAACCTGCCCTCGCATTAAATGATATATGCTCTCAGAAATTTTATGCACTTTTCCGCCGGCAAATTCGGTGATTTTATAGGCGTTTAGACGCGCGAAATTTTCGTGGTTGCCGTCGATGAAAAGCGTGGTATAATTCCGCTCGTTAAAATATTTTAGCCAACGAATTTCATCTTTATCTGGCGAACTCTCCCAAATAAAGCCAAAATCGCCTGCGATGATTACAAAATCATCCTTGCAAAGCTCTTTTTCGGTTTTATAGCGAAATTTTTCAAACTTTTTCATTTCGCCGCTAAACCCACGCCAACCACCGTGCGTATCACCTGTGATGAAAATCCTAGCCATGTTTTGCCTTTAAATTTGTGAAAATTTGTAAATTTTATGAAAACAACTTAAAAAAAGCTTAAATGGTGGAGGTGTGCGGGATCGAACCGCAGTCCAAAAACAAACGACCAAAGCCTCTACATGCTTAGCAAAAGTGAAATTCTCGCCCCGGCTTGCTCACTTTCCAAAACAAATCGCCAAAGCAAAGACTAAATTTCGCCTCGCGCCTCGTCAGAGCGCGAAACTACGCTATCTAGGATTACCCGCTACCGCGCTTAGATAGTATGGGCGCAGTGCAGGGCTCGACTGCGATTACGCTACTTTTGCGTAAGCAGGAGCAAAATTTTTGTTATTTGCGTTTAATTTTAATTTGGATTTTATACGCTATATCCGAAGCGGCATGCCACCTTGACCAATCCATTTCTGTCGAAGCCAAGTCACCCCCAAAAGGAAGTCGCACATTTTACTTCAAAAATTTTATATTGTCAAATTTGGGTTAAATTTGCCAAATTTAGGCTATAATCGCAAAAAATTTTAAAGGATTAAATATGGCAAAAATCACTATAAATGACCTTTATAAAATGAAAGAAAACAGCGAAAAAATCGTTATGATAACAGCCTATGACGCACTTTTTGCCAAAATTTTTAACGACCAAGTCGATATGGTGCTAGTAGGCGATAGCCTAAATATGAGCTTTGGCGGACACGCTGAGACTATCGGCATAAGTGTCGATGAGATGATTTATCACGCAAGGGCTGTCAGGCGCGGTCTAACTCGCCCATATTTGGTCGTGGATATGCCGTTTTGTTCGTGCGCCACGCCCCAGCTTGCGCTTAAAAACTGCGCCAAAGTCTATGAAAAAACAGGTTGCGACGCCGTTAAAATCGAAGGCGGAAAGGACTTTGCCGCTACCGTCGAGCTTCTTAGCAAAAACGGCATTGCCGTTATGAGCCACATAGGACTGCGCCCGCAACTTTCTCGTTTTCAAGGTGGTTACAAAGTAAGCGGTCGCGAGAAAAATGCCCTAAATTTGCTTCTTGATGACGCCAAAGCCGTGCAAGACGCTGGGGCGGTTTTGCTTCTGCTAGAAGGCACAGTTCTGGGCGTGGCTAATGAAGTAATGAAAGTAGCAAATGTCCCAGTCATCGGCATAGGTGCAGGTTCTTGCGACGGACAGGTGCTAGTGTGGAGCGATATGCTGGGATTTTTTGACGAGTTTAAGCCAAAATTTGTAAAACGCTACCTTGACGGCGCCGAACTCGTGCGAGAAGCTGTGAAAAACTACGCTAATGATGTCAAAAAAGGCATTTTCCCAAGCGAAGAATTTGAGTATTTGAAATAGGTAAATTTAATGGACAGAATCGTAGAAATAGAAAAATTAAAACTAGATGAAGCGTCGGAAATTTCGCTAAGACCGGCGAATTTCGAGGATTATATCGGGCAAGAAAAAATCAAATCGAACCTAAACATAGCAATCACGGCCGCCAAAAAGCGTGCCGAGTGCCTAGATCATGTGCTGTTTTATGGGCCACCAGGGCTTGGCAAGACCACACTTGCGCACATTATCGCCACGCAAATGGGAGCCAATATCAAAGTAACCGCCGCTCCAATGATAGAAAAAAGTGGCGATTTAGCGGCGATTTTGACAAATCTCGAAGAGGGCGATGTGCTTTTTATCGATGAAATTCACCGCCTCTCTCCGGCGATCGAAGAGGTGCTGTATTCTGCGATGGAGGATTTCCGCCTCGATATCATCATCGGCTCAGGCCCAGCGGCGCAAACCATTAAAATCGATATTCCACACTTTACACTCATCGGTGCGACCACGCGCGCAGGTATGATTTCTGCGCCTTTGCGCGATCGCTTCGGCATGCAGTTTCGCTTGCAGTTTTACACCACCGAAGAGCTAGCCAAAATCGTAAAAACCGCCTCAATCAAACTCGAAAAAGAGTGCGAAAAAGACGCTAGTAGCGAAATCGCGCGTCGTAGTCGTGGCACGCCACGCATCGCGCTTCGGCTTTTGAAACGCATCAGAGATTTTGCCGAGGTCAAAGACGAGAAAATCATCACCAAAGAGCGTGCGAACGAGGGTTTGGACGCGCTTGGGGTCAATGAGCTTGGATTTGATGAGATGGATTTGCGATACCTTGCGATTTTGGGTGAAGCGGGCAAGAGAGCCATGGGGCTAAGCACCATCGCAGCGGCACTTAGCGAGGACGAGGGCACGATCGAAGATGTCATCGAGCCGTATTTACTGGCAAACGGCTATATCGAAAAGACAGCCAAAGGGCGCATTATGAGCGTGCGCGCAAAATCAGTCCTAGGATACGAAACCAGCCCCGATGAACGGGGACTTTTTGATTAAATTTAAAATCCGAATAAATTTAATAAATAGTATTTTGTAAGTTACACACGGCGAAATATTGTAATTTTGGTAAAAGGAGGGAGATTGAAAGATTTAAATTTTATAAATTTACGAGTAAATTCACTTAATTTTTTCGTGCTTTTTGCGCTTTCGTATATGCTATTTGTATCACTTGCGTATGTCCTAGCTAAGGGTATGCCAGTCGCAATAAATATAGTTAAATTTTTCTTTATAGATATGATTTTTGTGAGTGCTTTCATCGCCATTGGGGGGGGCTTTGGCGCGATGAAAGGGCGTTTTTTAAGAAATTTTGCTTTATCTTTTTACTCATAAGCATTCCGCTGTTTTTAAATTTTACCACACCTTCTTTGCTAATAAATCGTAGTCCTAGTCTAAATTTCGCCTTTTTTGCTATTTTGGCTTTTGTTTTACTTATAGTTTTTAGATTGATTAAATTCAAAATAGCGCGAATTTTGCTCTTTGTTTTGATGATAATTCCTAGCGCATTTTATCTAGTGTATTTTTCGCAAACAGGCGGAGTTTTTAACGAATACTCGCTTATAGCGATACTCCAAAGCGAACCAGGCGAAGCCATAGAATACCTAAACACGAAATTTAACCTTTATTTGCCCTTAATCATTGCTTTTTTTATTTTGTCGTATTTTGTCATTTTTTCTAACTTTGAGCGATTAAATTTCGTTAAATTTGATTTCGGCGCAGTATTAAAAGTGGCTATATGCGTGCTTTTGGCATTTGATATTTTTACTAAATTTAATTTTAGAAAAATGCAAATTTATGCCATATCGTTAGATAAGGCAAATGAATTTTTGCAAAGCCTAGACAAATTTAAGCAAAACGAAAACGAGCGAATTAGTGGCGTAAAAAATTTAAAATTTAGCGATGAAAAGGCTCTTTATGTCCTTGTCATCGGCGAAAGCCAAAACAAAAATCACATGAGTGTGTATGGTTACAAGCACGATACTACGCCGTTTTTGCGCGAATTTGCAAAGCAAGGCAACTCAGTATTTTTCACAAATGCCTTTTCAAATCACAGCTTCACAATCCATGTGCTTTATCAGTTTATGACAGCGCGAAATCAATACAATGAAATCCCGCAAGAAAAGGCTATTAGCCTAATAGAACTGGCAAAAATGGCAAATTTTGAAACTATATATATCTCAAATCAAGCAAAACACGGCATTTATGGCTCGCCACTTTCTATGCTTTTTGCTAGCGCAAATCAAAAATTTTGGCTCACTGCGCTAGGCACAGATAGATTTCATCGCCCAGAAGAGCCGTATGATGAGAAAATTTTGCCAAAAATCGATGAGATGAAATTCGGGGATAAAACACTTCTTATCTTGCACCTTATGGGCGCACACTGGAAATACGAAGCAAGGTATCCAAAAGATTTTGTAAAATTTGAATCAAAATACGACAATGCGGTATTTTATAATGATTTCATAGTGCAAAAAATTTACGAAAAAGTGCGCAAAATGCCGAATTTCAAGGCGCTTGTGTATTGCGCTGATCACGGCGAGGATATGCTTTATCAGCACGATAGCTCAAATTTTACTATGGATATGGCGCAAATCCCGTTTTTTGCGTATTTTAGCGATGATTGGATAGCTTTAAATTCGCAAAAATTTGCACAAATCAAAGCCAATGCAAACGAGTATTTTACAAATGATTTGATATTTAATTTCATAAGTGGCATTATGGGGATAAAATCATCAGTCGATGAGCCGTATAATGATATTTCCGGCGAATTTTACGACGCAAATAAAAGCCGTTTTAAAACGCTTCATGGAAAAAGAAAAATTTTAGAATAGTTTTAAATTTTGCATAAAAATATTATAATGTTTTTTAAATTAATTTAAAAGGCAAATTATGAAATTTATAAATTTTTGCGTTTTGGCGATACTGGGCGCAGTGTTTTTGGGTTGCGAAAGCAAAAAAGCGTGGATTATTACAGGGCAAATTTAAGCGCAGCCAAAGGCCGCATTATGAGCGTGCGCGCAAAATCAGTCCTAGGATACGAAACCAGCCCCGATGAACGGGGACTTTTTGATTAAATTGCGTTAAATTTGCAAAATTTAACGCAAAATTTTGCAAATTTTAAAAAATTTCAAATATCAAAATTCAGGCGAAATTCGTTTTTATCATAGCTTATTAGTCCGTCTTTCGCCATTTTGCTAAGTTCGTTTGACATAGCGCTTCGATCCACACCTAGATAATCAGCCAGCCCCTGCCTAGAAAACGGCACACAAAAGCTGGCGCTTGCGTTTTTGAGTGCTTGCTCACCAAAATAAGAAAGCAATCTCTCTCGTATAGTCTTGGGCGCAGTGTGCATCATACGGGCTGAGAGATTTAGGTTTTTGTTGCTTGAAATTTTAAACAGATTATAGATGATTTTGTGATGATAGGGGCAATTTTTGGCACAAGAAGTTAGAATTTTGCGCAAATTTAAAAATAAAATTTCACTTGGCTCTGCGCTTACGACATCGCATTCTAGGGGTTTTGCGCTTATGGCGTAGTTTGCAGCAAATATATCGCCTCTGGTAATACGCCCAAAAATATTGCTATTTCCACGCAAGAAATTTACGACAATATCCACGCTCCCGCTTAGCACGAGCCCGATTTTCGCAGTGGTGTCCCCACAGCGAAAGATTATCTCATCTTTGGCAAATTTCGCCCTTTGTGCTTCCAAGCAAGGGAGCAAATCTGCAATCTCATCTTCGCTTATGCCGTTAAAAAGTATGGTTTTGGATAAATTCATAAATTTTGCCTTTTTGTTGTTATAACAACAGAAATTAATTTTGCATTATATTATAATGCGCCTTGAATTTCAAATTTCAAAGGAGAAATTATGGAAAATATGTTTTGTTTCCAATGCCAAGAGACGGCCAAAAACACAGGCTGCACGATTAGCGGTGTATGTGGCAAAAAGCCAGAAGTTGCAGCTATGCAAGATCTGCTAGTGTGGGTTACAAAAGCTCTTTCTAGCGTAGCTTGTGCGCTAAGGGCGCAGGGTAAAAGCGTAGCAAAAGAGGTAAATCACAGAGTAACGATGAATTTATTCGTAACTATCACAAACGCAAATTTCGATAATCCTGCGATTATCGCAATTATCAAAAAAACCCTAGAAATGAAAAAATCGCTTATCGCAAATTTAGGCGATTGTTCAAATTTGCCAAGCTTTGCCCTTTGGGAGGGAGATGAGAGCGAATTTGCACAAAAAGCAAGAGAAGTCGGCGTTTTAAGCACGGCTGATGAGGACAAACGAAGCCTAAGAGAGCTTACCACTTATGGATTAAAGGGACTTGCTGCGTATATGAAACACGCGAACGCCCTAAATAAGGAAGATGAGAGCATTGATATTTTTATCCAAGAGGCTTTGGCAAAAACCCTTGATGATAGCCTAAGCGTTGATGATTTAATCGCTCTTGCCATGGAGACTGGCAAATTTGGCGTATCTGGCATGGCTTTGCTAGATAGCGCAAATACAGGCGCTTACGGCAATCCTGAGATTAGCGAAGTAAATATCGGCGTAGGGAAAAACCCAGGAATTTTAATCTCAGGGCATGATTTGCGCGATTTAGAAATGCTATTGGAGCAGACACAAGGCAGTGGCGTGGATGTCTATACACACTCTGAAATGCTTCCAGCCCACTACTATCCGTTTTTCAAAAAATATCCGAATTTCATCGGAAATTACGGTAATGCGTGGTGGAAACAAAAAGAGGAATTTGAGAAATTTAACGGACCGATTTTGATGACGACAAACTGCGTCATAATCCCGCCAGAGAGCTACAAACACAGACTTTGGACGACAGGTGCTGTGGGCGTGGAGGGTTGCTTGCACATTAAGGGCGAACACGGCGAAAATAAGGATTTTGGCGCCATAATCGAGCAGGCCAAAACCTGTGCGCCACCGACACAAATCGAAAGTGGTAAAATCGTAGGCGGTTTTGCTCATGCACAAGTTTTTGCACTTGCAGATAAAGTTGTAGAAGCGGTAAAATCAGGCGCAATCCGTAAATTTGTCGTCATGGCTGGGTGCGACGGACGGGCGAAATCTAGGGAGTATTACACTGAGTTTGCAAAAGCTTTGCCAAAAGACACCGTGATTTTAACCGCAGGTTGTGCGAAATACAAATACAATAAGCTTAGCCTTGGCGATATCGGCGGAATCCCGCGTGTCCTAGACGCTGGTCAGTGTAACGATTCATACTCACTTGCGCTAATTGCTTTGAAATTAAAAGAAATTTTCGGTCTAAATGATATAAATGAACTTCCACTAGCGTTTAATATCGCTTGGTATGAGCAAAAGGCGGTTATCGTGCTTTTAGCGCTTTTATATCTTGGCGTGAAAAATATCCACCTTGGACCTACACTTCCAGCGTTTTTATCGCCAAATGTAGCAAAGGTATTGGTCGAAAACTTCGGCATTGCGGGCATTAGCTCGGTTGAGGCCGATATGAGATTGCTTGTTGGATAAATAATAATAGTTCTCCTTTTATGCTCGCCGTTTTGGCGAGCAAATTTTAACCCCAAATTCGCTATAATCTTTCTTCAAATTTCACAAAAAGGCTAAAAATGAAATTCATAAAATTTTGCGCTATTGTGGCGTTTTGCGCCGTTTTTTTGGGCTGCGAAAGCGAAAAAAGCGTGGATTATTACAGGGCAAATTTAAGCGCAGCCAAAGAGCGAGTGGCGCAGTGCAAAGGCATAAAAAACAAATCCAAAAAAACAGCCAAAGAGTGCGCAAACGCGAGCACGGCGCTTTCGCAAGTGGCGGCGAAAATGGATTTAGAAGCAAATCGTGCCAAGCTCAGCATAGGAGCGATTGTGCAAGATTTCACCACGCATTATATCGCGCAGGGCGAGTTTGGCGCGCCTGCTTCTATGAGTGGCGTCTCGCTTCCTTTGCGTGTGGGAAGCGTGGTTTGTGCGGAGTTTGAGCGCAAAAGTGGAGATGAAATGTGGCTTGTGATAAACCGAGATGATGAGTTTTGCGCCGTGATTTATAATGAGTTTAAAAGGGGCGAAATTTCAGTGGCAAATTCGGCTAAAATCATTGTAAAATAGGCAAAATTTTAAAATTTTGCTTCGCAAATCCCAAATACTGCCGCGGAATTTTCTTTTAAATTTCGATAATCTTATTTGCATAATTCTGCAATTTCTTTTCGCAAAAATTCTGGGTAAATGGTGCAAATTTCGGGGTGTAATTTTATATACTTTTTAACTTCATTTAACCCAATACCGTGTTTTTTATCATCATAAATCAAAAATCCAGCGTAAAATTGAGCCGTATAAAGTCTTGTTAAATATTGATAAAAAAAGTAGTTGTGAAAGCCACTTACTATCTCTTCGTTTTTGTTGCTAAATGTAGCCAAAGCCTCAAAATGCGCTTCCAAGCTCTTTTCATGCAAAAGTTCTAATAATTGGGATTTTTGCTCTGTAAATGAGCGTTCGTATAGATAAGACTTGTAGTCTTTGCCTGCTTGGGCGCTGATTTTTTTGACGATTTGCAAATCTACATTTTGCATTTCTTTCAGAGCTTGCAATATGCCAGCTAGATTTAGCACTTCGGTTGGGTGTCCGCATGGATCGCCTACGCAGGTTTCTAGCTCGTTAAATTTGGCTAAATTTTCCGTGCCGTTTGAGAGCAGAAAATCGACTTTTTCTTGCAAATACTCTTTGTAAAATTCTAAGGTCTTATCGAATTTGTTTTGATTTTGTGTTTGAGTTGCAATAAGTAAAAAATTTAGCCTTTGATCTAGTAGAAAATATTCTACAAATTCTTGATTTTTCAAGGTTTTGAGCTTTGTTAAATTTGCTATATTTTCATCTTGCCACTTCCGGCTCAAATCTAGCAATTTTTGTGTTTGGGTAGAGTTGTTTGCGTCTAAATTGCTAAGTTCTTTTGCAAATTCAGTTTTATCAAAAGCAAAAATTTGCCCCACAAGAGATAAAAACAGCAATATTTTTTTCATAAAAATTCCTTGAATAAAATGCGAAATTTTATCTTTTTAAATTTAAAATTTAGTTTGATTTTGTTTTCACAGAATTTTAAGAGAGGTAAAATTTCGGCGCAGTATTTATAACTCGGGCAGTGAATTTTGAAAGAATTTGGCGTAAAATTTGAAATTTAAAAATTAAATTTATAAAATACCCCTTTTGAAATTTAAAGGATAAAATTTGGCAAATAACGAAAATTTAGACGCGCTTTCACACTCACGCCCTAATATCGTCGATTCTAAGGGCGAACCGCTAGGCAAAGCTAGGGCAAAAAACGCAAAAACGAGCAAGATTTTTTTCATCGGTATAATTTTATTTCTGTTTTGTTGCGTGATTTATCTGTTTTCGCCGTTTTTGCTGGCGATTGCGATTGGGGTTTTGATTTCGATTTCGACATCTGGTTTGCATATAAAAATACTTTCATTAGTGCGAAATAAGCGTGTTTTGGGCTCGATTTTGACGACGCTTGTGCTGTGCGTGGTGCTGTTTGTGCCATTTATCTATGCTGGCACGCAAATTACGAAAAATATCGCGCATTTTGACATTTCTAGCCTAAATTTAATGGTCGAAAACGCCAAAAATATGGATATTCAGCTTCCAAAGGCACTAAATGGATTTGAGGCGCAAATCAAGGAATTTTTGGGCAACCTAGACATCGCAGCCACCGCCAAACAGGCGTTTTCATATTTTTCTGCTGCTGGAAAATCAAGCCTAAAATTTGTCGCAGATATGGTGCTAATCATCATTTTTTGCTTTTTTGCATACCTTTACGGCGCCGATATTGCGGGCTTTATCAAAAAAATCGTTCCAATCAAATCAGAACAGCTCGATTATGTTTTTGCAGAGACGGCAAATGCGATGAGCGTGGTGTTATACTCGACTATTTTCAATGCTATTTTGCAGGGACTTTTGTTTTCGATTATCGCTGGAATTTATGGATTTAATCCTATGTTAATGGGCGTAATTTTTGGATTTTGTTCGCTAATCCCTGCAATCGGTGGCGCGCTCGTGTATGTGCCTACCGCGCTAATCGTCTTTATCGGGGGTTCGACGAGCGGTGCGCTTATCATTTTGATTTATTGTGTGGTGATGATTTCGACGATCGCTGATAGCTTTGTAAAGCCACTTGTGATTAAATTTATTAACTCGCGCCTTGTCAAAAATCCCGCCAAAATCAACGAAATTTTAATCTTTTTCTCAATGCTAGCTGGGATTTCGACCTTTGGGTTTTGGGGTGTGATACTAGGCCCTGCGATACTGACGCTGTTTTTGAGCGTGCTAAGCCTGTATGATTATCTGCGAAATGTGGATTTTAAGTAGATTTTGGGAAAATTTTCAGGCTTAAATTTAGCTCATCGATTATGCAAAGCAAGGCTAAAATTTCCCTTTTGTAGTATTTGGCAAGGTCGAAATCTGGGGTGTATAAGATATATGGTTCGAATAAATCTTTGCCGTTTTCCATAAAAACATAAAATTTATTCTCGCTAAATGCGGCGCTTACAATGCCAAAATTGGGATTTTTGGCAATTTGGGTTAATCTTTCCATGAAGCTTGGGCTTAGTAGATAGCGTGTTTCGATTTTATCGGTGGCAGATACTGTGAAAATATCGTTGAATTCGACATTATCCAAAATTTCGCCGTTGTGAAAAAGTTTGATTTTTTTATTTTCGATTTTTAGATTAAATTTAAAATCTTTGTAAAATTCGCAGACAAAAATCGCACCATTTCGCTTCTTATAGCTATCGCCACTGTAAAATTCGGCAAGTTCAAATTTCACGCCACCATAATCACCGCTGATAAAATCTTCCTTGTGCGTGTTATCATACTGTGAAATTCCAGAATTTGATAAATCAAAATTCCCACGCTGGCAGGCAAAATTCGGATTTATATCCTTGATGATTTGGGTGATGAAATTTTGCTTAAAAATTTTCTTGTAATCGCCAAAAAACACACTTGCTCTACAAAAATGCACGCACGATAAAAAAATTAACACAGGGAAAATTGCGGCGAATATGAGTGAGTTTTTTGGGAAGACTTCACTGAAATAAAAGGTTGAAAAAGGACCGATTATGCAGGTAAAAAGCCAAAAGCAAAACTCCATTGCAAGGAGTTTTTGGCATTTTTTGTGCGCTTTGTGAGTGGCTCGTAAGACCTCGCCAAAGTCCTCTTTTAGCCAAATTTTGTCGAATTTTGGGCGATTATTTTTGATGATAGAAAATATATCAAGTTCGAATTCTATCGCTTTGCAAAGCCATACAATAAGCTCTAAAATAGCTTTCATTTTGTGTTTATTGCTACTACGGCGATTGCGACGCCGTTATCGTGCGTAATCGAAAGCGACGAGGCTTTTATGCGGAATTTCTTTTTTAGTTTTTTTGTGAATTTAAAATTTGGCGCACCAAATTTGTCTTTGTAAATTTTGGCGTCTTTGAAGCTAAATTTCGCTCCAATACCCACGCCAAGCGCCTTAGATAGAGCTTCTTTGGCGGCATACGCCCCAGCGATACTCTCATCGCGCACGAAAATTTCCCGCTCGCTCTTGCGCAAAATTTTACACAAAAACTTCGCGCCGTATTTTTCGCGAAGTCTTACGATACGGGAAATTTGGGTAATATCCGTGCCGATTTTTAGCATTTATAGAGTTTCTTTGATCTCGATATCTAGGATTTTATCGCCGGCTCTAATCGCGTCAAGCACGGCTAATCCTGCATTATCCACGACCTTACCAAATACCGTATGCACGCCGTCAAGGTGCGGTTGCGCGCTGTGGCAGACGAAAAACTGGCTTCCGCCTGTGTTGCGTCCAGCATGCGCCATGCTTAGCGAACCACGCTCGTGGCGGTGTTTTTGACCTACGCACTCGCAGTTTATGCGCCAGCCAGGACCGCCTGTGCCAGTGCCGTAAGGGCAGCCACCTTGGATTACGAAATTTGGGATAACTCGGTGAAAATTTAGCCCTTTATAAAAGCCTGAGTTTGCGAGTGTGGCGAAATTTGTCACAGCCTGAGGTGCCTCGTCTGCGTATAATTCTAGCGTCATGTCGCCTTTATCCGTGTGGATTATGGCAAATTTTAGCTTTGCTAGCGCGCTTTCGTCGATTTCATAGACTTTTAACTCTTCCATTTTTGCTCCTTATTCGATATTTGTATATATTGCTTGCACATCGTCGTCGTCTTCGAGGCGGTCTAGTAGCGCGTCGATATCGGCGATTTGCTCGTCGCTGAATTCGTGTTTGTCGTTGGCGATGAATTTCAAATTTCCGCTAATTAGCTCCAAACCTAGCTTTTCGATACCCTCATTTAGAGTGCCGAAATTTTCGTATTCGCCGTAGATGATTAGCGTTTTTTCGCTTTCGCCTTTGTCGTTTTCAAACTCATTTACCTCGATTTCGCTTAATCCAAAGTCGATTAGTTCGAGTTCTAGCTCCTCGATATCTGCGCCATCTGGGAATTTCGTCTCAAAAACTGCCTTTCTGGAAAACATAAATTTCAAACTTCCGCTTGGCAAAAACTCGCCCTTGCCTTTGTTGAAGGCTGATTTTATGTTTGCAACCGTGCGCGTAGGGTTGTCTGTGGCGCACTCGACGATGACAAGCGCGCCGTGTGGGGCTTTGCCGTCGTAAAATACGGTCTTGATCTCTGCGCTATCCTTACCGCTGGCGCGTTTAATCGCCGCGTCGATATTGTCCTTTGGCATGTTTTGCGCCTTTGCAGTCGCGATTGCAGCGCGAAGTTTGGCGTTCATTTCAGGATCTTCGCCACCTTCTTTGGCTGCCATTGTGATTGCCTTGCCAAGTTTTGGGAAAAGTTTGCTCATTTTTCCCCATCTAGCCTCTTTTGCCGCTCGTCTATACTCAAACGCTCGTCCCATAAATTATCCTTAAAATTTGGTATAAAAAGGCTGATTATAGCAAATTTGGCTTAAATTTAGGGGTAGTGGATTTAGGATTGACAAATGTTGTAAATTTTGATATATAATCGCAAAATAATTTTTTCAAGGAGCGAATATGTCTTTTAAACAAACTATGAAATTTAGCGCACCAAAAATCATGTGCAATGGCTGCGCGAATACTATCAAAAATGCCCTAGCTGAGGAGTTTGGCGAGATTAGTGTCGATGTCGAAAACAAGGTCGTAAGCGTAAATTTAAGCGCGGATGAGGTGGAAAAATTCCTTAGCGAAATGGACGATTTGGGATTTAGCGCAACCAAAATTTAATCGCAAATGTCACAAAAATTTAACCTAAACATAGTCGGAATGACCTGCGTGAATTGCTCGAACGCAATCGAGCGAGTTACACGCAAGATTGAGGGCGTAGAAAGCGTAAATGTAAGCTTCACAGCTGGGATCGGCGAATTTGAAGTCGCAAATGAAGCCGTCCTAGACGCCGTCAAAGCCAAAATAACAAAACTAGGCTATGAAATCGCCACAAACTACGAAGAGCTGGAAGCCAAAAAGGCGCGAAATTTAAAAAATATGCTTTTTAAATTCGTTTTAGCCGTGATTTTAGCGTGTTTTATAATGCTAATTGAGATGAAATCAAATTTCAGCTTCGCCGTAAAAGCTTCGATTTGCGCTGTGCTGGGCGCCGTCGTGCTTGGCTTTTGTGGCAAAAATTTCTTTTATCACGCGGTAGGCTCACTTAAAAACAAAAACTACGATATGAATGTGCTGGTCTCTCTTGGCTCGTCTGCGGCGTATTTGTATTCGATAGGAAGTGCGATTTTTGTCCATTTTAAGGGCGGAAACGAGTGGGCGAATTTATATTTTAGCTCATCAGCGATGATAATCGCTTTCATATTGCTAGGAAAATACCTTGAAGAGCGAAGCAAACTAAAAGCGAACGACTACATTAAAAAACTTATCGATTTAAGCCCAAAAAAGGCGGTTTTGATTAACCCAGACGGCACGACAAGTGAAATTTTAGCTAACGAACTAAAACCGGGCGATAAAGTTTTAGTCAAAAACGGCGCGCAAATCCCGGGCGATGGCGTGGTCATAAGTGGCGAAGCCGAAATCGATACAAGCCTAATAACCGGCGAGAGTTTAGCTGTTTTTAAAAAGGTCGGCGACATGGTAAATGCTGGGTGCGTGAGTGTAGAGGGAATTTTGCAGGTCGAAATCACCAAATTTTCGCACCAAAGCGTTTTGGCTGAAATCAAAAATTTGCTAAGCGAAGCAGGAAGCAAAAAAATGCCGATTTCTCGCTTTGCCGATAAGATCGCAAATATCTTTGTGCCAAGCGTGATTTTTATCGCCGTTTGCGTGTTTGTGATTTGGCTAATCGCAGGAAAAGCCCATATCGGCTTACTTTGCGCGATTTGCGTTTTGATTATTTCATGCCCTTGCGCTTTGGGTTTGGCTACGCCCATTGCGATAGTTTGCGCTATTTCAAATGCCGCTAAAAACGGCGTTTTGGTGAAAAACCCGGAAGTTTTAGAAATCCTAAAAGATACACAAATCGCCGTTTTTGACAAAACAGGCACACTCAGCAGGGGCGAAATTTCGGTAAATTTTACAAATTTAAGCGATGAAAATCTAGCACTAATCGCCAGTGCGCAAATGCTTAGCGAACACCCGATTTCACGGGCGATTGTGAAATTTGCAAAAGAAAAAGGGCTTAAATTTGCTAAATTTGACGGAGAATTTGAGAGTTTGCTGGGTCGTGGTATAAAGGCGCAAAACGGCGAATTTACGCTACTAGCGGGAAATAAAGAGCTTTTAAATGAAAACGGCGTGGAATTTGAAACGCCAAAAAATGCAGACGAGTTTTTGTGCGATGGCTTTGGCGTGATTTTTGTAGCGATAAATGCCGAATTCGTGGGCTTTGTGGCGCTTAGCGACATTTTGCGAGATGAAGCAAAGCAGTGCATAAAGGCACTTAAAAATCAAGGCATAAAAACCATAATGCTAACAGGCGACAACGCCAAAACGGCGAATTTCATCGGCAAAAGTTTAGGCGTAGATGAGATCATCAGCGAAGTTTTGCCAAGCCAAAAATACGAATTTATCGCAAATTTAAAAAACGGCGAAAAAGTCCTTTTTGTAGGGGATGGCATAAACGACGCTCCCTCACTCAAAACCGCAGACATAGGCGTCGCGATGAACTCAGGCAGCGACATCGCCAAGGGTGCAGGAGATATAATCTTTATCAAAAATGACTTGCGAAATTTGGCTTATTTGATAAATTTGTCGCAAAAAACCATGACGACGATAAAACAAAACCTTTTTTGGGCGTTTTTTTACAATCTCATCTGCATACCTGTGGCGGCTGGAATTTTATATCCTTTGTGGGGTGTCTTGCTAAAACCGATGTTTGGCGCAGCTGCAATGTGTTTTAGCTCGGTAACCGTGGTGCTAAATTCGATTAGACTAAAATTTGCGAAAATTTAAAATTTAAATTGTTTTGAATTTTGCTAACGCAAATTTCTTACAATGAGTGCAAATTTAAAATTCCTGCGAATTTAACTATTTAATCAAATTTATTGTAAAATTGTCCGAAATTTTACCAAAAAGGGGCAAAATATGGACTTTTTACAAAACTACGAATCCAGCGTAAATGAGCGCGCGAAGCTAGGTATCCCGCCACTAGCACTTAGCGCCGAGCAAACCAAGCAGTTATGCGAAATACTAAAAACCAATCCGAGCGAAAAATTAATCGAAATTTTAAAAACACGCATTAACCCGGGCGTCGATGATGCCGCTAAAATCAAGGCCGAGTTTTTGGGCGAAATCATAAACGGCGATTGTAGCGTGGCTGGCATTAGCAAAGATGAGGCTTTTGTGATGTTAGAGCGCATGCTTGGCGGATACAGCGTGATCGAGCTAATCCGCGCCTTACAAAGCGCAGATGAAGCCACCGCAAAGGGCGCAGCAGCGGCTCTTGGCAGGACGATTTTTGTGCATGATTATTTCGCAGAGGTTGCAAGGCTGGCAAAAGAGGGCAACGCTCACGCAAAAATTGTGCTCGAAGCGTGGGCGAATATGGAGTGGTTTAGGGCGAAAAAACCTCTGAGCGAGTGTATCAAAGGTGTGGTTTTCAAGGTCGCTGGCGAGACAAACACAGATGATTTAAGCCCTGCTAGCGAGGCTTTCACGCGTTCTGATATCCCGCTTCACGCTCTAAGCATGCTTAGCAAACGCCAAGCCGGTAGCCTAGAAACAATCGCCCAGCTTAAAAAAGGCGGTAGGCAGGTCGTGTATGTGGGCGATGTCGTGGGCACTGGAAGTAGTCGCAAAAGTGGCGTGAATTCCGTGCAGTGGCATATCGGCGAGGAAATTTATGGTATCCCAAACAAAAAAACAGGCGGTGTAATCATAGGCTCGGTCATCGCGCCGATTTTTTTTAACACAGCCCAAGATAGCGGTGCTCTGCCAATCGAAGCGAGTGTGGAAAATCTCGAAATGGGCGATGAAATCGAGATTTATCCATACAAGGGCGAGATTGTTAAAAACGGCGAGGTCGTTTGCAAATTTAGCCTGAGCCCAAATACGATTTTCGATGAATACAAAGCCGGCGGGCGAATCCCGCTAATCATCGCAAGAGGGCTTTGCGCTAAGGCTAGAAAAGAGCTAGGCTTAGGCGATGATGAGATTTTTACTAGACCAGAGCAACCTAAATTTGACGAGAGCGCAGGTTACACCCTCGCGCAAAAAATCGTCGGTAAAGCCTGTGGCATGGCGGGCGTGAGAGCTGGTATGTATGTCGAGCCACTCACGCTAACTGTGGGTTCGCAAGACACCACAGGCCCTATGACGCGCGATGAGATTAAAGAGCTTGCTAGCCTTGGATTTGGCGCAGATTTCGTGTTGCAGAGCTTTTGCCACACGGCAGCCTATCCTAAGCCAAGCGATACTATCACGCACCGAACACTTCCGCCGTTTATGAGTAGTCGTGGTGGCGTGGCACTGCGCCCAGGGGACGGAGTAATCCACTCATGGCTAAATCGTATGGTGCTCCCTGATAGCGTAGGCACGGGCGGAGATAGCCACACGAGATTTCCAATCGGCATTAGCTTTCCAGCAGGTAGCGGACTAGTGGCGTTTGCGGCCGTAACTGGAAGTATGCCACTAAATATGCCAGAATCCGTGCTAGTTAGGTTTAAAGGCGAGTTGCAAGAGGGCATTACTTTGCGCGATTTGGTAAATGCAATTCCTTACTATGCGATTAAAAAGGGCTTATTGAGCGTCGAGAAAAAGGGCAAAAAAAATATATTTGCAGGCAAAATTTTAGAGATTGAAGGGCTTGAAAATTTAAAGGCCGAGCAGGCTTTCGAGCTAAGCGACGCTAGTGCCGAAAGAAGTGCGGCAGCGTGTGCAATCGCGCTAAATACCGAGAGCGTGTGCGAATACATACGCTCAAATATCGCTCTAATCGACGCTATGATAAAAGCTGGTTATCAAAACAGCGACGCACTAGCTAGAAGGGGCGAAAAAATGAAAAAATGGCTAGAAAATCCGACACTTCTAAAAGCCGATGAAAACGCAAAATATGCAGAAGTGATTGAAATAGATTTGGGTGAGATTACAGAGCCGATTTTAGCCTGCCCTAACGACCCTGACGATGTCGCAACGCTAAGCGAAATTTTAGCCGATGAGACAAGGGCGAAAAATATCGATGAGGTTTTCATCGGAAGCTGTATGACAAATATCGGGCATTATCGCGCCGCAGCGCAGATTTTAAAGGGTAGCGCGCAAACACCAGCCCGCCTTTGGATAGCACCGCCTACGAAAATGGACGAAAAAAAACTCAAAGAAGAGGGCGTGTATAGTGTATTTGGCGCGGTAGGAGCGCGCACAGAGGTGCCTGGGTGCTCGCTGTGTATGGGAAATCAAGCGCGCGTAAAAGATAATGCGGTCGTGGTCTCAACTTCGACTAGAAATTTCGATAATCGCATGGGTATGGGTGCTAAGGTATATTTAGCCAGTGCCGAACTAGCCGCTGTTTGCGCGATGCTAGGCAGAATTCCTAGCGCGAGGGAATACAAAGAGATAGTGCGCGAGAAATTAAATGGCAAAAATAGCGAAATTTATCGTTATTTAAATTTTAACGAGGAAGAAAATTTCGCGCTCTAAGCCACGAATTAGCGCGTTTTGCGCTAATAAGTTTAAATAAGCAAAATTTCGCTAAAATGGCGGGTTAAATTTGACAAGGTTGGTTATGCAAAGAATTTTGATTTTATGGATATTTGGCGCAATTTGTGCTTTTGGGGCTACCTGCGCCGATATCGAGGCAGATCCGAAAGCCTATTTTGCCAGCACGCCAAGCCCTAGCGAACTTTTGCTGAGTGATTATGATTGCAAGGGCTCGCTTGTAAAGGCTCCATTTTTGCGAAATTTGCAAAATTTAGCTAGGACGATTAGGGGCGAGAGTATCGAGTGCGTGGGAAACGAAGCTAGCATAAATGAGAAAAAATTCGAACGCGTCTTAGCGCAGGCTGGCATGGATAGCGAGGGATTTTTGCGCGAGGCTAAGCAGAAAAATTTAGGCGCAGCGTATGCAAATGCGCTAGAAATTTTAGAATTTTACTCTGAGCAAAAATTTATAAATTTCATAAATTTCAAAAATTTTATCTCTGAGATAAATTTGGCAAAAACGGCACTGCAAAGCCATTTTAGCGCAAATTTATCCCCAAACGAGGCTAGTGAGATTGCGGATTTGGTGCTGAGCGAATTTGCCCTATATGCGGCCAAAAATCGCAGTATCGACGCGTATAATAAGCTCGAATTAGCCCTTAAAAACAGGGTAAATATAGATGAGTTTAATGTGCTTTTAAGCAGCGACACTTACAGCACAAACGACCTTAGCGGTGCGCTAAATTTGGCACTTTTGCTAGGATATGATACGAAATTTATCGACGCACTTATTACGCGTGGGGCAAAGATTAACGACGGGGACGATAGCGCGCTATTTTACGCTATGTCAAATTTACAAAATGCTAAATTTCTAATCTCCAAAGGCGCGCAAGTATCGCACAAAAATCAACTTGGACAAACCCCGATTTTCTACGCTGTGGCTAGCAAAAACTACGAAATGGTAAATTTCATGGTCTATAACCATGCAAGTGTCAATGTCCGCCAAATCGGCTCTACCGAAAAGGGCGCGCTAGCTTCGCTTGGCGGGTATTCGGACGCGTGCGCGTTTAATGATTTGGGTGCTAGTTTGCTAATGTATTCGGCACTGCATGGAAACAAAGAAATCACCGAGCTTTTGGTCAAATCCGGCGCAGATGAAAAAAGAGTAGATGAAGCTGGGCTAAACGCGCTTGATTACGCTATTTTTGGTGGCGATGAAAAGATCCAAGAATACCTCAAATCTATCGGACTTAAACCTAGTGTAAGCGCGAATAATGGGGATTTCATGGGAAGCTTGGCAGAGGAAAATTTCGAAGATATAGCGAACTAATCTAATACAAAAGGGAAATTTATGTTTAGGATTTTATTTATTTTTTTGCTTCCGTTTTTTGTCTTTGGCGCGGAGCTTAGCCCAGCTGAAAAAAATGCAAGCATTTATGGCGCACTGACGCTGATTCCGCCACTTGTGGCGATTGCTCTTGCATTTATCACCAAAGATGTCATTTTATCGCTATTTTTGGGCGTGTTAAGCGGGACATTTCTCATCGGTATGAACGATAATGGTGTGCTTTCGGGCTTTGTCGTGGCATTTACCGATCTTTGTGCGCGTATGGTAGCTTCTATGGCTGATGCGTGGAATGCTGGAATTTTGCTTCAAGTTATGTGTATCGGAGGCCTTATCGCGCTAGTTACCAAAAGTGGCGGCACCAAAGCCATTGCAATGTGGCTTGGCGAGCGTGCAAAAACTGGCGTTAGGGCGCAAATTTACACTTGGTTTATGGGAATTATCATTTTCTTTGACGATTACGCAAACGCCCTTATTTTGGGGCCTATAATGCGTCCATTAATGGATAGATTTAAAATTTCGCGTGCGCGCTTTGCCTTTATCATCGACGCGACAGCTGCGCCGATAACTGGAATTGCGCTGATTTCGACTTGGGTCGGGGTTGAGATTTCGGCGATTAAGGAAGCGTATGCGCAAATCGGCGTCGAGGATATCAACGCATTTACGATTTTTGTGGAGACAATCCCGTATAGATTTTATAATATTTACATGCTTTTCTTTGTCGTGGCAAGTGCTGTGATGATGAGGGAATTTGGCCCTATGTATCGCGCCGAAGTGGCGTCTCGCGCTGGCAAAAACGGCGGACGGGACTTTAAAATTGCAAATTTAGAAGATCAAGCATTTAGCCCAAAAGAGGGTATCGAACCGCGCAAGATTAATGCTTTAATTCCGCTTGGAGCGATGATTGTGCTAAGCGTGATTGGGTTTTATGCAAACGGACTTGGCGCGCTTGGCGAAGAGGAATTAAAGGCTGTGCAAGCAGATCCGTTTTCCTTCGTTTCTATTAGAACGGCATTTAGCGGGGCTGACGCTTCCGTGGTGCTGTTTCAGGCGGCTATGTTTTCGTCGATAATCGGCATAGTTTTGGGGCTGTGGCAAAAAATTTATGGTATCAAAGAGGGGATTGAAATTTGGATTGGGGGCTGGAAAACCATACTCACAACCGTTTTAATCCTGCTTTTTGCGTGGTCGCTAAGTTCTACGATAAAAGAGCTTGGCACCTCAAAATACCTTGTGGATTTGCTAGGCGAGAGCACCCCTATGGCGCTACTTGCGCTCGTGATTTTTGTGCTAAGCTCGATTATTTCATTTTCGACCGGCACTAGCTTTGGCACTATGGGTATCGTAACTCCACTCGCTGTGCCACTAGCTGCCTCTGTGGGGGCGAAATACGGCCTTAGTGGCGATGAATTTCATGCTTTTATGTGTTTGAATATCAGTTCGGTTTTTACAGGGGCGATTTTTGGCGATCACTGCTCGCCGATTTCAGATACCACAATCCTCTCCTCAATGGGCGCAGGTTGCGATCATATCGAGCATGTCAGCACTCAGCTACCTTACGCTATCGTCGTGGGTATCATCAGCACACTTTGCGGGTTTTTGCCAGCTAGCTTTGGGGTAAATGTTTGGGTCTGCCTAGTCTTTGGGCTTGGCGTAACCGTGCTTGCGATACGAATTTTAGGCAAAAAGGTAAGCGGTGAAGTGCGATAAATTTGGCATTTGTGGAAGTTGCGTTTATGATTTGCCTTACAAAGAGCAGTTAAATTTAAAAAAAGAGCGCATAAGCGCGGAGTTTGCGCCGTTTTATACTGGCGAAATCGAGGTTTTTGCCTCCAAAGAAAGCGCATTTCGCTCACGGGCTGAATTTGGGATTTTCCACGAGGGCGAGGAGCTTCATTTTAGCATGCGAGGCAGGGATAAAGAGCGTGTTTTCGTGCAAAACTGCCCTATCGTAGATGAAAAAATCCAAAGCTTTATGGATAGAGTTTTGCCGATTTTACAAAATGATGAAATTTTAAAATTTAGGCTGTTTGGGGCCGAGTTTATCGCTACGAAAAATGATTTTTTATGCGTGCTTTTATATCACCGAAATGTCGTAGAAATCGAGGCAAATTTGGCAAATTTAGCCAGAAATTTAGGGCTAAATTTAATCGCTAGATCGCGCGGGAAAAAGCTCGTTTTTGGCAGGGAAAATTTAGAAGACGAGTTTGAAATAGGGACACAAATTTATCGCTACACTTTCGAAGCTACGGCGTTTTCACAGCCAAACAGAGGCGTTAATGAAAAGATGATTTCGTGGGTGCTAGGCGCAGTGGGCGATGAGAAAAGCGCTAGAAAAGATCTGCTTGAAATGTATTGCGGGCACGGGAATTTCACAATCCCGCTAAGCGCGAAATTTCGCCAAATTTTGGCAAACGAGATTAGCAAAAACAGCATAAAAAACGCACTTTTAAATGCGCAAAAAAATGGCGCCAAAAACATAAAATTTGTGCGCCTAAGCGCAGATGAGCTAATGAGCGCATTTGGGGGAGAGCGCGAATTTACCCGCTTAGAGGGGGTAGATTTGCAAGGCTATGAAATTTCGCATATTTTGGTAGATCCACCACGCGCAGGACTTGAAGCAAGCGTGCTAAATTTCATCAAAGATTACAAAAACATAATCTACATTTCGTGCAATCCGCAAAGTTTAAAGCAAAATTTAAGCTATCTTTGCAAAACGCACAAAGTGGAGAAATTCGCGATTTTCGATCAGTTCGCGCACACTAATCATGTCGAGTGTGGCGTGATTTTAAGGGCGTTAGCGTGATAAGTGAAATTTTAAGAAATGCCAAAAATATCGCTATCGTGGGGCTTAGCCCAAATCAGAGCAAGCCAAGCAACCGCGTGGGGCAGTATTTAGCCGCGCAAAATTTTAAAATTTTTCCGATTTATCCTAAATTTGATGAAATTTTAGGCAGGAAGGTTTATAGAAATTTAAAAGAAATAAATGATAAAATCGACATTGTCGTTATGTTTCGAAAAGGCGAGTTCGCAAATGCGCTTTTTAGCGATGTTTTGGCGTGTGGAGCAAAAACGCTTTGGTTGCAACTTGGCATTTTTAACGACAGAGTGGCTTCTTTGGCCCAAAAAAATGGAGTAAATTTTATCCAAAACAAGTGCATAATGATAGAGCATAAAAATTTGAAAGGCTAAAAATGGTAGATTTAAATAAAATAGTTCAAGCAAAGCGCACAATAGCGGCTTTTGTGCATAAGACACCCTTCGCTTTCGCACCAAAGTTAAGCGAAATTTATGGGGCGCAAATTTATCTAAAAAATGAGAATTTACAACGCACAGGCGCGTATAAAATTCGTGGCGCATACAACAAAATCGCTCATCTTAGCGAAGATGAAAAGAGCCGTGGCGTAATCGCGGCGAGTGCGGGCAACCACGCGCAAGGCGTGGCGATGAGTGCGCAAAAATTTGGCGTGCGCGCCGTAATCGTCATGCCAGAAGCAACTCCGCTTTTAAAGGTCAGTGGGACGAAAGCTTTGGGGGCTGAGATTATCCTAAAAGGCGATAATTTCGACGAGGCTTACGCTTATGCGCTCGAATACGCCAAGGAAAACAACCTTACCTTTGTCCATCCTTTCGATGATGAGCTAGTCCAAGCAGGACAGGGCACAATCGCGCTTGAAATGCTAGAAGATGTCGCAGATCTCGACTATATCATAGCGCCTGTGGGCGGTGGCGGACTAATCAGTGGTGTGGCAAGCTGTGCTAAACAAATCAACCCTGATATAAAAATCATCGCCGTTGGCGCAAAGGGCGCGCCTGCTATGCACGATAGCTTCGTAGCCAAAAAGGCGATAAACTCTCAGAGCGTGCGCACTATCGCCGATGGTATCGCGGTGCGTGATACTAGCGAGATTACGCTAAAACATATTTTAGAAAGCGTCGATGAGTTCGTCCAAGTCGATGATGAGGAGGTTGCAAGCGCGATTTTGTATCTGCTAGAAAATCAAAAAATCATCGTCGAGGGCGCAGGGGCTGTGGGTGTGGCTGCGCTAATAAATCATAAATTTAGCTTTGAAGAGGGCGCTAAAATCGGCATTATTTTAAGTGGTGGAAATATCGATGTGCAGATGCTAAATATCATCATCGAAAAAGGTCTTATCAAATCTCACCGCAAAATGACGATAAATGTCACGCTCGTGGATAAACCAGGCTCGCTAACCAAGCTTACAAATGTTTTGCGTGATGCGAACGCAAACATCGTCAAAATCGACTATGATCGCTTCTCGACCGAGATCGAATACGGAGATGCGCAGATTACAATCACGCTAGAAACCAAGGGCAAGGCGCACCAAGAGGAGATTGCGTGGGCGTTAAAAAGCGCAGGATATGATTTCAAAGAGCTGTTTTAGGCGAAATTTGAAAGGATAAAATTTGGAAAATTTGGCTTTTATCTTAAATTTTTTAATTTTTGTGATTTTGGTTTATATGTTTTTGCGTATGAAAAAATCTGGCGCAAATACCCCTAAAACGGAGATTAGCACGGATATTACACGGCTAAAAAGCATAGGCGAGCTAAGCGTGTTTAAAATTTATTCCAAAGAGATTGTTACGCGCAAAGAAAATGTCGCTGATGGCTTCCTTGGCTCGCTAGTTTCGCCATTGATGACGAAAAAACAGATTGCGATTATTTTCGAGTTTGAGATAGATTTCGTCTATGATCTGCTAAGCCCTGAATTTAGCATAATTCCGCGTGGCGAGGACAAATATGAGATCAAAATGCCACCTTGCAAATACAAATATTCGATTAAGGATATGAAAATTTACGACGAGCAAAACTCTAAACTTTTGCCGTTTTTACTGCCTGATTCGCTAAATGGTATTTTTGGGTCAAGCTTTGATGAGAGCGACAAAAACCGCCTAATCGACGACGCGAAAAACGAGGTTAAGGCACTCTCGCTTAAAATCATAAACGATTTAGGGGGCAAAATCCACAAATCCGCAACCGACACACTCGAAACCATAGCAAAAAGTTTTGGCGCCAAAGAAATCGGCTTTGTCTTCCAAGACAAGGCATTAGAGACAATCGATATCAATCCAAGCGATATTTCTATCGCAAGCTCGCTAAAATCGCAAATCGAAGAGAAATAAGGGCGAGCGTTGCAGGCTTACGAGGCGCTGTTTGGGCTGTATTTTTCGTATTATACGAGCTTTAAGCGCAAAATTTACGCTAAATTCGAGCGATTTATCACTCCAATTCGCCTAAGCAGGGAGAAAAAACGGCTCAAAGCTAGGGGTTATTTCGTGCCAGATGAGCTTTGGGCGGGCTTTTTTGGCGAATTTAGCTTTTGCAAATGCTTTATCATAAAAAAAATCCTTTTTCCAAATTTTTACGCTATCAAAAACAGCTCCAAATGGCAGATACAAAACGCGCAAATCGCCTTTAAAATCGGGGTTTTTGCATACGATGAGATAGCGTGGATTTTCATACCGCAAAGCTACGATAAAACGAAAAAAAATGATTTGGAAATGGTGCTAGATTTGCTAGCAAAATTTCCGCAAATTCGCTACGAAAAGCTAGAAGAGGGCATTAAAATTTTCGGGTATGAATTTTAGGCTAAAATTTGGCCTCAGTTAGCTTAGCATGGATATCGCCGAAAAGCAAAACATCTTTTAAAATCACATTTTCTGCGATTTCTTGGCGATTTAGCGAGAGGTAGAGTTCGCCCTTTTTGCTAGAAAAAATCTTTTGATTTATAAAAACGATAAATGGGTTCGAGCTCGTCTGCAAGGCATTTTGGATAGCTTTGGCGTGTTTGCCACGCGGGATTTGCACATCTATGCGCCCAGTTTCATTTTTGGCTCCGGCTGCGGTTAGGAAAAACATATCGCCTTTGTGCGGAATTTTGCCAAAATTAAAAAACACGCTTAGCAGGTCGTTTGTCGCAAAATACGGCAAAATTTTGTCGCTACTAGGACGCAAATCGCCGTTTTCGCCCTTAAATTTTTGCTCTCTAATGCGTTTGTTATTGTAATCAAATGTGAAAATTTGGCGCGTGTTTATGGTTTTTTTGCCCTTTTTGCGCTCGACTTCGTGGCGGTAAATTTTGGGTTTTAAAATCTCGCCCACGACGCTTCCTTTGGAATAAAATTTTTCCCTTCTATCCCCGCTTAGCGAGCCAGCGATCCCATAAGCCCTCGCGTTTAGCGTGATTTCGTAGGTTTTGGCGGTTTTGACTAATTTAGCATCAGCATGCCCCACGACGCCAAAAACGCCGTAAGAAATATCGTAGTGCGCCTCGATAGTCTCGCCAAATACTGCGCCGCAAAAGAAAAAAAGAAATGCTAAAACTCTCATAAGCTAGCCAAAATTTGATTTACGATTTGTTCTGGATTTTGCGCTTGATAAATCGGGCGACCAACCACGATAAAATCGGCGTTTGCGCTTTTAGCGTCGCTTAAATTTGCCACACGCGCTTGATCGTTTGCACTCTCGCCAAAAGGTCGCACGCCAGGGCAAAGCGTGATAAATTCGTCGCTTGTGGCATTTTTAATCGCGCTTGATTCAAAAACCGAGCAGACCATGCCATCTAGCCCGCACTCATGCGCAAAACGCGAGAATTTCACCACGCTTGGCGCAATTTCATCGTTGTAAATTTCGCCAAATTCGCTCTCGTTAAAGCTTGTCAGAGCCGATACGCCAAGCACGAGCGGGCGGGTATTTAGCGCGTCTAAGCGGTTCATAACTTCGCTCATAGCGCGCTTTCCAGCGCTTGCGTGCAGGTTTATCATATCTACGCCAAAACCTGCTACGACCTGCGAGGCGTCAGCCATGGTGTTTGGGATATCGTAAAATTTAAGATCTAAGAAAATTTTAAAATTTGCGATTTTTTTGAGTTCTTCGATAAATTTCGCCCCGTCTCGCAGATACGAGCGCAGGCCGACTTTGAGCCAAATTTGATCCCCAAATTGCGCTAAATTCGCACTCAAAGCTAAATTTTGCTCTTTGCTAGCCATATCTAAGGCTACGCAAAGCTTCATTTTACGACCTTAATAGCGTCTAAAACGCCGTTTATTAGCTTCGAGGACGCGCCAAGCTCCTTGGCTGCGGTTACGGCTTCGTTTATGATGATACCAGCGTCTGTATCACTGAAACGCAACTCATACGCGCCAAGTCGCAAAATAGCGCGCTCAACCGCCGAAATTTCATGCAGTTTAAATTCCTTCAAATACTCATTTAAAAGCGCGTCAATCGTCTCTGTATTATCGCGCACGCTGTGAAGCAGGCTCAGCGTCCAGTTTCTCTGCTCGTTTCTAATCTTTTTTTCTTCTAAATACTCGTTTTCAAACTCAGGCTTTTCTTCGTTCATATCTTTTGCGTAAAGTAGCGAAATCACCGCCAATCGCGCTTGGTGTCTTGTCGCCATGATTACGCCTTTATTTCGCGAAATAAGCTTAGCATTTCGATTACGCCTGTCATCGCTTCAAAACCCTTGTTGCCGGCTTTTGAGCCTGCGCGCTCGATCGCTTGCTCGATAGTATCTGTGGTGAGCACGCCAAAGGTAACTGGCGCGCCGTGGCGAAGCATGGTGTTTGCGATACCCTTGCTGACCTCTGCGCTGACATAGTCAAAATGCGGTGTGCTGCCTCTGATGACTGCGCCTACGCAGACGACGGCGTCGTATTTTTTCGATAAAAGTGCCTTTTCTAGGGCGAGTGGGATTTCAAATGCGCCAGGGACTAGCATTAGGCTTAAATTTTCCTCTTTGCCGCCATGTCGCAAAAATGCGTCGTGAGCGCCTTCGACTAGGCGATCTGTGATGATGTGGTTAAATCTGGCGTTGATGATTAGGATTTTTTCATCGCCGTTTAGGGTCAAATTTCCTTCGATAATGTTCATTTTATATCCTTTAAATTTCAAAATTCGCTAAGTTTAGCCAAATTAGGCAAAATTTTTAATAAATTTATAAATTTCAATTAAAGGATAAAATTTATCTTTTGTTTAAGAGAGTTTTTGTATCATAGGGGGTAATTTTTTTAAAGGAGAGAATATGTTTAAACTTAGAAATTTACCTTTCGAGGCAGAGAAAAACGCCGTAGTAAGCGCAAAAACCTGTGAGTATCATCACGGCAAACACCACGCAACTTATGTGGCAAATTTGAATAAAATGACCGAAAGTGGCGAGTTTGCGGGCAAGGGGCTTTATGATATCGTAATGAACGCTACTGGCGGGCTTTTTAACAACGCGGCGCAGGTGTATAACCACGACTTTTATTGGGATTGTATTGCAAAAGTTAGCGAGCCAAGCGAGGCGCTTAAAACCGCTTTGGCTGAAAATTTCGCTGATTTTAAAGCTGAGTTTATCGCGGCAGCGACGGCTCACTTTGGCTCTGGCTGGGTGTGGCTAGTGTGCGATCCAGCTACTAAAAAGCTTTCGATTGTCGCTACGAAAAACGCCGACACACCTGCGCGCGACGGGCTTGTGCCACTTCTAGTAGTCGATGTGTGGGAGCACGCATACTATATCGATGTTTGCAACGCGCGCCCAGCGTATTTGGAGAAATTTTATGCTGGAATCAACTGGGAGTTTGTATCAAGTGCCTACGAGTGGGCTCTGAAAGAGGGTATGGGCTCGGTGAAATTCTACATAGATGAGCTTCACGGCAACGACTGATTTTGATTTCGCTTCTTATTTTGCGCGTGGATTTACTGCGCGCAAATTTTTAAAATTTCCATTATTTTTGCTGGGTTTTTTATGCCGTTTTCGTTTTCTGCTTTGCTATTAATATCGAGGCAAAATGGCTTTATTTTTAGGGCGTTTGCGAGGTTTTGCGCGCCGATACCGCCAGCTAGGATAAATGGAATTTGCAAATTTTTTAGCATTTTCCACTCGAAGCTTTCGCCGTTTCCGCCCATTTTGTCGCCTTTGTAATCAAACAAAATTTTGTCATAGTTCAAATTTTTTAAATTTGGAATTTCATCTTTTACGCGCACTACCTGCCACGCTTCTACGCCCAAATTTGCTAAATTTTGCTTTAAATTCGGCGAAATTTTTTTATAAATTTGCGCCACGCTTAAATTTGCAAATTTGCAAATTTGCAAAATTTCATCATCGCTAGTATCGGTAAAAACGCCGATGCTTTTGCGACCAAATTCACGCACTAAATTTGAAATTTCTTTTGCAGTCCCAGGCGTTACTTTTCGCGGACTTTCGGCAAAAATTAAACCCAAAAAATCCACTCTAACGCCATTAAATTCGCACTCCAAAACGCTTTTTGCTTCGGCTAAATTTTTAATCCCGCAAATTTTGATTTTTGGTTTTATAGTGCCCATTTTCACGCCTTTTTGACGATATGCAGATACTCTGTTACATGCAAATTTCGGTTTCGCAAATTTCTACTTGCACGATACGCAGGGTATTTTATCTCGATTTTTTCCGTTTTGCCGATGAGAGCGAGATTTTTTAAAAACTCATCTTCGCTGATGAAGCCTTCTGAATTGAACGAGATTATCAAATATTTTGCCCTAAATTCAGCCAAAAGCGTGAAAAATTCATCTGCGGCACGAGATTTTTTGTTGTAATTTGAGCGGTTCCAGCCGTTTGGAATACCGCTAACTTCGCTTAAATCCCCTAAATTTGGTGCTTTAAAATCAGCGATTAAATTTAGCATAAAATAATTCGAGCCGTAAGGGTGTTGGTTATACGGCGGATCAAAATACGCTATATCCACGCTTGGAGCAAGTTTGCTAAACTCGTAAGCATCACTTTTGAAAACCTGAAAATCGCTTGTGAAATTTGAAAAAACCGGAAACGGCAAACTTATCTCGCCCAAAATTCGACTTAGTGCATTTTCACCACTGCCACCGAATTTTCCAATGCCATTTTTATCTTTATAAAATCCTTTAAAAACACCGCCTGTATTTGAGTGAATACTAGCTTCGCTTAGAAGCGGAGCGATGAAGTATTTTTGAAACTCGGCTGGAATTTGGCTGATTGCGGTGCGCAAACCCCCCAAAATAAGGGCGTTTTGGCGTGAGTAAAAAACCCTTTCGCCTTTTTTGATTTTTTCATCATCTTTTGGGGCGTAAAGTTCGCTAATAAAGCTCTCGCATGGCTTAAAATTCGTTAAAATTTCGGCATGAAATTTAGCTAAATTTGCTTTCAATTCAGGCGTTAAATTCGCCAAATAGCACGAATTTATGATGAAAGAATACTTTTCCAAATCATTTGCCAAAACCAAATTTGAGTGAGCTTTGGCAAACCTTGCTACCACGCCACTGCCGCTGAAAACATCGGCAAAAGCGATTTTTTCGGCGCCCAAATTTGCCTTAATGTCCGTTATAACGCCATTTATCGCCCCCAAAAGCGAGCGTTTGTTTCCCAAATAGCTAATAAGTTGTTCGCCCAGATAGCTTTCGTTTTCTTTTAAATTCGCCATATAATCTCTTTATCTACATTTTATAATTTTTCGCTAAAATACCACAAAAGGTTCCTAGCCATTGACAAGACTTCAAGGAAGGCTTCTGCAAGGATAGATGGCTAGGTCGCTTAATAAAACTTCTCATCTCTATCCTTTGTTAGCACTTCTTCGTCTAAAATATATCGTTTTATTTTAGCATAAAAACTTTCGTCCATTTTTTCGTATTTTCTAAAAACAGCCCAATTTACATAATCAATAATTTGCAAATTTGCACTACTTGCACTGCTGTGATGAAATATATCGTATCTGATATTTAAATTATTGTTTTTTATATACTCTTTTATGCCTTTTTTTATAGCTGAAATTAGATTTTTATTATTTGGGATTGGAAGCCTATCTGTAATTATTATAAAATTATTATCGATTTTTAGCTTATCTAGCAACCTGCTTGTGGCAAATGTCAAATTTGATGTATAAAATTCGCTCTTTTTTTCTCTTTTTTCAGGCAAGACCTTTGGTTTTTCTAAAATATAAGAGTAAATTTTAACCTTTTTGCTATCAAAATTTGATATTAGTTCAAACATTTTATTTTTTATAAATTTGTTATCTTCACACGCATGAAAATACTCTATATCGAGCCTTTTTTCGTTTAGCGGGTCTAAATTTCGCTCTAACAACGAATATCTATAAGAAGCTATTTTTTCGTGCAAGGCAAACGGGCGTTTTTTTACCAAAAAGCTAAACATATAGTGCTTCGAGCCATTAGCCGAAAAGTCCATATCTCCCGCTTCATCTACGAAAATGTATGTTATGGTTGAAGTATTCAATTACGATTTCTCCGATATTTTATAATATTGTTTTATGCTAAGCATTTATTTTTTATAATTTTTTATTATTTCTTTATATTCTTTTGCTAATTTAACTAAATCTAAATTCGTGCCTTTTTCTTGTGAAATAATAGGATATGTAGAATAAACAAGCTCTATAAATTCATTCCAATATAATTTTTTAGTTTTGTCAATAATAAAGTCAATAATATTTTTTTCATCAAAATTTGGTTCAACAAAATTTTTATTATCAACTAATTCTATTATATCTTTTGGATTACCATAAATTGTAGTAGTGCTTGTTATGGAAAACCTATTATCGCTTTGTATTGCATCCTTGATTTCATCAACATACGGTCCATAATGATTAAATTTCCAATTTATACTGGTGAGCTGTTTTTCGTATTCTAAAACAAATTTCCAATCCACTAAATAAATTATTTTATTTAGTCTAGCCTTAGATAACTCTTTTGGATACGGGTAATGTTCTATAATATATTTTGTTAAATCAACTATATTCATTATAACCCCTCCTTGTATGCTGTTGTTAAATTTTGTTTTATATTCCAATTATTATCAAAAAAATCCTGTATTTGTTGCGTTACTTTATCTAAATTTTCTAAATCTATTTTATTTTCTTTATTTTTTGTAGTTTCAAAAACAATAATTCCAAATCTATCTTTTTTTGGATTACTATCATTTTTTTCATATAAATATTTTATAGAAATTTTCACAGATTTCATATTGCGTTTATTATCAGAAGATATTTTTTTAGTCATTTCACCAGAATTCCAAGCCTGAAAAATCATTTCTTCCTTATTACTAATTGCGATTCTTCCAAATTTTTTTAAATTAGGATTTTCAGCGTAACGAGCAATTGAAAAGAAAATTTCAGAAGTGTAAGTATATACTGTTATCCTATAATTAGTGTCTAATTTTAATAATCTAAAAATTTTACATAATTCATCTTCCAATGGCTGACTAATTTGATATTTAAAATCGGATATTAAATTCTTTAAAAATTCGTTTTCTTTTTCAGCTTTATCCAATAAATTTTTATGATTTTTTCTTTTAAATTCAAAAATAATTTTTGCAATAGAAAGTATTGCACATATAATAGCCACAAAAATAATCGAATTCATAGGATGCTGTTTTGTATATGGAAAAAGTGTTTCTAGTTTTCCTTCAATCAATAGTGTAAGAATTATATAAAAAATTGGGATAAATAAATCTATAAGCAATATCCAATATTCTTTTATTTTATCAATCACATACTTTCCTTAGCTATTATCATTTTTTATTAAATTTTGTATTTTCACATAAAATGATAAAATTATATATAAATTTCACTTCAAAGCCTATAAAACAAGCTATTAAATGGATATTTAAAGGTAAAATTTTGCAAATTCTACCTTTAAATTTACCCAATTTACCCAAAATTCTTCACATACCCTTGATAAAATTCCCACACTTTGCCACTATCAATGGCATTTTCGATTATCTCTTTGGCTTCGGTTGGGCTTTTTGCAAAGTCAGCCGCATACAAAGCAAACATAGCATTTAGCACGACTATATCGCGTTTAGGTCCTTTTAACTCGCCTTTTATCGTGCTTTTAAAAATTTCAGCATTAAATTTGCTATCTCCGCCTTCGATGTCGGTGTGAAAGGCACGATTAAAGCCAAATTGCTCAGGCGTGATTTTATACTCGATGATTTTCTCGCCCCGCACTTCATGCACGAGCGTTTCATCACACAGCGTGATCTCGTCCATACCGTCCATGCCATGCACGACTAGGGCGTGCTTTCGACCTAGTTTTTGCAAGGTTTGTGCTATAAGCTCATTTACTTCTTCGTGGTAGTTGCCTACGACTTGGTTCGAAAGGGTCAAATTTGGATTTAGCAAAGGTCCTAAAATATTAAAGAAAGTGCCGATTTTAAGGCGAGTTCGCGCTTCTTTGACTTCGGCTGTAACCTTGTGAAAAAACGGCGCATGGAAAAACGCCAAATTTGTCTTATCCATAAGCGCTCTAAGTTCGCCAAGATCGCTATTTAACGGCACTCCTAAGGCTTCAAAGATATTGCTCGATCCGCTCTTGCTTGATACTGCGCTGTTGCCGTGTTTGCCGACCCTGACGCCAAGAGAAGCGAGTATAAACGCGCAGGTTGTGGAGATATTTATCGTTTTTAGCGCGTCCCCGCCGGTGCCTACGATGTCTAGCATTGCGTTATCATCGCTGTAAGTTTTGGAGTATTTCAAAACGCTTCGCACAAGCGCACTTAGGCTATCTGGGTAGAGCGATTTTTCGCTAATTAGCACCAAAAGCCCTGCAAGCTGGACAATGTCGTAATCCTTTGCCATAACGGCACTAAAAATCTCTTCATAATCGCCGCCTTCGAGCGGGAAGCCCTTTTGTAGCTTTATCATAAACGGGGCGAAATTGCTCACTTTTTTCTCCTTGATTTGAGGTTTGTTTAAATTTACAAAATTTTCAATGATTTTTTTGCCATACTGCGTGAAATAGCTCTCAGGGTGAAACTGAATGCCGTAAATTTCGCGTTCTTTGTGCTTCATCGCCATTATGACGCCATCTTCGCTCACGGCTGAAATCTCCAAATTTTCGGGCAATTCATCGACATAAAGCGAGTGATAACGCATAACTTCAAATTTGCTAGGCAAGCCTGCCAAAACGGCGTTTTCGCCTGTTATGCGAATTTCGCTAGTTTTGCCGTGTTTTGGCACTTCTAGCGTTTTGATTTTCGCACCAAAGCTTAATCCTATGGCTTGGTGTCCCAAACACACGCCTAAAATGGGTATGCCTAAATTTGCCTTTAAAATTTCTAGGCAAATTCCGCTATCTTTTGGGTGTTTTGGACCCGGGCTTAAAATAATCTTGCTTGGCGATAAAAATTTAATCGCTTCAAGCGTGATTTCGTCATTTCGTTTGCAAACTATCTCTTCATCTGTGGTCTCTAACACATATTGATATATGTTAAATACGAAACTATCGTAGTTATCAATCATTAAAATCATTGCATTTCCTTGCAGGTTTTTTCAAAAATTTTTAGGCAAGATTTGCGTTTGTTGCAGATTTCGGCGTATTCGTTTTCAAATACGCTATCAAAAACTTGCCCGTATCCTGCCCCCACAAAAATATCGCTAAATTCGGGGTTTGCCCTGTCGCGCACGAAAATCGCCGAACGGATTAAAATCGCCATTTGCAAATCGCCGTTAAAATGCCAAAACCCAATCCCGCCGCCATAAATCCCCCGCGCGTGGCTTTCAAGCTCATTTATGATTTGCATAGCGCGAATTTTTGGGCTTCCGCTAAGTGTGCCAGCAGGAAAAACCACGCCTAAGACATCAAAATTATCTTTGCTTTCATCTTTTATGCCACGCACATCGCTGACGATATGCATAACGCTTTCAAAAAACTGCACATGGGCTAAATTTCGCACTTTCACGCTTCCTTTTTTGGCAAATTTGCCAATGTCGTTTCGCGCCAAATCAACTAGCATTTTGTGTTCACTCATCTCTTTTTCATCGCTTAAAAGGTCGTTTTTTAGGGCTTCATCTTCGTTTGCGTCCTTACCGCGAGGCCTAGTTCCAGCTATGGGAGCGACAAAAATTTCGTTATTTCTGATTTGAAGCACGAGTTCAGGGGAGCTTCCAGCCACCACGCCGTAAGGTGTCGGGAAAAAATACATATAATGGCTTGGATTTTGGCATTTTAAAATTTCATAAAACTCCAAAGGGTCTAAATTTGAATAAATTTGCAGTGTTTGAGACGGCACAACCTGAAAAATATCGCCGCTTTTGATATACTCTTTTGCTTTTTTAAAAATACGCTCGGCGTCCTTTTTTTCGGCGTTTAAATCGGTTTTGATTTTATAGAATTTCTCGCCCCCAAATTTCGGCGCAGTATCCCCAAAATCTGAATTTTCCAAATTTTCAAAATATTTTCCTTCGCCATAAAAGCTGTAAATTTTGCTTTGTTTGTCGTAGTGCAAATACGCCCTTGCGTTAGCGTAAAAATATGTCGGAAAGTCGTAAAGTCTCGGCTTAATGTCGCCCAAGCGTTCAAATTTATAAACAGCTTCGTAGCTTAGCACTCCAAAAAGCCCTGCAAATTCGCAAATTTGCGTGGTGTTTTGTAGGGCAAATTTGAGTTTGTCAAGGTCATCGCCTTGCAAATATTCGCAGTCAATGCCGATGATGATTTGCCCGCCGTCTTCGGCGAGATAGGAGTTTGGAAACCTAGATAAAATATTTTTGAAATAAAAAATCGGATCTTTTAAAAACATGCGCCCTCTTTGTATTTTTTTGTAACTTAGATTATAGTAAAATGGGCTTAAATTTTGTATAAGGATTGTGATGAAAGTTTTGTTTTCGCCAAGCGAGATGAAGTCGAAAATCAGCTCGGATAAAATTTTGGATTTGTCAAATTTCGAATTTTGCGATGAGAGTGGGGTGCGAGAAAACGCTGTCAAAGAGTATGAAAATTTTATCGCTAATGCCGAGTTGGGCGCGCTTTGCAAGCTTTTTGGGCTAAAACAAATTGATGAGAGTTTGCGGGAGAGTATCTTTAAAAAAGGCTGTGTGAGCGCGTTGGAGCGTTACACTGGCGTGGCGTATGAGGCGCTAGCTTACGCTAAGCTTGAAAATACTGCGCGCGAATTTTTGGGCGTTAATGTGATAATTTTTTCAAATCTTTTTGGGCCGATTTTGGGGTCTGACTTTATCCCTGAATACAAGCTTAAACAAGGCGAGAAATTTTCTGGGCTGGATTTGCCAAAAATTTACAGGGAAAATTTTAGCGCGAAAATTGATGAAATTTTAGAGAGCGAAGTGGGGAACGGCGAGTGCGTGGTGGATCTGCGCGCTGGGTTTTATGAGAAATTTTACGAGTTAAAAGTCCCGCATCTAAGCTTTAAATTTATCAAAAATGGCAAGGTGCTCAGCCACTATGCTAAGGCGTATCGCGGGAAAGTATTGCGCGAAATCGCACGAAATTTAGCCAAAACCGAACGAGAAATTTTAAATTTAAATTTTAGTGGTGTAAAATTAGCCGAAATCAGAGAAATTTCGCTCAAAAAAGAGATAGTTTTGGAAATTTGCGAAAACTAAGGGGAAAAAATGCTTTTTATAATACCATTTTTAGGGATTTTGGTAGGTTGTATTTCTGGGTTTTTCGGCATTGGTGGCGGCACAATCGTCGTGCCGATAATGATGGCGCTAGGATACGATATCAAAGAGGCCGTGGGGATTTCGATTTTGCAAATGCTTTTTAGCGCGATTTTTGGGTCGTATCTAAACTACAAAGCAGGCAAACTCCGCCTCGATAGTGGCGTGATTGTGGGGCTTGGCGGATTTTGTGGCGCGTCGCTTTCTGGCTTCATCGTCGCAAATGTGGCTTCAATCGTCCTAGAAATCGGACTTTTGCTGACTTTGACAATCGCGTTTTGCAGGGTTTTGATGACAAATGTCGAAAACACTACTCCCAAAGAACCAGCCAAAATTTTGCTTTTTGCCGTGGGCTTTGCAATCGGCGCAATCGCCATTAGTATGGGCGTTGGTGGGGCGATTTTCTTAACGCCGATTTTAGTGGGATTTTTAGGCGTGGATATCAAAAAAGCCGTTTCTATGGGGCTATTTTTCGTGATTTTTAGCTCGTTTAGCGGATTTTTAAGCATGGCGTATAATGGCAATGTGCAGTATTTAGAGGGCGTATTAATGGGGCTTGGCGGCCTTGTGGGCGTGTATTTTGGCACGAAGATTTCGCACAAAGTCGCCAAAAGCACGCAGAAAAAATGCCTTTTGGTGATGTATGTGGTGATGTTTTTGTTGGCCCTTAAAAAGACGCTAGGAATTGATTTTGGGATTTTGTAAAATTTCGGAATTTTAAAATTTGGCGAAATTTTGCTTTTAAGTGTCATTGCGAGGAAGCGCGAAGCGGCTTCCGAAGCAATCTACAAAGCTTAAATTAAAAGCAGAGTAAATGGCAAAATTCTGCGAAATTTAAATTTCATAGCTACTTTTGGTGGTAAAAATACCCACCATACGGTATCTAAATAAAGAATTTAGGTTGTATAATTTTGAAATAATAAAAAATTAATTATAGGAATTTGTAAAAATGAAAAAAATTTGTTTTTTGTTTGTCTTTTTTGGGATTTTTGCTTTTGCAAACGAGTATCAAAAGATATTAAAAGAGCTCGATATAAAATGCAATAATAACGAAGCTATTGCGTGTCATCAACTTGGAAATCTTTATTTTTATAGTCGTGGCGAAAATAAAAATCCACAAAAAGCAAAAATGTATTACAAAAAAGCGCAAAATATAAATCAAAAATTATGCGAAAAAAATGATTATATGGCTTGTTATAATCTTGCAATGATACTTATAGATGAAAAAACCGAGCCAAATTTTCAAAAAGCAAAAGAATATATCGATAAAACTTGTGAATTTAAAGACGGACTTGGGGTATGCTACTGCGGTCTTGGAGTGCTTTACGGTGGTGGCAAAGGCGTAGAAAAGAATATGAGCTTAGCAAATTCATATTTTGAGAAATCTTGTGATTTAAATTTCTTTGTTGCTTGTAAATATCTTGGCGATTATTACAGAGATAAAGAACAAAATTTGGAAATTGCCAAAAAATATTATAAAAAATCTTGTGATTTAGGGTTTGAATCATCGTGTGAGTAAATTCTTGGAATTTTATCGGAGCCTTGCAGCCCCACAGTCCCGTAGGGTGGCATATTGCCAACCATAAATCCCAAATTTCGCCTGCAAGTGTCATTGCGAGCGAAGCGAAGCAATCCAGAAAAATTTAGACATTGCTAAAATTTTAGATTTTTAATCAAATTTTAAATTTTGCAATTGTGATAAATTCCGAATTTTAAAATTCCTTTTAAATTTCCCTAGATTGCTTCGTCGTGCTTTGCACTCCTCGCAATGACAAATTATGCAAAATTTTTCATTGCGAGAGCGTAGTGAATTTGTAAAATTTAGCCCCTAAAATGCGACTTTGTTTATCAATGCGATACCGCACAAAACAAGCACGATTGGCACATAGATAAATTTGCCGATATAATACCAGGCGTTTGAGTATGTTTTAGCCGAGCCTGTGTTGATTTCGTCCAAAAGCTCGTCCTTGCGCAAAATCCAAAACCATGAAATCGCGCCCAAAACCGCGCCGATTGGGATTATATAGATAGATACTAGATCCATCCACGGACCCCAGTTGTGTAGATGAACTTCGTAAAATGTGGTCGCTGGGTTTGTGTCGCTTGGCGCGATTGTCTCCATATTTACGCCGATTCCGAAGCAGACCACGCACAAAATCACCAAAACCAAAGCCCTATTTAAGCTAGGAAATTTATGCAAAAGCGACTCGGTTACGGCCTCGAACATATTTTGCAAAGATGAAATTCCGCCAAAAATCACCGCCGTAAATAAAATAATCGCAAAAATTCCGCCACCTGGCATGTCTTGCAAAATTTTTGGCAGTGTTACGAAAAGCAGTCCAGGGCCCGCTGTTTGGTCCTCGCCGTAAGCAAAAAGCGCAGGTATCATCACCAAAGCCGCCACAAAAGCAGCGATTGTGTCGAAAAATGCGGTTTTTTTCGCCGCATCGACGATATCCTCGTCCTTGTGCAGATACGCGCCATATACGAGCATTCCTGAGCCTGTGATAGAGAGCGAAAAGAGCGCTTGTCCCATGGCTGTGATCCAGACATTGGCATCGCTTAGTTTGCTCCAATCCGCGCTAAACATAAATTTATACCCAGCCCCAGCTCCGTCTAAAAGTGCCACACGCACCGCTAAAATGGCAAAAAGCACGAAAAATAGTGGCATCATGATTTTGTTTGTGCGCTCGATACTTTTCGCGCCCAAAAATATGCTAAAAAGCGTGCCAGCAACGATGATGAAGTGAAATGGCACCACAGAATATGGCGTGAAGGCAAACGAGCCGAACCAAGTCGATGTATCCACGCTCATAAGTGAGCCATTAAGCGCCTGAAATAGGGCTTTTAGCACATAAGCAATGATGACAGCGTATCCGATAGCGATACACATCGACCCCGCTAGTGGAAGCCAGCCTAAAATTTTGCCAATGAAGCCTAAATTTCGCGATTTCCACGCAAGCTCATAAGAGCCAAGAGTGCCAGTTTTTGCCCGTCTGCCGATAGCGTATTCGGCTGAGAGCGCGACATAGGCAAAAAGTGCGATGAAAAAAATGTAAATGAGTAAAAACGCGCCACCGCCGTTGGCACCGAGTTTATACGGGAAGCCCCAGACATTGGCCATGCCCACAGCCGAGCCGACACAGGCTAAAATAAAAGCCCAACGAGATGAAAAAATTTTATTTTTGCTCATTATGGTTTCCTTTTTGCGAAAAAATTCAGGGATTATAGCAAATTTAAAATTTAATTAATTTAAATTTTGATTAAGATTTAAAATTCGGTTAAGCGAAAATTTAAGAGAGAAATTCGGGCGAAATTCGCCCGAGAATTACAAACGAGATTCGTATCTGCGAAGTGTGTAAAGTCTTTTGAGCATTTTTTTGCGAGCCGCAATTTTTTGTTTTTTGCGGATCTCAGTCATAGGCTCAAAATACTTTCTAGCACGGACTTCGGTAACGATAAGGTTACGATCTGTCTGTTTTTTGAAGCGTCTGTAAGCTTCATCAAATGATTCGTTCGGATGTACCTTAACTCCTGGCACGCTCCTCACCACCTTTCGAAAAAAATTAAGCTGTAATTTTAGCTAAAATAAGCTTAAATTTGGCATTAAAATTTGTTTTTATAACTCCAAATTTCGCTTTTTTTCTCCGCGTCTTTTAGTGAAACCTCGAAAATACCATTTTTCTCGCCACTAAATTTGACGCTAGGAAGCAGGAGGAAATCTGGCGAATAAATCGAATTTGCGTGCGAGGCGTCGGATTTTTTAAGTCCGTCGTTGCTAAAAACTAGCTCGTCAGAGCTAGGCGCGTCGATGACTACGACTTTGCCCGAGTGTATCAGGCCCACTTTGAGTTTTTTTCTCAAAAAATCGGTGTTGAAATCGCATTTTTTTTCGCATGAAATTTCGCTAATTCCCACGATTGCGAAGCGGTTTTTTTGCTTTGAAATTTTTTTGGAAGCAAGGAGTTTTTTTGTGCTATCGCTCGCTAGCTTTTTAAGCGTAGCTTCTGAAATTTTAGCGCTTTTTAAATTTTGCTCGCTACTGCTACTTTGCGCGCTAGTTGGGGATTTCTTGGCGATACAGCCACCCAAAAACATAGCTATAAAAACAGCTAAAATCGCAAATTTCAAACCCTTCATAAATTCGTCCTACAAAATAAATTTTATCCGCAATTATACTAAGCCTTGGTTAAATTTAACTTTGTTTTTCAAACTACAAAATTCAATAAATTTTAACTATTATCTTGCTACAAAATTCAATAAATTTTAACTATATCTTGCTATACTTTCGCGTTTCTTTTTTAGGGGGAGTTAATGATAAAAATTATTAAAAGAGATGGTAGTTTTCAAGAATTCAAAGATTACAAAATAAAAGACGCTATCAAAAAAGCCTATGAGAGTGTGGGCGCAAATTTTGACGAAAAAGTCTTCGAAAATGTCCTAAAAACGATTGTTTTCAAAGATAGCCTAAGTGTCGAAGATGTCCAAGACATAATAGAAAAAAAGCTGTTTGAAAGCGGAAATTTCGATGTTTTAAAAAGTTTTATGATCTATCGCCACACGCACAAAATGCAAAGAGAGCATGTCTATGGGTTAGAAGAAGACACTACCTACATAAACTGCACCCAAACCGTCAATGAATATATCGGCAAATCAGATTGGCGAATTTTAGCCAATTCAAACACAAGCTATTCAAACGCAGGACTTATCAACAACACCGCTGGCAAGGTCATCGCAAACTACTGGCTAGACAAGGTGTATTCGCGCGAAGAGGGGGCGGCGCACAGAAACGGCGATTATCATATCCACGATTTAGATTGCCTAACCGCATACTGCGCTGGTTGGAGCCTAAGAGTATTGCTCGATGAGGGATTTAACGGCGTTAGGGGTCGCGTAGAGAGCAAGGCTCCGAAGCATTTTAGAGAGGCGCTTCATCAAATGGCGAATTTCTTAGGAATTTTGCAAAGCGAGTGGGCGGGAGCGCAGGCGTTTTCTAGCTTCGATACCTATCTTGCCCCTTATGTTTTTAAGGATAAATTAAGCGACAAAGAGATCAAAAAGGCAATCACAAGCTTCGTTTATAACCTAAATGTCCCAGCGCGCTGGGGTCAGAGCCCATTTACAAATGTTACGATTGATATGACCTGCCCAGAGGATTTAAAGGCGCAAATCCCTACCTCAAACCAACACCACCTTTTTGAGGGAATCGATGATGAGGAGCTGTTGCAAAGGGCAAAAGAGCGTGGCAAAAACTCCCTAATAGAGCTAACTTACGGCGATTTTGAGCCAGAGATGAGACGCATTGTTATCGCATTTTACGAGGTTTTGACAGCGGGCGATAAATGCGGTCAGCCATTTACCTTCCCGATTCCTACCGTAAATATCACTCAGGATTTCGATTGGGACAGCGACGCAGCAAATGCAGTGTTTGAAAACACAGCCAAAATCGGATCAAGCTATTTTCAAAATTTCGTCGGAAGCCAGTATATCACAGACGAAAACGGTAACAAAGTCGAAAATCCAAAAGCCTATAAACCGGGCGCAGTTCGCTCGATGTGTTGCAGACTGCAACTAGATCTTAGAGAGCTTTTAAAGCGCGGTGGCGGGCTTTTTGGCAGTGCTGAGATGACTGGAAGTATCGGCGTGGTAACGATAAATTTAGCCCGCCTTGGATACCTTTACAAAGGCGATAAAGAGGCACTTTACGCTAGGCTTGAAACGCTTTTGCAGTTAGCAAAAAGCACTTTGGAGAAAAAGCGTGTGTTTGTCAAGGAAATGTTCGAACGCGGGTTGTATCCATACACCAAGCGCTATTTGCCGGGCTTTAACAACCATTTTAGCACTATTGGCATTAACGGCGCAAACGAAATGATTAGAAATTTCACAGATGATAAAGAGGACATTACAACCAAATTTGGCCGTGAATTTGCGCTAGAATTGATCGAGTATTTGCGTCACAAAATTCGCCTTTTCCAAGAAAACACAGGAAATCTATACAACCTCGAAGCAACGCCAGCGGAAGGCACCACATATCGCTTCGCCAAAGAGGATAAAAAACGCTACCCAGATATCATACAAGCGGGCTTTGGCGAAAATATCTACTACACAAACTCTACCCAAGTCCCAGCAAGTTTTAGCGATGATCCGTTCGCGGCGCTGGATATGCAAGACGAGCTACAAAGTAGCTATACAGGGGGCACGGTGCTTCATTTGTATATGAAAGAGCGCATTAGTTCAGGCACGGCGTGCAAGAAATTTATCAAAAATGTCATTAGCAACTACAAACTCCCATATATTACGATTTCGCCTGTATTTAGCGTCTGCACGAAACATGGATATATCGCAGGCGAGCACGAATACTGCCCGAAATGCGACGCTGAGTTAATGGCGGAGTATGAGAGCAAGGGTGCTTGAAATTTGAAATTTTGAAATTTAAATAAGGAGCAAAAGATGGAATTCCCAAAAGAGTTAGAAAAAAAACGCACAAAATGTGTAGTTTATACCCGTGTAATGGGGTATTTGCGCCCTGTGGAGAGCTTCAATGTAGGCAAAAAGGGCGAACACAAAGAGAGAGTGTTTTTCGATGAAAATAAGGTAAAATTCGAAGAAAAATAGTCAAATTTAGCCAAATTTAGCGTGTTTAAATTTGGCTAAATTTTAAAATTCACAATTATGCAAAATTCTGAAATTTACCATATTACGCCATTTACGATGACAGATTTCCCTGAGCGGCTCTCGGCTATTGTGTGGTTTGCGGGGTGTAATATGCGCTGTGCGTATTGCTATAATCCGAGCGTCGTGCGTGGCGAGGGCAAAATCAGCGAAGATGAGCTATTTGCGTTTTTGCGCTCGCGCGTGGGTAAGTTAGAAGCCGTGGTGTTTAGCGGGGGCGAATGCACCTGTGCTAGGGGATTTATGCAAATTTTGCAAAAAACGAAAAATTTGGGTTTTGAGGTCAAAATCGACACAAACGGCTCAAATCCACAAATCATACAAAACGCCGTAAATTTGGGCTTAGTCGATTTTATCTCGCTTGATTTTAAGGCGCATGAGGCTAAATTTAGCTTTATCACAAAATCAAATTTTTACGAAAATTTCCTTCAAACTTTGAAATTTTTATTATCCGTAAATTTCGCCTTCGAGGTGCGAACTACTGTGCATAGCGATCTTTTAAGCGAAAGTGACATTTCACAAATGGCGCAAATTTTGTGCGAGCAAGGATACACGGGCGAGTATTTTTTGCAAAATTTCCTTGATACTGGCGAAAATTTGGGAGATCTTGGCGCGCCAAAGCAAAATTTCGACCCCACAAAGATAATCTCGCCTCTAAAAATCTCTCTTAGAAATTTCTAATTTGTATTTTGCTAGAATTGCGAGTTAAATTTCAAAAAAAGGCAAAATTATGGATAGAAAAAAAATCTACAACCCCTTTTCAGACGAAACTCTCACCAATCGCAAGGTCTTTAACGGCAATCCGCACGGAATACTAAATTTCACCAAGGCAAAATACCAATGGGCGCTCAAACTCTGGGACATTATGGAGGCAAATACTTGGTTTCCCAAAGAGGTCGATACGACTGACGATGTGAGGGATTATAACTTCAATCTCACAACCGCCGAAAAACGCATGTATGATTTGGTATGGAGCCAGCTAATCTCCATGGATAGCTTCCAGACAAATAATCTAGCTGATAACATAAATCCTTACATAACAGCCCCTGAAATCAACGCTGTGCTCGCTCGCCAAGCCTACGAAGAGGCAAATCACAGCAAAAGTTACGCGGTAATGGTCGAGGCGATTTGCGAAAATACTGATTTGATTTATGAAATGGAAAAACACGATGATGTTTTGCGCGAGAAAAACGCCTATATTTCGAGTGTGTATGAGGAGCTAGCAGGCGAGGTTACGGACGATAAACTGCTTTTAGCCATGGTTGCGAATCAAATTTTAGAGGGCATTTATTTTTACAGCGGATTTACTTCGATTTATGCCTTGGCACGCGCTGGCAAGATGCTTGGCTCAGCGCAGATGATTAGATTTATCCAAAGAGATGAAATCACGCACCTATTACTTTTCCAAAACATGATAAACTCCGTGCGCAAAGAACGACCTGACCTTTTCCACGAGAAAAATATCAGTAAAATTTACGAAATGTTTGAAACAGCTGGAAATTTGGAAATCAAATGGGGTAAATATATCACAGATAACCAAATCATGGGCTTTACAGACGATATCATCGAAGAATACATACACTACCTAGTCGATCAACGATTGCTTGCGATTGGTTTAGAGAAAAAATACGGCGCCTCTCACCCGATAAAATGGGTCGATGATTTTTCGAAATTTAATGACCAAAAGTCGAATTTCTTTGAAAGTAAGGTTACGAATTATTCAAAAGGTAGCCTAAGCTTCGACGATTTCTAGGGAGTTTGGCGGTTGAACCCAGCCTAGCTTTTTTGCGTTGCGAACTCGGGCAGACGACTTAGTCTAGCCCTTCGTCCGCCCCGCAAAAAATCGTCGGCATTCGTAGTTCATTTTAAAATAATGGAGAAAATTTTGGATAGTTTAGAAAAACTTCGTTGCGAAAAAATGGCGGAGGAAATCGCTGATAAAATCGCTATTTCGCCAGCGCTTTATGACGCATTAAAAAGCGTATCTCGTAGCGAGTTTGCCCCATTTAGCGCGCATGCGTTTAGCTTAAATGCGCAACCGATTTTGGCGTCTCAGTGGATTAGCTCTCCGCTAACTGTGGCTAGAATGAGCATGGCGCTTGACATTGATGAGAGCGTAGAAAATGTCCTAGAAATCGGCTGTGGAAGCGGGTATCAGTCTGCGATTTTGGCATATATGGTGCGTAGGGTTTTTGCTGTGGAGCGCGTGGAGAGGCTGGTGGGCGAGGCGAAAAAACACTTTGCAAATTTGGGTATTCGCAACATAAATCTCCGCCACGATGACGGTAATGTGGGCTGGCGCGAGTTTGCGCCTTATGATAGGATACTACTCTCAGCCTGCGCGTCCAAAATTAGCGACAGGCTCTTCGCTCAGCTTAAAATCGGCGGTATTTTGGTGGCTCCCATGAGTGAGGGCGGAGCGCAATATATCATTAAATTTCATAAAATTTCGCCTAGCGAGATAAGCCAAGAAAATTTGGGTGCGTGCGAATTTGTCCCGTTAATCTCAGGCATACAATAAGTTTTATTTATTATTTATTTAAATTTAGGTATCTTGCGAGGTTTTATTTATCTTAAAAGGAAAAGTCCATGCAAGATTTCACAAAAGAGCAAATTACCGCGCTTGCTAGCGATTGGAAAAATCATAGCAAAAACCAGTATTGGGTCAAAAAACACCTAGCCATTTCAAAACATTTGCAAACTTTAAAGCACAATTTAAATAGTTTCGATGATTTTGAGAGCGATTTTTTGTCGAATTTATACATAAATTTCAGCGACGGAAATTTAAGAAGCGACAAAATTTTAAGCTTCGGCGAGAAATTCCCGCATGCTGAGTATTTTTTTATGGAGCAATTTTTTGACGCGAATATCGGCGCGTTTTATTACGATTTTGTTTTCAAAGACCGTATCGCAGCCAAAAAAGATCTTTTCCCAAAAACAGCCGCCACTAGCGTAGAGAGCGTGCTTAGCGGTGAGGATAAAGATGTAGTGTCGCTTTATGTTTTTATTGAAAACATAATCAAAAATTTCAATATGGCAACCCAAGAACGCCTTCAACGAAACGAATTTAAGCAAAAAATCATAAATTTTTACGACACGATGTATAGGCTATTTATCAGCATTGACGCGAATTTAGCCAGCGAATTTTTTGATATTTGCTTGCATAATCAGCCTTTTGTCGTAATTGAGTTTTTAAAAGCCACGATGAAGGCGGACAATTTTTTCTTATTAGAGCATTATTTGGGCGACGAGGGTTCGCTGAATTTAGGCGTGGGCGCGGGTGCAGGCTTGGAGCAGGCAAGCCCAGAAAAACTCTACTTGCTAGCTAGTATTTTCACGCAGGCTAACGATGAGCTTCCGACATTTTTATATAAAAATGAAAGCGTGAATTTACTAAATTCGCTCTATGCCATGCAAATCGAGAATTTCTCCGATTTTTACGAGGCTAGCGCGAAATTTATGAGCGAGTTCGAACCATACCCTGCCCAAGCTCCATATAACGCCAAACCGGTCTATGCTTCGCTATTTTTCGAGTATTTGCAAAATTACAAAAGCGAAGAAGTCGCCAAAAATACGATATTTTTCGGTGCAATCGGCTCAGGAAAAACTAGAAGAATTCGCGCATTAATCAAGGATAAAAAATTAAGCCCTAGCCATTTTTGCTACCTTAGCTTCCATGAGAGCTTCTCATATAGCGATTTTATCGATGGTTTCGTGGCTGGTAAGCTAGTAAATGGCGAATTTAAGGCGCTTTGCAAAAAGGCGCTAAAAGATCCAAAAGGCGAGTATTATTTGATAATTGATTCCATTGATAGCGGAAATTTTGATGAAATTTTTGGCGAGAGCATTGCGCTTTTGGAGCGCAGATATGACGAAAACGACCCGCTCTCTATCATCCGCACCAAAAACTCGCACTTCATCGACACCCTCGATGAGGCGGAAATGGAAAAATTCAGCGTGATTGTCAAAGACAATAAATCCTATTTCGCCGTGCCAAAAAACCTCTTTATCATCTGCGCAGCAAATGTCAATGACACCCAAATTTCCCCGTCTAGCGCGAAAGCATTTCGCTGGATCAAATGCGAGTGCGATTATGGCGTGCTCGAAGACTTTTTAAACGACAATCATGTTGCTAACGCCAAAGCCACAGTGGCTGTGTGCCACGCGCTAAACGATTTCATGGGCAAGGAAGCGCGCTTTGGCAACGAAATCGGACATGGTATTTTTATGGGGCTAGCAAGGTATGCGAGCAACGAGCAGATTACCCAAGAGGGCTTAAACGCCTTTTTTACCGAGGTTTTGGAGCCGATTTTTAAATGCGGTTACCAAAAAATCGATATTGGTATGGCGAAGCAAATTTCATCTGCAAAAGATGTGTTTAAATTTTAACTTACACTCTCGCCGAATTTATTATAAATTTGGCGAAAATTTTATCAAATTTTTAAAAGGAAATTTATGACAGATTATGCAAAAGAGGTGTTTAACAATCCAAATTTGCTTAGAGAAAAACTCGCACTATATATAAAAACTCCAAACAAGATTGAACTTTATGCCAAAGATTGCGAAAAATTTTTTGCAGCAGGTAAAGGCGAAAAATTAGAATTTGATAATACTTTTAGCCTTTGGGCTTTTTTTGGGACGATTTTCTTTTTGGTTTATAGAAAAATTTATTGGTTAGCAGGACTTATTTTTGCTGTTAATTTTCTACTTACTATTATTTTTCCAAATTTAGATAAAAGCATAGATAGAGCGATTAGTATGGGCATATCGATGCTATGTGCTATGCTTGGTAGGTATTTGGTTTGCAAGAGATTTTTAAAATTTTTAGAAATGCAAGATGATGAAATTTTGGCTAAAAAAGGTGGAGTAAATTATCTTGGTTATGTTTTATTTGTGTTGTTTATGGTGCTTATGGTTTGGTTTGTAATCAATAGTAAGTAAATTTGCAAATTTTGCAAATTTACTCTGCCAAAATACCTGCGCCGCGCAGTTTTTGCGAGCGAGAAGCAGCGTAAATTCGCTCACCCTTTATCAAATCGTATTTCCAAATCGGCGCATTTGCCTTAAAATCCTCGACAAAATCGTTTATCAAAGCAAGTGCGACCTTGCGTTGTGGGCTTAGCACGCCCGCGATATATGAGCTTTCATGCACGCTCACATCGCCTTTTGAGTGCGCGAAAAAAACCTGCGCGCCAGATTGTTGCGCCTTTGTTTGCCACGATTGAAACCACGAGCGCAAAATCGGCTCGTATATATCAAAACTAAGTCCGCTAATACCATCTTCATCGCGCACAATGCCGATAAAAGTAATCAGCGCACCGCAGTTTGCGCCTTTGTAACGCTCATACCATGAATTCGAAATCGCAGGGATATCAAGCGCGCCATCGTGCAAAGAAAAATTGCCAGCAAACTTCATCTCAACCCCCACAAACCGGTGGCAAAAGGCTGATTTTATCGCCGTCTTTAAGCGCGGTATTTAGCTCATAGACCATTTTGTCATTTACTGCTACGGCGCAGCTAGATAGCCACTCTTTTAGCGAGCTATCTTTGCTTAAAATCTCTTTTACTTCGCTAAGTGTTTTGGCGTCAAATTTCATCGGCTCTTTGCCGATTGGACCTAAAAATTCCACTTCTACCATATCTTTCCTTTGATTTAAAATTCGGCGATTTTAGCCAAAATTTTATAAAATTTTATATAATTAAAAAATTTTACAAAAGGATTTTTATGAAAATTGATGAAATTCAAACCCCAGCGTATGTGTGCGAAAAATCGAAATTGCGGGCAAATTTAGCCCTTTTGCAAAGCGTGGGCGAGCGAAGTGGGGCAGTGGTTTTGTGTGCATTAAAAGGCTTTGCATTTTCACTTGGTATGCCACTAGTGAAAAAATATCTATCTGGGGCGACTTGCAGCGGCTTGCACGAGGCGAAATTCGCTAGGCAAATGCTTGGAGCGGGCGCGCAGGTGCATACATACTCGCCAGCTTTTAAAGAGTGCGATATGGCTGAAATTTTATCCCTTAGCGATCATGTGGTTTTCAATAGCGCCTCTCAGTGGCGAAAATACCGCGCGCAGGCGATGAGTGCTGGCGTGCAATGTGGGCTTCGCCTAAATCCGCAAACTTCTTTTGCGCCCAAAGACGCTTACAATCCGTGTGGTAAATTTAGCCGCCTTGGTATGACGCTAGGGGCGTTAGAGCGCGCTATTAGCGAAGAGAGCGTGTTTTTAGAGGGGATTAGTGGATTTCATTTTCATGCACTTTGCGAAGAGGGTGCGGAGAATTTAAAGCGCGTTTTAGAGGCGTTTGAGGCGAAATTTAGCAAATATTTTGGCTCACTTAAATGGCTAAATTTCGGTGGCGGACACCATATCACGCGCGAGGGATACAATGTCGAATTGCTAATTAGCTTAATCAAAAAATTCCGCGAAAAATACGGCGTGGAGGTGTTTTTAGAGCCGGGCGAGGCTGTGGGCTGGGAGTGCGGATATCTAGTCGCTAGCGTGCTTGATATCGTCGAAAACGACGCAAACATCGCGATTTTGGACACTTCGGCTGAGGCACACATGCCAGATACCGTGCTTATGCCATATCGCCCTGCGGTGCGTGGCGAGAGCAAGGAGGGCAAATTTGTCTATCGTTTCGGTGGAAATACCTGCCTAGCTGGTGATATTGTAGGTTTGGAAGCAGGTGAGCCAGAGTATAAATTTGACAAACCTTTGCAAATCGGCGATAGGGTGATTTTCGAAGATCAAATCCACTACACGATAGTTAAAAACACGACCTTTAATGGCATAAAATTGCCAAATTTGGTAATGGTAGATGAGAGCGGAAATGTCGAGGATATGATAGAGTTTGGTTATGAGGAATTTAGGCGAAGAAACTAATAAAATTTTCTAAGCCATAATTTGGCTTAAAACGCTATAATCCCTAAATTTTTGTGTCAAGGAAATATATGAAGAAGTTCTTTTGTGTGCTTTGCGCCTGTTTGGGCGCGTATGCCGAGGACCGACCATATGCACAGGTTGTGCAAACTAGTGGGAATAATGTGTGGGGGAAAGCCCGACTAGAAAACATAAATTTATACGAAGATGGCCTAGCACCGCTTTTTGTGCAACTTCAAAGTTCAGGATTTTTTGCGTGGTTAGCCTTGGGGGCTAGCCTTGCGGTGATACTCTCGTTTTTGGGGCATTATTTGATTGTGGGGGCGAAACACTTCGACCACCACGCTGGCAAGCCTGTGCTTGCATTTACCCTTTTTGAGCGATGTTTTCACTTCGTCGCGGCTAGTTCGTGGGCGATTTTGGTGCCAACTGGTCTAATAATGATGTTTGGCGAGAGTTTTGGCGGGGGAAGCTTCGTGAGGTTTTGTAAAAACGCCCATGGAATCGCCACTATCGCATTTGCAATCGCTGTGATTCCGATGTTTGTTTTGTGGTTTTGGCGTATGCTGCCACGCTTTTATGATATTAAATGGATGATTATCATGGGCGGATACCTTAGCAAAACCAAGCGCGCAATCCCTGCTGGTAAATTTAACGCTGGCCAAAAGGCGTGGTTTTGGATAGCGACTGTGGGCGGTATGGTGATGATAGCCACTGGTGCGTCAATGTATTTTTTGGATTACAGCGCGCCTGCGGTAAATAGCGCACTTGGTGGCGTGAGCCAAATCGAGGTTTTGCGCGCTAGTGTCATCGTACATAACCTGCTTGGCGCAGTTTGCGCTGTGTTTTTGTGCGTGCATATCTATATGACCGTGTTTGCTATCAGCGGAGCGATTCACTCTATGATAGATGGACATAAACCAGAAGAGGAAGTTTATGTGCTTCACCACTACTGGTATCGCGAGCTTTTGGATAAAGGAAGCGTGGCGAAATCGCAGTTTGAGGAAAAATATCCTCGTTTATAAAATTTGAGCGAGGATTTTTTCCTCGCTAGCTTTGCGTGTCAAAGATATTTTTTTAAGGATTTAATTTGCAACTAGATTGTCGAAATTTATCGTGCCCCGAGCCACTTTTGCTTACCAAAAAAGCCCTAAAATCGCTAAAAATCGGCGAAAATTTGGAAATTTTGGTTAATGATATCGCACCCAAAGAAAATATAAAACGATTTTTACAAAAAAACGGATTTGACGCGCAAATCAGCGAAAATAGCGGTGAAGCCACGATTTCGCTTACCAAAACCGATGAGCTAAAAGATGAGAGTTTGGACGATATTTTTTGCGATACGCCAAATTTCGCTAAGCCAAAGGTGGTGTTTTTAAACGAAGAAAGTTGCGGTTCTGGCGCAGTCGGCAAGGCGCTTTTGGCTAAATTTTTGGGCGCGTTATTAAATTTAGAGCAAAAACCAGCCAAAGTCATTTGCGTAAATAACGCCGTATTTATCACCACGAATCGCGCTCACTCAAGCTTTGAAGCATTAAAAAATTTAAGCGAGGCGGGCGTGGAAATACTAAGCTGCGGAAGCTGTTTGGAAAGCTATAAATTAGTCGGCGACCTAGCCCTTGGCGAAATTTCAAACGCTTATGAGATTATGGAAATTTTATCAAAATACGAAGCTATAAAACTATGATTTATCGTGATTTTAACCTTACGAAATTTATCAGCGCATCGGGTTGAGCAGCCAAGCTGGACCCGGCGGGTCTAACGAAAAACCTTGGAAGCATAATCACGCCCGATGCAAATTTACTATCGTCGATCGATAGCAACGAGGACGCGAGCGTCTTTCGCATAAGTGAGAGCTTGGCGCTCGTGCAGACGCTCGATTTCATCACGCCGATTGTCGATGATCCATACATTTTCGGCCAAATCGCCGCGGCAAATTCGCTCAGCGACATCTTCGCAATGGGCGCAAAAGTGATAAATGCTCTAAATATCGTTGGATTTGATGATTGCCATTTTGGTGATGAAATTTTGCAAGAAATTTTAGCTGGGGGTAAGAGCAAAATCAGCGAGTGCGGTGGCGTGCTAGTGGGCGGACACACGATAAAAACGAAAGAAATTTATTATGGATTAAGCGCTACTGGCGTGGTTGATCCGGGGAAATTTTGGTCGAATAATACTGCGCGCGAAGGCGATTTGCTCGTGCTGACAAAATCTATTGGCACTGGCGTAATCTCAACGGCGATAAAGGCGAAATTTTTGAAATTCGCTGAATTTCGCGACGCAATCGAGAGTATGATTAGGCTAAATTCATACGCTCTGGGTGCGCTTAGTGGGCTAGAAATACACGCTGCGACCGATATCACGGGCTTTGGGCTTTTGGGACACGCGCTAGAAATGATAAATGAAAACATTAGCTTTGAAATTTTCGTGCGTGAAATTCCGCTTTTTGCAAGCGTGCAAAAGTGCCTAGATGAGGGGCTAATCCCTGGCGGAAGTTATAGAAATTTGAAATTTATCGCTCCGTTTTGCGATAAAGAAGCGGAAGTGATTTTAGCCGATGCACAAACTAGTGGCGGGCTTTTGCTCGCTATAAGTGAAAAAGATGTCGCTAGGGCGGTGCAAAATTTAAAAAATGCAGGATACGAAAGTGCCGCTATCGTGGGTCGCGTCGTAAAACGGGCAGAAAATAAAATTTTGCTTAAAGATTAAATTTTAAAATTTCAAAAAATTTTTTCTAGTTTTTAATCTCTTTTTAAGCAACCCTTGAATATAATCCACTTTCCGTTTTTGAAATCTAACTTCTGTTATTTTCCAATGCGTGTTATTTTATTTATTATTG